>CAZPJP010000057.1:0-23035 GCA_964586915.1 uncultured Anaerolineales bacterium
GCATCCACCAGAGCCATTCCTCGAAGTATTCTTGGTTAAACCAGAGCACATCCTCATAGCGATTGACGCCAAGATAGGTTTGTACCTCAGGATAGCTTAACGCCCGTCCGAGCACCACGCGCGCCCCCTCTGGCGCCCGCAGCTCGCTTGGGGAGGGCGCCCACAGGGCGTAGGTCAGCAGCATCCGGACCGTCGCGAGAACGCGCTCCCAAGACGCTGAATCCACATCCAACGCTTCCATTGTCTGTGCCAAGGGCTTGTAGAGCAACCATTCATCAAACCAACCGCGGCTGATCTCCGCTGGGTTTTCCTCGTCCACCAGAGCACCGAGATGGTGCACGAAAAGCCATCCAAAGACGGCGCCCCACATCACCCAGTCCTCTTCCTGCCAATCGCGAAGCACAAAGTCGACGGCAGCCACGTAGCCGTCGGCTGTGTCCGCAGATGCTGCGGCTTGGAGGGCACTGGGCAGTGCCAAAATCCGCCTCAACTGTGCCGATGTCCTATCGATGATTCGAGAGGCCGGAAGCCCATCGATAACGATATCCTCACCCAGCACCGCGCGAACACCCGCCAGAAGATCGTGGACCTTCTGCTCGACCTCAGCCAGCATCTCAGCGTCGACATCTGCCGGTCGAGGCGCTGTATGGTCGACCAGCCAGCGGAAAGCCTCGGCGCTGATGAGCATCCGCAGAGGATCGTGGAGCGGTTTCAGGTAGAGTTCCTTGAGGGCCTCATCAACGCTCGGCACGCCTCGTCCTTCGAGACGGTGGTTGAGCTGCGCATAGTGGTGCGACGCATCGTCGTGCACCTCTCGAAAGCCGACGAATGCGTGGGCTTGATAGGCGTAGAGTTCAAGATAGAGTCCCTGCTCCGCTATCTCGTGACAGCTTCGTATGTACTCCAGCCCGCTGACGACATCCCGGAAGATGAGGAAGCAGTCCGGATCGCCGGAGATGCCCAAGGCCTCAGCCAATGACTGCTGCTGCAGCGTCTTATTCCCGTCTACATCCTTGACAGCGTAAGCGACGGACGTGCGAACCCATCCGCGGGTATCGCCATAGCGATTATGATAGAGAACCAAAGCTCGATCATCACCCACCCGGTTAGAGTAGGCGAAGACGTTTTCATCGACCGAGCCGGAAGGCGTGAAGAAATCGTAGAGGAAAAAGCTGTCGACGCCGGCAAAGAGATAACGCCTATGAAGGAGAGGAAAGATCTCACGCTCGTGGCGCTCCACCAAATAGGGATCAGGCTCCTCATTCCAATAGGCCTTTCGAAACTCCATCCCGTATTTCTCGGCGTATCCTTCGATCTGGCCATGACCGAACATCGGCAGCCCGGGCATCGTCACCATCATCGTACATATCCCGAAGTACTTGTCGCCTTTCCCGAACTGGTCGACTGCCGTCCGCTCATCCGGGTTATTCATAAAGTTGACGTACCGTCGGAGAATCTCAGGGTCGAACTCCAGCGTGTTCTTCACGACCTGACGATACTCTGCGTTTTTCTCGTCCCGCATCATATTCATAAAGGCGCTGTTGTACACCCGGTGCATACCCAGAGTTCGGACGAAATAGCCCTCCATCATCCAGAAGGCTTCGGCCAACAACAGTGTGTCGGGCACCTCAGCCGCGACACGATCCACAACCTGCCGCCAGAATTCCTCGGGCATCCTCTCATCGAACTCGGCCTTGGTGAGACCATATCCGGCGCGCGAAGGAATATCCCCACCAGTGCCAGGCTCTGGAAACCAGAGCCGTTGAAAATGGCGCTTTGCCAATGTCATCGCGGCATCGAAGCGGATCACGGGCGAGCGACGAGCGACAGCTAGAATCGTCTGGATGACCGCCTCTCGAACCTCAGGATTCAGATAGTTCAACTGCGCGGTGTCGTTCCAGGGCATCTGCGTGCCATCGTTACCATGGTAGATGTACTTGGCATCGCCGGTCCAATGATCGCGCCGCTGAAACACCACCGCAGCATCCGAGCGCTGGTAGTAGTGATCCTCGAGATAGATACCAACCCTATCGTCCTCGCACAAATCTACTCCACTGAAGGTGTAGGAAGGGAAAGGGCTATGGTCGAGGCCAATGAACCAATCAGGGTGGTTGATCACCCAATCTGAGTCAATGGCCGTGTGATTCGGCACCATATCGCTGGCCATACGAATACCACGTCCCGCACACCGCTCCTTCAAGGTCTGGAACGCAGCCTCGCCCCCGAGATCCTCCGCGACCACGTAGTCCGTGATGGAGTAAGCCGAGGCCACCGCCTCGGGATTGCCCATCATCTGCTTGATCCGCTTGGACGCCGCGCTGCGCTCCCAGAGACCGATCAGCCACAGGGCCGTAAACCCGTGCCGGCCCAAACGGTCCAGCTCCTCATCCGGTATCTGATCCAGACGCCGAATCTCACGACCGTATTCCTCCGAAAGCTGATCCAGCCACACGTAGACGTTTTTGGCGATCATCACCACACGGGGCATCCAATCGCTGTCAGGGCTGAAGGCCTCAGGCTCAGCACCAAGCTCGACAAACTCGTAAACCTCCACCGGCCCCGGCCCGAATCCGAAGAACGCCTTGGCTTCCTCCTCAAGAAAATCCAAACTGCTGAGCAGACGATAGAGATAGCTTCCCAGGTAATCACGCCATCGCGTGCGTATATACTCCAGCTGTCCCTGCCAAGAGCGGGGAGCGGCACGCGCGGGGCTCCGTAGCATATCCAACAGTGTCTGATCTTCAGGACCAAAGCGAGGCTGATCCTCAAAGAAGGTCTCAAGCTGGTCGCAGAGCTCGGGATAGGCCGTCGCCGTCTCCAACTCCTCATCGTCGAAAAGCTCCAGATAAGGGTCGGCTGCGGGATTCTCGTTGGTCAGCCACAACAGTATTAACTCCTCTAGTGCCACCGTCCGATGTGCGACGCCCTCCGTCTCGCCGCGAAGATACTCCTCAGGGGTAAGCTCGCCCTTGTACACAGGGATCGGCGGGAACTGCTCCACAAAGGAGAGCAAGACGTCCTCCACCTCGGACTCGTCAAGCTGATCCTCAAGGTAGTCGAGCGCTTCCTCCAATACGGTCTCTTTACGCTGCTGACGATACTGGGCAATGATGTAATGGAGGATCTCATCGGCCAACCCCATCGCATTCAACTCACCGGCCCGGACACTCCGCTCCGGGTGGGTGACGACGTCCCGCTTCTCATTGATCCGCTGCGCAAAGAGGCGCGCAGCGCGGAAATCGGCAAAAATGACGTTACCACTCAGAGAAAAGAGAGCTTCATCAAGTTCATAACGATCACGTGCCTCACGGGAGACGTGAAACTCTCGCGTGAGCATTCCGGACTGTCGGTGGAGAGAAGCAGGATTGTGCATTGGGTCGCCTCGCGATCTCAGTAGGTAGGAGGGAGCAACATAATGACGAAGCCCAGAATCATGCTTACTAGCAACAACACGCTAATGATGATAAACACAATGCGGGCACTGTTCTTTCGTTTCCCCATGTGGGACTCCTTTTACGCAGGAACTCAAACGACAACCACCGTGTAGCATGCATCTATTTCATACCACGCCTACACCAAGCCTATGGGAGTAAGCTTGATGATCTCATTATAGCACAAAGCCCCCCTGGGGAACGCTGGGATACACTGGGGGCCCGAAGCTCATCAGATGCAAAACGGCCAGGGCTCATACGAACCCTGGCCCCGGTACCCAGGCAAAGCAAACTGGAAAGAGAGTCTTAGGGATAGACCCGGTTGATCATCCTAGGATAGGGGATGGTCTCCCGAATATGATCAATGCCGCAAATCCATGCAACGGTACGCTCGACGCCTAACCCAAAACCACTGTGGGGCACGCTGCCATAGCGGCGCAGATCGATGTACCACCGAAACGCCTCCTCCGGGAGATTGTGCTCGTGAATGCGCTCTATGAGGAGCTCGGGATCGGAGATGCGCTCACTCCCGCCTGTGATTTCCCCGTAGCCTTCAGGCGCTAGGAGGTCCACGCTCTTTGACACCTCCGGTCGCCCCGGCCAGGGCTCCATATAGAAGGCCTTGGCAGCGGTTGGATATCCATAGACAAAAACAGGGCGGTCGAAGAGCTGGGTGAGCTCGGTTTCGTGCGGAGAGCCAAAGTCGCTGCCCCATTCGATCTCGAGCAGTTCCTTGAGCTCGGGACCCTCGGTCTGTTCGCGGATCTCCGCCAGCCTCTCCAACGCATCATCATAGGAGATTCGCGGAAACGGCGGCACGACCCGCTCCAGCGCCGTCGTGTCACGCTCCAGCGACAGAAGCTCGTCCCGGCAATCACGCAACGCTCGCTGAACGATGTGCGAGATGAACTGCTCCTCGATCTCCATCAGTTGATCCATATCACAGAACGCCATCTCCGGCTCCACCATCCAGAACTCCGTGAGATGGCGCCGCGTCTTGCTCTTTTCCGCCCGGAAGGTGGGGCCAAAGCAGTAGACTTTTCCGAAGGCGAAGATATCGGCCTCATTGTAAAGCTGACCGCTTTGGGCCAGATACGCGGTGCCCTCATCGAAATACTCAGTTGCGAAGAGCGTCGTCGTTCCTTCGCAAGCAGCAGGGGTCAAGATTGGCGTGTCGATGAGGGTGAAGCCGTTCGTATCCAGCCACTCACGAATCGCGCTGATCACTGTGGCGCGTACCTTCAAGATCGCCCACTGGCTGGGGACGCGAATCCAAAGGTGCCGGTGATCCGAGAGGAAATCCACACCGTGCTCCTTGAGCGAGATCGGATATTCCCCTTCGACCGCCTGAACAACCGCGAAGTCGGTCACCCCAATCTCGTAGCCGCCAGGGAGTCCGGGGGCGCGGGTATCGGCGCGCACTGTCCCTGTGACGATTACTGAGGACTCCTGCGGAATGTGGACGATGGTGTCAAAAAGATGCGGATCGAGGTCCCGTTCAAAGGCCACGCATTGCACGAAGCCATAGCCGTCCCGAACGAGGAGGAAGATGAGCTTGCCCTTGTGCGTGCGGTTGTAAACCCACCCCTTTAGGGCGACTTCCTGACCCTCATAATCCGCAATCTCCCTCGCCTGAATGACAGGTGGCATTCTCGGCCTCCTTAGAAGCTAAAATCCGCCCTCACCATCCTTACTGGCCGGATTGTATCTGCTGTATCTGTTCTGACTGGGACGGGTCTCGACGATTTCGCTGCCGCCAGCGACTGAAGAAGAAGTAGACGATGGCCAACACAGTAACAACGATGACGATGTTCTGATAACGATCGATAAACTCCGCGACCAGGGCCCACTGCGCGCCCAATAACCGCCCCGCAAACGCCAAGAGGAAGCTCCAGAGCGCTGTGCCCACTGCAGTGTAGAAGGCGAATCGCCCCACAGGCATCTCGGCAAGCCCTGCAGGAACCGAGATCAAGCTTCGCACAATTGGCACCATACGGGCGAAGAAGACCACGTACTCATCGTATCGTCCAAACCACGCAAGCGCCACGTCAAGGTCGTGCTCAGACAACATAAACCACCTGCCATAGCGTCGCAACAGGAATCGAACGCGGCTTTCGTCAAACCATTTACCGAGCCCGTAGAAGAAGAAAGCACCGGCGACAGATCCGATGGCGCCAACGATGGTGACGCCCACCATAGTAAACCCTGTCGATCTGTCCAATGTCAGCCATCCAGCCAGGGGCAGCACCACCTCCGATGGAATTGGAGGGAAAACGTTCTCCAGAAACATCACCAGCCCCAGACCAGGATAGCCTAAGGTCTGGATAATACCGAGGGCCCATTCATTGATCGCGTTTAGGATATTCGTAAGCTGCACAATTATCTCCAGTTGACTTGATCAGTCCGACCAAAACCGTCCATGACGTACCTACGCATTGCGCATCTATGCGTGGCGCTCCTCATCGGAACCAGAAGATCACCGGCAGGATTATACCATGGATCGAACTCAGAGCCCCGGGCTTGCGACGAGCGCTGTTGCTTCAGTCACGACGGCTGGCACAGTGGTAGGCAGCTTCCGCCTTAGTCGCCAGGCGATCCCACGCGTAGCGACGTGCGACATCGGCCCTGGCAGCTTCGCCCATACGCTGGAGGCGCTCAGGATCTGCAAGCAGGGCCAATATCGCCTCGGTGAATCCCCATTCGTCACCGGGGCGAACCAACAGCCCGGTCCTACCCTCGACGACCATCTCCACAATCTCCCCCACGGCGTCCGCGACCATAGGGATACCTGCAGCGAGCTGATCCATCAATTTCATCGGACACTTCGTGCGATTGAGCAGATTATCGTCGAAGGGATATATGCCGAGATCGGTCGCGGCGAAGCAGAGAGGCAAATTGTCGTCCGTTCCCCAACCGACGTACACGAGATCAGCGTCAGGTAGTTCGGTCGTAGATGTCACGACGCGCCAGCCCGCATCCCGCGCCAGCCGCAGCAACTGCGCCTCTTCCGACGCAAAGCCCTTACCTACGACCAGAAGCCGAACGTCAGGACGACGATCACGCACACCCTTCACGATGCGCCAGAGCCGACCAAGATCATACTCGAAAAAGCGCGTGTAAAGCAGGAGAGTCGGGCGGTCGATAACGGGAGGCAGACCCTCCTCCTGCGGTTGGGTAGCGCCATTGGGCAGGTAGAAAACACGCTCCGGCGGACCACCCAGCGCCCAGGTCAGCGTCTCCAGGGCCCTACTGGCCACGGTCACGGCAGCCGCGTGGGTCAACCCCCAGCGCTCCTGACGCGCAAAAAACCAACGCATCCACCGAGGATAGTTACCGAGTGCGTTCCATCCACCTGGGCCCTCCCAGTCGTCGGTATCGACGACAACAGGATAGCGCCGTGCCAGTGCAGCATGGACCAGGCCAGCGTAGGCTTTGGGCTTGAAGGCGTGGATTACATCGGGGTCGATCTGCTTAATGCGCCGCACCAGATGGGAAGTCAGCCGCCAATGGAACCAGCCCGGCACGCCTCGAGGAAGCACCACGTTCTCAACTCGAACGCCCTCATCCTCCCACACCCGCCCGGCGTCCTCCGGATTCTGCCAAGGGGGAAGCAGCAAGGTGACCTCAGAGCCTCGGGCAACCAAGGCTCTCGCCAAGGGCAGCGCCCGGACCCGCATCGTCATGCGAGGTCGCAACCCGAAGGGCCCCACCATGACGATGCGCCGAAAGGATCCCATCAGAACCCCGGGAGAAGCTCCCGATTCGGCGGTCGATCGAGACGCTCGGCGACGGGCCGGAAACTACGCCGGTGTAACGGGCAGACGCCCAGGCGATCAAGCGCCTCCTGGTGCTGCTTGGTGCCGTAACCTTTATGCTGGTCGAAGCCGTATCCGGGGAAGCGCGCCGCGGCGCTCTCAATCATCCACCGGTCACGCGAGACCTTGGCCACAATGCTGGCTGCTGCGACGCTGAGCGAGCGCGCATCGGCACGAGGGAAGGCTTTCTGCGGCAAACCGACGCGCGGCAGCGTAAGCGCATCGATGATCAGAGCCTGGGGCGGAATGGTTAACTCATCAAGGGCGCGCTGCATCGCCAAGCAAGTCGCCGGCACGATGCCTACGGCATCGATCTCCTGCGAGCTGGCAAAGCCAACGCCCACTGCCGGAGCTACGGCCTGAATCTCCTCCAGCAAGCGCACTCTCTGTCGATGACTCAACAGCTTCGAGTCGCGTACCTCCCCGAGTCGTGCCAGTTGCTCAGGGTTTCGCGGCAGCACAACAGCGGCAGCGTAGACGGGACCCGCCCAAGGCCCACGGCCCGCTTCATCGAGCCCGGCAACCACGTGTACTCCCTGCTGCCAGAACTCCGCCTCGACGTCGATGGTGGGACGCGGGGCATCGGCCGGAGTATGCATTCTCTTGGTACACATATTGTTGTCTATTGTGCCACGAACGCGGCGAATGCCAAACAAGTGTTTGCGTTTCCGCTGACAGGGTTTATACTGGTTTTATACTTACTCTGGACCTGAGGATAGGAACTTTGCGCCCGCACGTGCCACAGTACGGACCGGCATAGGCTCTGCACAATCCCTCCGAGTCACCATCAAGTGGAGGCTGAGATGGACTTCCTGGACGATCTACTGAACCAAACAGGGGCTGACGAGGAGCCCGAAGATGAGGGCGCGGACACAGAGCCCCCAACCCGTGACACACATCAGGAGATAGGCGCGCCGAAAAACGGAGTAGCTCCTCCCTCAGGGGATCTATGGAAGGATCTGCTTGAGGGAGTCACGTTCGAAGAACCGGAGGAAACGAACACCCCTAAAGACCGCAGCAGACGCCGGCGAGTTCAGAAGGCCGGTAACAAGCGGACACTATCAACGGGCCAAAGGATCATTCTCGGTGGATTGGGGCTGACCGTTGTGGCGCTTTGGGGCATCGTCGTCCTTCTGGTCTCAGGAGCGTTCGCCACGGTTGATATCGTGCCGGGGCCTGATGAGCAAGTCTCGGCTGTCACACACAGGGACGCTACGCCCGTCAGCGTGGCGAGCCCTAGCGCTTCCCCGACTCCCGCGCCCAGCGACGACAGGTCACAAGCTGATACAACCAGCACACCCGCACCCACGCTCGAGCCGACGGTGACGCCCCCGATCTTCACAGCTTACGATCGTCAGATCCAGGCAGATCCCGACAACGCCAACCTGCATCTTCAGCGAGGATATGAGTACCTGCGTCGAGGCGCCTACAGCGCGGCGCTGCTTGATTTCGAGACAGCGCAAGCGCTCGATGAGAAGCGTGCTGAAGCCTATGTTGGCGAGGGGCGAGCCTATTTCTATATGGGTGACTGGATCGCAGCCGAGAGCGCCCTTAGCACCGCGATTGCCCTACATGAGGACATCGCCGAGGCTCGCTTTGAGTTGGGCCAAGTTCTCTTCTATCAGGGACGATACGCGGAGGCAGCTCACGAGTTTGACTGGGCCGCGGAGATCAATCCAACGGACGCCGCGGCTGAAGCCTGGCTCGGGATTGCATCCGCAAGGCTCGGTGACATGGAGGAGACACGCGGGGCTGTCGATCGTGCGTTCGCTCAGAACGATGAGCTCGCCATCGTCTATATCGCCCAGTCATGGGCTCGCCGCATCCAGAAGCCGCCTGATATCGACGGCGCCCAAGCCGATATCCTTTATGCGATGGAGTTAGCGCCCAACGACTTCCTGACGCTCAACGCACTAGCGCGCTTCTACGTTGACTTCCGCCCCGAACGGCTGGCAGAAGCCGAGCAGCTCTCGTTCTATGCCCGAAACTGGGCTACCAACAACGTCGAACGCGCTGTAGCACTCCAGACCCTGGGGCGCGTGTACTTGGGGCAGCAACGACAAGCCGACGCCCGGCGTGTGCTTGAGGAGGCCGCAAGCCTCGTCTCGATCGGAGAGGATATCGTCCTTGCCGGCCTGGACGAGGATCTGGCCCGCGCACGAGAGTAGCAGGCAAGCGGGGCGCAACGAGACTGTCGCGCCCCACTCTGATTCTAAGCAAGGTGTCAAAGCAGGCCCTGCTTCGCAAGGTTATGCCACGGTCCTGATCCCCTCGAGCCAGCGTTTCAGATACTGACCCGTATAGGACTGCGGGTTGCCAGCCACCTCCTCCGGAGGCCCCTCAGCAATCAGCTCGCCTCCGGCGTCTCCCCCCTCCGGGCCGAGATCTATGACCCAGTCAGAGACCTTGATGACGTCAGGGTTATGCTCGATGACGATCACCGTGTTCCCCGTGTCGGCAAGTTTCTGTAACACCTGGATCAGCTTGTCCACATCGGCGGCGTGCAACCCTACCGTCGGTTCATCGAGCATGTAGAGCGTGCGGCCGGTGGAGCGCTTCGAGAGCTCACGGGAGAGCTTAACCCGCTGCGCCTCGCCCCCAGAGAGCGTGGGAGCCGGCTGCCCCAAGCGTATGTAACCCAGGCCCACATCGTAGAGCGTCTGCAGGCGCCGAGTGATCTTCGGGATCGACGAGAAGAAGTCCAGCGCTTCGGTCACCGTCAGGTCGAGAACATCAGCGATATTCAGTCCCTTGTAGCGGATCTGCAGCGTCTCGCGATTGTAGCGCTGACCGTGACAGACATCGCAGGGAACGTAGACCTCTGGCAGGAACTGCATCTCGATGCGGAGCTCGCCCTGCCCGCCGCACGCCTCACACCGTCCGCCCTTGACGTTGAAGGAGAACCGTCCCTTTTTGTAGCCACGAATGCGGGACTCGGGCATCTTGGCAAATAGCTCGCGGATCGGCCCAAAGACCCCGGTGTACGTGGCGGGATTCGAGCGCGGCGTGCGCCCAATCGGTGACTGATCGATATTGATGACCTTGTCAATATACTCGTAGCCCTCAATCTCGTCGCACTCCCCAGCCGGGTCTCGAGAGCTATTGATCAACTGGGCCAGGCGCGGATAGAGCGTCTCAACGATCAGCGTGCTCTTGCCGGATCCCGACACACCGGTCACGCAGACAAACAGTCCCAGTGGCAGACGCACGTCGATGTTCTTCAAGTTGTGCTCACGGGCCCCTCTGATGACCAAGGCCTTACCGTTGCCGGCTCGCCGCTCCGCAGGCACAGGGATGGACTTGCGACCCGAAAGGTAGGCACCGGTGTGCGATGTCGGATGGTCAAGGATCACGTCCAAGGGACCATCCACGACGACCTCACCGCCGTGCTCCCCTGCACCGGGCCCCAGATCGAGGATCCAGTCGGCAGATCGAATCGTCTCTTCATCGTGCTCGACAACCAGGACCGTATTCCCCAGGTCCCGCATGTCCTTCAGCGTGCTGACCAGGCGCGCCGTATCGCGTTGGTGCAGGCCAATGCTGGGCTCATCCAAGACATACAACACCCCGGTCAGCCGCGATCCCACCTGTGTCGCAAGCCGAATCCGTTGTGCCTCACCCCCGGAGAGTGTGCCGGCGGTCCGGTCCATACTGAGGTAGTCGAGGCCAACATTCACCAGAAATGCCAGTCGGTTGCGAATCTCCTTCAACGCGCGCTCAGCAATTGCGTATTCCTTGGCGCTCAACAGAGGGGTTTCCTCGGGTGCCGACACCTCTCGAGTCTCGATCAGCAGCTCGATCCACGCTTGCAGCCGGGTAACCGGCCAACGCGTAAGCTCATCGACGGGCTTCTCAGCGACGGTGACAGCGCGAGCGATATCGTTGAGCCGACTACCCTGACACGCCTTGCACGGCGTGCGGCTCATCACTTCCTCGATCTTGCCGCGAATGTAATCCGAGGAGGTCTCATCGTAGCGTCGCTGGAGATTGGGGATCACGCCCTCATACTTTCGGACCCCAGACCAGAAGCCTCGGTTAGTCTCGTAGGAGACGGGTACCTTTTCCCGCCCCGTCCCATAGAGCACGATCCGCTGCTGGGCCTCGCTCAGCTCCTTCCAGGGCTCGTTCAGACCTATACCGTAATGCTCTGCCACGCTTTCGAGGATCTGCCAGGTCGCGCTATCCTGATCGTCAGTCATCCCGTAAGCGATCGCGCCCTCTTTCAGCGTCCGGGCTTTGTTGGGCACGACCAAGTCCGGGTCAAGCTCCAGTTTGTAACCCAGCCCCTCACAGACCGGGCAGGCCCCGTGAGGACTGTTGAAAGAGAAGGTACGCGGCTCGACCTCCGGTATGCTGATGTTACAAACCGGACAGGAGAGCTTCTCAGAGAAGAGCACATCGCCTTCATCCTGGATCTCCGGATCCGGCGTCCGAACGACATCGACGATCATCACGCCGTCGCCCAGGCGGAGCGAGGTCTCCACGGAATCGGTCACACGGCTGACAAAATCTGAGAAAGCATCGGGCTCGGCACCATCCCCGTTCTTCCCGCCCTCCGGTTCGGCACCAGGGACAACCAAGCGGTCGACGACAGCCTCAATATTGTGCAGCTTATAGCGATCCAGCTCCGGCACCTCTGTCAGATCGTAGACCTCACCATCGACACGCACGCGCACAAACCCCAGCTTCTGCGCCTCGTCGAAGATAGGACGGTGGTGACCTTTACGGGTACGCACGAGAGGCGCCAGAATCTGCAACCGAGTCCCGGCCGGCATATCGAGAATCGCGTCGACGATTTCCTGAGCGCTCTGCTGGGTCACGGGACGGCCGCACTGGGGGCAGTGTGGAATGCCGATGCGAGCATAGATCAGACGGAGATAGTCATAAATCTCGGTCACCGTGCCTACCGTCGAACGAGGGTTATGCGAGACCCCCTTCTGATCGATCGCGATCGCCGGGCTCAAACCCTCAATCAGCTCCACAGCAGGTTTGTTCATCTGACCCAGGAACTGACGCGCGTAGGAGCTCAACGATTCGATATATCGCCGCTGTCCTTCCGCGAAGATGGTGTCGAATGCCAGTGAAGATTTTCCGGAACCCGACAAACCGGTGATGACGACCAGCTTGTTCTTCGGGATGTTTACATTGATATCTTTCAAATTGTGCTGCCGCGCACCGCGGATGATCAGCTCATCACTTGCCATATGCCCCTCCGTCGATCGCCTTTCACACCAGGCTGCAAAGGCATATTATAGCACGGATTTGGCACCTCACTAGGTACAAATGTTCTAATTTAAGATGACTTCAGGAAAGATCGCCCGACCAGCGTAGTGCCTAAATGCGTCCGCTTGACAATCAAACGCGGAGTATGCTATAGTAGGTTGCGGTCAGCACAGGCGGCAGCCGCCGCCCGTGCTCTTTTTGCGTCTAGGCGACCCATCCAATCCGCTGATGCGCGACACGCCGGGGAGCGCCTGGGTTGACAAGTGTCTGAAGTTTACTAGGCTATTATCCGCAATCTGCTACGATACAACTCGCTCTCGCAGGGTGGCCCGAGCCCAACTGCGTAGTCAGGTGGAGAGGGTGATTGTTGATCGGCTGTGCAGAGAGCAAAGGTTTAATTCTTGCAGTCAAAGGAATCGTAGGCTTGGTCTTAGAGAAGAAATACGAAAAACAGGAAGAGGAAGTCAGCCCTCTCAGCAAGTACCTGTCCGCCGAGGAGTATCTTCTGGCGCTGGGGTACGAACGCGGCTATGTCACATACGATGACATCCAGCAGGTCTTCCCGGAGGCCGAAGAGGAGATCACAGAGCTGGATGAAACCATCTCGACCCTGATGGAGTCCGGTATCGTCGTCGGCGGCCCCGGTGAAGAGGTACCTACCGGATTGGTCAAGGTGATAGACGAGATCGTGCCCACGGAGCTCGCAGGCGCGGAGAACGAGAAAGTAGAGGAGGATATGTATCGGGCCATCGAGGTGGACGATACCATCGGCCTCTATCTCAAAGAGATTGGGAAAGTTCCGCTGCTCACGGCCGAGGAAGAGGTCTCCTTGGCGAAACGCGTGGAGGCCGGTAAGAAGGCTCAAACCAAGCTGACGGCTGGCAGATACGCCAACGACGACAAGCGCTACGAATTGGAACTCCAGCTCGAGGACGGGATTCGGGCTCGCGAGCATCTGATCCGCGCGAACTCCAGGCTGGTCATCAGCGTTGCCAAGAAGTACATCGGACGGGGCGTGCCCTTTCTCGATCTGATTCAGGAAGGAAACATTGGCTTGATCCGCGCCTCGAACAAGTTCGAGTACAAGCGGGGACACAAATTCTCCACATATGCCACGTGGTGGATTCGCCAAGCGGTCACCCGAGCTATCGCTGACCAAAGCCGCACCATCCGCGTCCCGGTTCATATGGGAGATCAGATCAACAAGATGCTCCGGATCTCACATCAGTTGACGCAGCGCCTTGGCAGAAGTCCTACGCCTGAGGAGTTAGCTGCCGAGCTGGAGATTCCGGTCCGGAAGGTCGAACAGATGCTCGACGTCGCCCGCCGTCCCCTGTCCCTGGAGATGCCCACCGACGACGAGGGTGACAGCACGCTGGGGGATTTCGTTGAGGACACCGATAGCCCCTCACCGCCGGATCGGGTGAGCGCCCTTATGCTGAAGGACCAGCTGATGGATATCCTGGTCGACCTGCCGCCCCGAGAGGTCAAGATACTCCAGATGCGGTACGGTCTCCTGGATGGACAAACCTACACGCTGGAACAGGTCGGCAAGAAGATGGGCGTGACACGCGAGCGCGTCCGCCAAATCGAAGCCCAAGCGCTAAGCCGTCTGCGCCACCCCGCTCACGCCCGGCGCCTCCGCGACTTCCTGCGCGCTTGATCTCGTATGCTCCGCGATCGCCTCGCACGTTAAGCAACTGAGGGAAGCGCTAGAGCGCCCCCCCCCCAGAAATCGGCGCACGCGCTCAAGGGGCGCCGCGCACCGGCGAGAAATCGCTTGATCATTCCTCGTCCTGGATAACCTCGACCACCCGCCCGCCAGCGGCTCGCGTCAGACGATCACGGATGGCAAGCCCCAAGCCAACGCTCCCCAGATCGCGCGCCAGAATCACCTGCACGCCGACTCGATCGAGGGCGCGCAGCGCGGCAAATAGCCGCTGTGCGATCTGTCGCATTGAAGAGATCGAGCCCAAATTCTCGATCTCCACCGGCAGATCTGCCAACGCAGAGACGTCTTCATCGGCCAGCAGAAGCCCTACCCTATCTCCTGCTTCGATCCGCGCCCTTGCCGCTGCGCGCATCTGAGAAAGCGTCGCCTCACGCTGTCCCCGGTACAGAATCACCTCTGCGCGCGGAGCGTAGTGTTTGGCTGTGGTACCCGGGGAGATGACGCGCTCGCCCTGCCCGCGAACTTCGGAGGCGGCTACGGTGGGCAGCTGTGCGATGATCGGCCCCAGGACTCGCTCCAAAGCCTCGCGGTTGACCCCCCCAGGCCTGAGCAGTGTCGGCGTATCCTCCACCAAAGAGAGGACCGTCGACTCAACGCCCACCCAGGTACTGCCCGCGTCCAGAAGCAGGTCGAAGCGTCCCTCAAGATCGTGCAGCACGTGCTCAGGGCGGGTGGGACTGACCCGACCGAACCGGTTCGCGCTGGGTGCCGCGATCGGGACACCGGCCGCCTCGAGCAACGCCCGCGCAACCGGATGTGAGGGCACGCGCACGGCCACCGTATCCCCGCCAGCCGTAACCTCCAGCGGGACTCGAGAGCCTCGCTGGAGCACTAAGGTCAGTGGACCCGGCCAGAATGCTGTCGCCAGCTTCTGAACGACATCCGGCACCTCTGCAACGACCATGCCCACCTGCTTGGCGTCAGCCAAATGGACGATCAAAGGATCGTAGCTCGGGCGATCCTTAGCAACGAAGATGCCGGTGACAGCCTCCGCATCCAGGGCATTGGCGCCGAGCCCATAGACTGTCTCCGTGGGAAAAGCGACCAGCCCCCCCTCGCGGATGACAGCAGCAGCTTGGGCAATCGCTTCGGGCTCGGGCGATTCCGGATCCACCTGCAGTACCCGCGTCATCCTGGGCCTCCTACGATCTCATCCCGCCCCACGAACGCCGGTCGGACGCCTGTGTGGGGGCGCATCTAGTCCGTGTGTGAGCGCGACCAGAGGCGTCGCCCCATCAGCAAAATGCCCAACAGCGACAACACAACGCCTTCCAGCTTGGTCATATATCGAGGCATCCCGGCGCGGACGACGACCACGTCGGGATAAACCGTTGTGATACCATCCCACTCCACTTCCTCTATTCGATAGCGATAGCGACGGCCGGGTTGAAGCCTCGCATCTTCAAATCGATAGGATGCGCCCACCACCTCGTCACCCACAGCGGGGATCAGCACCGGAGTTACCTTTGTCCAAGTAGCGGCGGAGTCGGCCTCCCAGGCGGGGGACCGGTAGACGTTGAAGCCAACTGTGCCAACCTCACTGGCCGTCTCCCAACTGAGGACCACGGGCGGCACATTCAGAACGAGAAGGAGGATCCCCACCCCAACCAGCACCAGAGCGAGCACGAAGCGCATCCCCGATACGGCACGCCGGTCGCGGGCTGACTCGCTCACTCTGACCTCGCCTCGCTCGCTTATCGATTAGCGACCACGGTGGATGTAGTTATGACCGCGACAGTGACACCCCATCACCCTGACACATCAGGACGATGTCTCCTCCTCACAGGAATCCAGAAGACGCGCCGCTTCATGGGTCTGGCAGAAATGAATGCTGTAGGATTCAACGATGTCGGGATGGGCCTTTGGATAGCGACTCGCGACAAAAGCCCTGATCTCCTCGCGAGCTTGAGGATCGCTCAGCGCGATGCATGAGCCGCGGAAGCCGCCCCCGCTGAAGCGGGCGCCGTAAACACCCGGACACTCACAGAGAATATGATAGAGCGTCGTTAGATGCGGGCATCCTGACTCGTAGTTGTAGACGGAGCTCGCGCCTGAAGCACGAATCAACGCGCCGACTGCCTCAAGGTCCCCATCCCGCCAGGCCACAACCCCCTCCTCGACCCGGCGCAATTCAGTGAAGAAGTGACGTGCCCGACGATCGAGCGGCGCCGGAAGGCGATCGCCGTACTTGGTGTAGACATCCGGCGGGACAAGACGCAGTCGGGAGGCACCATTAGGAGATGGCAGACCGGACCAACTAAGCAGCAGGCGAGCCGCTGCCTGGCATTCTGACACCCGGCTGTTGTAGTCCGTGCCCGCCAAGGCCTTCCGTATCCCCGAGTAGACGACGAGAACCTCAAACTCATCCGGGTTTGCCACGGTGGGAATCCGCTGGATCTCCATCGAACGACAGTCAAGATAGGTCAAGCAGCCGCGGTCACTCAGCAGGATCACCGACTGATCCAGCACCCCGTTCCTGAGCCCGAGATAGACGTTCTCAATGTACCGGTCCAGTTCTATATTCTCCCGAGGCGTGACCTGGAGATCGTTGACGATCTCCAGCGCCAGGAGATACGCGATCCCGACCGCGGCTGATGAGCTCAGCCCGCCAATGGGCATCGTCCCTATGACGACGGCATCCAACCCCTGCTCTATGTCATACGACTGCTTCAATGCGAGGGCAGCGCCACGAGCGTAGTTGCCCCAGTCACCTGCCGCTTTGGGCGGCACGTCACGCAGGCTAAACGCGACCCGACCGGGGAAGTTGAGGCTCTCAACCCGCACCAGATCATCCTCTCGCGGCACAAAAGCGAGGTAGATGGCCCGGTCCAGGGTCATCCCCGTGACCAGCCCGTCCTGATGGTCTACATGAGCCCCAAGCGGTGAGACGCGAAGCGGGGAGCGAACGACCTGGATATCCCCATCTCCGCATCCGCTGATGGCCTTCAGCCGCCTCTTAAGTTGCACGATTGGCGGTTCGTCTGACACGATCCCGTACCTCCCAACACAGTTCCCAAGCGCACGCCTTTGATTGCCAGGCGCGCCTGATGAGTCGAGCCCTAAGCTCCGTCTCCATAGGCCTGCTCAACCTGCTGAGCCACCCAAGGGTAGGTCCGCTCGATACCCTCTTCGAGGGTTACCTTTGCCTCCCAGCCAAGTGCGTGCATCCTAGCTTTGCTGAAGTTCCGCGCCTGAACGCCCACCGGGCCCTCAACGTGGCGCACCTCAAGGTCTTTGCCGGATACGTCGATCACCGTCTGCACCAGTTCGTTGACCGTGACGTATTCCTCGGTGCCGATGTTCGCCGACTCCTGAAGATCCGACTGCATCAACATATAGATCCCGTCGACCAAGTCGTCGACGTAGGTGAAGCCGCGAACCGCCGTGCCATCGCCCCACACATCGATAGTGCCACCCTCCTTGGCCATCGCGACCTTGCGGGAGATCGCCGCAGGCGCCTTCTCACGCCCACCGCGCCAGGTACCGTAGGGACCGTAGCAGTTCTGGAAGCGCGCAATCCGCACCTCGATCGGATAGTGACGAGCGTACGCGTGCGCCATACGCTCTGCGTACAGCTTCTCCCACCCGTACTCGTTATCCGGATTTGCAGGTATGACCTGGTCCTCTGTCATCTCCGGGTCACCCGGGTCCATGTCCGGGTAGACGCACGCCGACGAGGAGAAGAAATAACGCGGCACCCCGGCCCTTACAGCGGTATCGATCATATGGACATTGATCAGGGCGCTATTGTGCATAATATCGCATTCGGCCGTATGGATGAATCCCATACCCCCCATATCCGCCGCGAGCTGGTAGACCTCATCGAACGTCCCACCATCGACGGAGAGGGCCTCCCAGCAGCTCTCGGGCCTGCGCAGGTCCAAGAGCAGGAATTCATCTGCATTGAGGGTACGGAACTCGTGCGCCTTGATGTCGACACCACGCACCCAATAGCCCTCGCGCTTGAGCTTCAGCACTAAATGTCCACCAATAAAACCACCGGCCCCGCAAACTAGCGCCCTCTTCATATGTATTGTCTCCCTTTGAGATTGACAGCCTCTATCGCCAGTTAGGCTCGCTGGCGGTAGAGGTTCGGATCCACGACAGCAGCCATCGTCTCAACGTCCAGTGGCAGCCCCAAGAAAGCCTGTACCTTTTTCGCGTTCGGGTAAGGGTTCGCAAGCGCCTCGTTGTAATCCACGTCCAGCCAAGCTATGTTCGGTTGCTGTTGCATCCACCCATAGATCTGGGAAAGGTGCTTCTCGAACAGGCGCGCCATCTCCGCATCGTCAATGGCGTCGGGATCCTCGCCGCGCCGAACCAGCATACGCCGCTGCGAAGCCAGGATCTCATCCATCTTGCGTCGCATAAAGAGCACCTTGTACGTGTACGTGTCGGGCAGGTGCATCAGCAAAGCTGCGATGACCTTTACCGCCTTCCCCTGTGCCTCCGAAAGCCACGCGACGTCGCCCTCCGGGAGCTTCTTGACGCGCTCATACTCGTAATACCCTTTCGGGTTATCCTCGTTGGGCGCGCGGATCCCATCTTGCAGGATGAACACACCCCCCCGCTCGAGCATCCGCATCATCATCGATGTGCCAGAGCGAGGTAGGCCTGACACGATGATCACCGCAGTCTGACGCTTTCCGAACAGCCTCTTGAGAAATCCCAATGTTGCCTCTCTTGTACAAACTTGCGTGCAGACCCAAACCTACACGTGGTTGAGGAACCCGCGTTCCTCAAGATACTCGACGATCGAGCGAGCGTTCTCCTCTGGTGTCTGCTCCACCGTGTCCATCACCAGCTCTGGGCTTTGCGGTGCCTCATACGGGTCATCGATCCCCGTGAAGCCCTTGATCTCCCCGCGCCGCGCTCGCGCGTAAAGCCCCTTCACGTCCCGGGCTTCGCAGACCTCCAACGGCGTATTCACGTAGATCTCCACAAAGTGCTCGTTCCCCACGATCTTGCGCACCTCGCTCCGCGTATTGCGATAGGGACTGACCGCCGCGCAGATCGCCGTCCCATGGTGCCGCGCGATCTCCCCCGCCACGAACCCGATCCGCAAGACGTTGGTGTCGCGATCCTCTTTGCTGAATCCCAATCCCTTCGAGAGGTGCGTCCGCACCACATCGCCATCCAATATCGTCGCCTGCCGTCCCCGCTCCAGCAGCATCGGCGCCAACGCATTGGCGATGGTCGATTTCCCAGACCCGCTCAGTCCGGTGAACCAGAGGCACAGGCCTTGCTTGTGCCGCGGTGGGTAAGTCTCCCGCAGAATCTCCGCCGTCTCCGGTCGCGTGAACCAACTCGGCAGCGACTTTCCCTTGTCCAGGTACTCATCCCGCACCTCGGTCCCCGAGATGAAGAGAGCCTTCCCCACCTCCGGCGCTTCCTCCTTGACCACGTAGTCGTCAAGGTCATCCACGTAGACCAACTCCCGGAAGCTCACCGCCTCCACGCCCAGCTCCTCACGGTACTGGTCCATCATCTGCTGTGCCTCGTAGGGCCCGTAGAACGGTCGCCCGTTGCTGTCGACACCCGGCCCGGCGTGGTCCCGGCCCACTACGAAGTGCGTCGCGCCGTAGTTGCGGCGGATCAGCGCATGCCACAGCGCCTCCCGCGGCCCCGCCATACGCATCGCCAATGGTAGCAGGCTTAGCACTACGTCATAGTCGCTGTAGTAGTTCTCCACCAACGCTCTGTAGACCCGCACCCGGGTGTAGTGATCGACATCCCCGGGCTTCGTCAGCCCCACCACCGGGTGGATCAATAGGCTGCCCCCCACACGCTCCGCGGCGCGCTTCGTCAGCGCCTCGTGCACGCGATGCATCGGGTTGCGCGTCTGGAATGCCGCCACGGTCTCGTGGCCCAGCGCCTGCAGCTGCGCCCGCACCTGCGCGGGTGTGCGGCGTAAGTTGACGAAGTCGTAGTATTTCGGCAGGTTGATGACCTTCAGCTCCCCTGAGATACAGAGGTCACCCCACCGCTCCATCTCCGGCACCAATGGATGCCGTGGATCCGTCGTCCCGAGCACCAAGCGCCCCTCGCGCGTCGGATCCCAGCGGAAGACCTCCTCCAGGCGCATGATCGCGATCACATAGTTGCGCGAGTCGCAGAGGGTGATCCACTCCCCCCGGGTTGGCAAGTCCTCCTTGTTGATGGTCAACGTGATCGGGATGGGGAAGAGGGTGCCGTCGGCCAGCCGCATCTCGGTCAGGACGCGCTGGTAATCGGCCTGACCCATGAAGCGGTCCAAGGGTGAGAAGCCCCCCACCGCCAGGAGTTCCAGATCACAGAGGTTGCGATCCGACATCTGGAAGGTCGGGTACTGGTTCGCTTCGGCCATGAGCGCCTCGCGCTCCTCCGCCGCCGCGACCAGGTCCACCAACTTACCCCCGTAGGGGGGGATCAATGTCACACTGCCATTGTTCTTCTTCATCCTAGATACTCTCTCCGTACGTGTTCTTGAAACTAATAAGCTCGTAACTCAATGCCTCCATCACGATGCCCGGTGCGCATCTGTGACGAGGGGCCTCTCCAACGAGAGGATCGACCGAAAAGCGCACAGTCAGGCAGCGACCTGCTCACCGTAGGCAAGCAAAGCCCCCACCTCGTCCAAGGATCGTCCCTCAGCGTAGACTCGCAGCACGGGCTCGGTACCAGAGGGCCGGATCAGCAGCCAGGCATCGTCCGCGAGGACGTACTTGACCCCATCGAGGGTGCTCAGATCGACGACAGGCTGGCCCGCCAGCTCCGCAGGCGCCTGCTCCTCAAGCCGTGTTACCATTTCAGCCTTGGACACGTGGCGCTTCACAGGGATATCGTGACGTGCATAGCACGTCGGCCCGAGCTCCCTCTGAATATCCGCAACCAACTCGTGGAGGGGCACCTTAGCGTGAGCCATCACCTCAAGGAGCAACAACCCCAACAGAATGCCATCCCCCTCTGGGATATGGCCCTTTATGGAGAGGCCGCCGGACTCCTCCCCTCCCATCAACACGTCCTGCTCGAGCATATGATCAGCGATGTGGTTGAATCCCACCGGCGTCTCACAGAGCGGCAATTGATGACGCTTCGCCAGGCGATCCACCATACGCGTCGTCGAAACAGAACGAACCACGGTGCCCGTCCATCCCCGCTCCTCCACAAGATAGCGCAGAACTAAGGCGAAGATGTGGTGTGGATCGACGAAATTGCCCAGGGCATCCACCGCCCCGATCCGGTCCGCATCCCCGTCCGTAGCCAAGCCGACGTCCGCATGGTTCGCTTGAATGGCGGCAACCAGTGCTTGCAGGTAGCGCGCCACCGGCTCCGGATGAATGCCGCCAAAGCCGGGGTTCATCTCACCGCGAATCTCGTGGACCTGGCAACGCGTACGGCTCAACACGTCGCGCATCGCGCCGCGGCCCGAGCCATACATCGCGTCGGCGACGATCCTCAACTCTCCGTTTGAGATCAGGTCAAGGTCGACCAGAGAGGAAAGGTGCTGGTAGTATGCCCAGGCGGGGTCGAAGCGACGGATCAGATCAAGCTCCATCGCCTGCTCATACTCCATCAGATTCGGTCCCCGACCCTCAAGCTGGTTGCGCTCGAGCAGGATCTCCACCTCTCCAGCTTGTTCCGGCAGGACGGATCCACCGAAGGATGCCTTGAGTTTCAGGCCGTTGTAGCGCGGTGGATTGTGACTGGCCGTGATCATCACTCCGGCGACGGCTCGCTTGTCTACCACAGCATAGGAGACGGCGGGCGTGGGCGCATCGGCCCGCGTTAGGTGAGCCACAATGCCGTTTCCTGCCATCACGCGCGCTACCTCGCGCGCGTACCGGTCGGACAGAAAGCGCGTGTCGAAGCCCACGATGACCGCCGGACTTTCAGAGGTGTTGTGTAGCTGTACGTAATCCGCGATCGCCTGAGCAACGATCCGCAGATTCTCAAATGTGAAGGTGTCACTGATCACCGCCCGCCATCCATCGGTACCGAACTTTATTGGCATGTCCCCCCTCAAATGTGAGCAGACAAGAAAAAAGCCTATACCCTAAGGTGGGGTACAAGCTTTGGGCCGCGCCTAACCGCATCCTACTCTAACCCACTGAGTTGTCAAGCTAGAGCGTACACCAGCAAGGGTCAAACCAGATTGCGGGGCCTCTCCCTCAGTCAGCGTCGGCGCTATGCGCCTCCAACGCATTCCGCAGCCGCACCATCTGCAGATTGCTGGTCAGATCACCGCGCGTGCGCTCCAGCACGCCACGAAGCTGATCGACGCGTCGTCGCAACCCACGCGTGATCGCATCGGGATAGCTGAAGGACATCAGCACCTCGTATACGTCATCCATCACCTGCAGCAACCGTTCGGCCTCGTCGAAATCCTCCCGGCGCAGAAGATCGAGGCACCGTCGCCGTAGCTCGCTAGCCGCTTCACATACGCCGTTAAGATACGTGTTGAGCGGAATAGCACTGGGGTCCACCCGGGGCAACGGCCGATCGGAGATCAGAGCCAGGGTCACGCGCGCTTCCACCAGCTCCTTCAGCGCATCCTGCGTGTAGCCCGCATAGTAAAGCTCAGGATAGCGCTCCAGCAAGGTCTGCATATCGCGGCCGATCGCGGCCGCCTCAGCCAGCAATGTCTCGGCTTCGTCCCACTCGTTCCGATGGCCGGCGCGGATCGCATTGGAGCACAGGCGGATCAGAGCGCGGCTCTGTTGCAGCGCCTCGTCGCGCACCTTGTTCTGGATCGCCATATCGGCCTCGGCCTCGGCAGCCAGATCATCCAGCCACGTCTGCAGGGTCTCACTCATAGTATAGACTCCGTCTTCCCAAAAACCATGCGTCTACAA
>CAZPJP010000058.1:0-22853 GCA_964586915.1 uncultured Anaerolineales bacterium
TCTACAGCGACCAGCCTCACGATCAGCTCCGTGAACGATTCCGCGTCTTGCCCGCGCCTGGCGGGAGTATGTACCAGATCAGGCCTAGTCCCACAAACCAAGAGTAACGAAGAGGAGGAAATAGAACATGTATTTTGGTGTTGCCTACTATCCAGAGCACTGGCCGCAGGAGCGCTGGCCTGTGGATGCAGAACTGATGCAAGCCGCCGGTATCAACGGCGTGAGAATGGGTGAGTTCGCCTGGAGCAAAATCGAGCCCCGCGAGGGCGAGCTCGACTTCGGGTGGCTGGATCGGGCTATCGAGGTTCTCGGCAAACGAGGCATCAAGACAATGATGTGCACCTGCTCCCGCACGCCCCCGCCGTGGATCTTCAGCCGCTACCCAGAGATCCGCAACGTGAGGGCCGACCGCCACAGCTCGAATTACGGGCACCGCTATACGGTCTGCCATAACAACCCCACCTTCGTGGACCTTTCACGACAGATCGACCAGGCAGTCATCGAGCACTACGCCGGTCACGAGCATGTGATGGCGTGGCACATCGACAACGAGATTGGATCGGGGAACACATGCTATTGTGACGTCTGCCGTCATCATTTCATCGCGTATCTTCGCGATCGGTACGGGACCGTCGAGAGTCTCAACGAGAGATGGGGTGCGCACTTCTGGTCCTTTTCCTTCAACAGCTTCGACGACGTGCCCCTCCCCGTCGGGGTTCCGTTCCCCAATCCCAATCTCGCGATGGCGTACGCCCGGTTTCAGTCAAAGGTGAACGCGGACTTCGCTCGCTGGCGCTACGATCTCATTAAGAATCAAGATCCCGATGTCTGGGTCACGACCAATTTCCAGACCAGCGCAAGGACCCACACCGATATCTTCGACCTCGGCGAAGCCACCGACGTATACGGCACGAATCTCTATCCCCCTTTCGCCCCCGAGTTAGCGCTGGATTATTGTCGCGGTGAGCGTGGGGAGCTGCTGATCTTGGAGCAGCGCTCTGGTCAGCCCCATTGGGATGTCGCGACGAAACCCGGATGGATGCGCCTCTGGACCTACCGGTCGATCGCCCACGGCGCTTGCGGCATCAATTTCTTCCGCTGGCGCCCATGTCGCTGGGGGCAGGAGGAATACTGGCACGGGGTCCTGCCTCACAGCGGACGCGTGAACCGGCGGTACCGCGAGCTCAAACAGATAGGAGAGGAGCTCCAGCAAGCCGGCGAGTTGATCGATACCACTCGCCCTGCGGCAGAGGCTGCCATCGTGATGAGCTACGAGTCGCGTTGGGGTCTGAATGCGGTATTGAGTGAGGAGATCCTCTCGGACCGCTTTATGCAGGAGGGTCTCAGCGTTCACGACGCCGCCAGCGCCTTCCATACGGCGCTGATGCACCACAACGTCACCACGGACGCGATGGACCCGCGGGCCGACCTGTCCAGATACAAGCTCGTGATCGCGCCGCGGCTCTATGCGCTGGACGCCACGGTGGCGGCCAATCTTCGGCGCTTCGTAGAGAAGGGTGGCCTGCTCTGCCTCACCCCCCGCAGCGGGGTCGCCGATGAGGACAACAAGATCTTCGCAGATCCAGCACCTGGCCCGCTGGCTGAGATCGCGGGCGTCGAGGTTGATGACTATGGCGCCCTCGAAGCCCCGCTCAGGCTTGGGATTGTCCCAGACGGTCCCCGTGATGTCGTCCAGGGTATGATGTGGGCCGATGAGGTGGTCGTCACGACAGCAAGACCTGTAGCTGAGTACGCAGAGGGTTGGCAAGCTGGTATGCCCGCCATCACAGTCAACAACTTCGGCAAGGGCAAGGTTGTCTACGTGGGCACGCTGATTCGCGGCGCATCGCTCGACGCCTTCGTTGCGTGGCTCTGCGAGATCGCCGGGGTCACACCTGGGCCCCAGACGCCGCCGGAGGTGCGCGCCTATGAGCGGCGCAGTGAGAGCCTGCGCCTTCTTTTCCTCTTGAACTTCAGCGAGGCCATAGAGACCGTCGAGCTGGACGAGCCGTGGACGGATGTCTTCACTGAGGAAACGGCCCAAACCCTTATGCTGCAACCCGCAGATGTCAGGGTCCTCCGGAGAGAAGGCAAACACTGACGTTGAAATTCCACGCAGCTGGCACGCGTCTTGCGCATAACCACTGTGGTCAGTTTATCAACAGAGCGAGAGAACGAGATGAACGCAAACACTGACGAGCAGACAACTACCGCCAACGACTGGGAGAACCCCCAGCTGGTAGGGCGAAACAAAGAGCCCGGACACGTCGTCCTGATCCCGTATCCGGATGCGGCCTCGGCTATGGAGGGAGAGCGCAGCGCCTCCCCCTATTTCCAGCTCCTCAACGGAGACTGGTCCTTCCATTGGACACCCAATCCGACCTCCGCGCCGGAGGGCTTCCATCGCGAGGACTTTGACGTCGGCGACTGGGATACGATCCCAGTCCCAAGCAACTGGCAGATGCACGGCTACGGCACGCCGATGTACACAAATGTCCAGTACCCTTTCTCACCAGACCACATGCCTAAGGTGCCCGAGGACAACAACCCCGTTGGATGCTACCGAACGACGTTCGATGTGCCGGGCAACTGGGACAACCGGCGGATCTTCATCGTCTTCGACGGCGTTGACTCAGCCTTCTACCTCTGGATCAATGGTCAGCAGGTCGGCTATAGTCAAGGCAGCCGCCTCCCGGCCGAATTCGACCTGACCGATTATCTCCGGCGTGGAACCAACATCTTGGCCGTCCAGGTGATCCGGTGGTCGGACGGCAGCTATCTTGAGGATCAGGACTTCTGGCGTCTTAGCGGCATCTATCGCGACGTCTATCTCTTTGCCACGCCCAAGATGCACATCCGCGACTTCTGGGCGCGTACGGATTTCGATGACGCCTACGAAAACGCAGACCTGCACCTCCGCGCCCACGTGCGCAACTACAACGAGATCGAGGCCGTGGATCACTCGGTGACCGCGCAGCTCTACGACGCGAAGGGCGAGATGATCGCCGAATCGACGTCGCGCGTCACGGTGCCCAGCGAAGATGAGACGGTCTTGGAGCTGGTTCAGACCATCGAGAGTCCCAGGAAGTGGTCGGCGGAAAACCCGTATCTCTATTCGCTCCTGCTCACCTTGAAGGACGCAACAGGCAACATATTGGAGGTCGAGCGCACCCGTGTGGGCTTCCGTGCCGTCGGGATTCGGGAGGGCAAGGTGCTCATCAACGGCGTTCCGGTCTACTTCAGGGGCGTCAACCGCCACGAGCACGACCCCGACACCGGCCATGCTGTCAGCGAAGAATCAATGATCGAAGACATCCTGCTCATGAAGCGCTTCAACGTCAATGCAGTGCGAACCTGCCACTATCCGGACGACCCACGCTGGTACGATCTATGCGATGAGTACGGGCTCTATTTGATCGATGAAGCCAACATCGAGTCCCACGGCGTATGGGACGAGCCGACCCGGGACCCTAACTGGCGCACAGCGTTCATGGAGCGCGGTCAGCGGATGGTCGAGCGCGACAGGAACCATCCCAGCGTGGTTATCTGGTCCCTGGGCAACGAGTCCGGCCATGGCCCCAACCACGCAGCGCTTGCCGACTGGATCCACAAGCACGATCCTACCCGACCGGTCCACTACGAGTCAGCCGGAAGCGAGCCCTATGTCGACATCATCAGCACGATGTATCCCACCCTGGAGCGGCTGGCCCAGATGGCGCAGGAGCCAGGAGAGGACCGCCCTTTCATCCTGTGCGAGTACGCCCACGCAATGGGCAACAGCCCCGGAAACCTCAAGGAATACTGGGAGACGATGGAACGCCACCCGCGAGCCCGCGGCGCCTTTGTCTGGGACTGGGTCGATCAGGGCCTTCGCCGGACCACCAAGGAAGGCGAGGACTGGTTCGCGTACGGCGGCGATTACGGTGACGAGCCCAACGACGGCAGCTTCTGCATCAACGGTCTGGTCTTCCCAGATCGGAGGGTACAGCCGGCGATGTGGGAGGTAAAGAAAGTCTATCAGCCCGTGCGGGTTGAGCCGGTCGATCTCGCTGCAGGCGAGGTAGAGGTCATCAATCGGTATCACTTCTCAGATCTCAGTGCGTTGGACATCACCTGGACGCTATCGGTGGACGATCGTATCCTGCAGGAGGGCGCCTTGCCCCAGTTGACCACACCGCCGGGTGAGCGCGAGGTGATCACAATACCCTTTGCGATGCCTGATCCAGAAGCCGGCGCCGAATACTGGCTCACCTTGAGCTTCCGGCTGGCTGCGGAGACGTCATGGGGGATGAAAGGCCACGAGATCGCTTGGGAGCAATTTAGAATGCCCTTCGATGTGCCGGAGATGCCAGCGCTCGACCCGACCGTCGTGCCAGAGCTCCACGTCGAAGAGACCGAGACGCAAGCGAAGGTGGAAGGGCGCGACTTCAGCCTGGTCTTCGACAGGCAGGCCGGCACCCTGTCGTCCCTGATCTATCAAGACCAGGAGATCATCGAGTCCGGGCCGCGCTCCAATTTCTGGCGCGCACCCACCGAGAACGACCTGAACACGTCGGGCGAGGAGCGCGCCGCGATCCGCTGGTGCGAGGTGGGGCTCAATCAGCTGGAAGAGCTCGTTGAGTCGGTGTCCATCGCGCAAGATGAGGCGCAGATCGTTGCGATCACGGTGGAGACCCTCTGCAAACCACCGGAGGGCTTTGAGCCCCCAGAAATGCCAAGCCCCGGTGGGCAGGTCGATCAGCTCGTGATGTTCCTCACCTGGTCGTTCGACACGACCTCACTAAGGGCCTTGTGCGAGCATCTGAACGTCGACTATGATACCCTGCCGGGCGCGATCAAGTCGGCCAAGCTAAAGGGGCTGGTGAAGCACTACGTCGAGTCGGGGCGTGACGCCGCGCTGCTTCGGGGGATCCACACCTTCCTTAAAGAGACAGCGCCCGACAAAATCCCTCCGCAGCTGGAAGCCGCTCTCTCACCGGAAGAAGTACCTGACACAGAAGTAAAGCCCCCGGCTCAATTCCACTGCCGTTACGTCTACACCATCTACGGAAGCGGTGATATCCAGATCGAGGCGACGGTGGACCCCGCCGTCGAAGGACTCCCTTTCCTGCCCCGTGTCGGTGTGCAGATGGCACTGCCACCGGGCTTTGACTACGTCTCCTGGTACGGGCGGGGGCCACACGAGACCTACGCCGACCGCAAGGAGGGCGCCCGCGTCGGCCTCTACGGCGGCACCGTCGATGCGCAGTATGTACCCTATATCGTACCGGAGGAGAATGGCAACAAGACCGACGTTCGATGGGTTGTGGTGTCCAACGACGAGGGTGTGGGCCTATTGGTCGTGGGGTCGCCAACGCTGGAGTTCAGCGCGCACCACTACACGATGGAGAATCTCACCACCGCCACCCACACCTACGAGCTGACACATCGAGACGACATCACACTGAATCTTGACGCCGCCCAGTCCGGGCTGGGCAGTGCGAGCTGTGGTCCAGGGCGTTTGGAGGAGTATCAGGTCAAGCCCACAGAGATCCGCTACCGCATCCGGCTGCGCCCTTTCTCGAGCAAAGGCCCATCTGCGGGCTCCCCGTCGTCACCTATGTCGTTAAGCAGACAGAGACTCACCACATAGAGAGGATTATGCAAACCTTACAGTTCACGGAAGAGGATTGGGCGCGCATCGAGCGCGACACGACTGCATGGTGGAACGGCGGGCTCGATCGACCGCTCGTCTACCTGACTGCACAAGATCCCGTACCCAACGCGCCTGTGGAGTTCTCAGGCAAACGCTATCAATATCTGAGCAATTACCCAGCCGGTATGTCGGCAGCGGACATCGTGGCGCTTCACGCGCCGGTGCTCGAGGCGACCCACTTCTACGCGGATGCTTTCCCCTGGTGGTGGATGAACTTTGGGCCTGGGATTATGGCCGGGTTCTTGGGTGCGGAGGTGCACAGCGTCACCGAGCCCTCGGAGACGGTCTGGTTTTCGACGTCGGACGAGGTAGAGTTGACAGATCTCGACTTGCGCTTCGATCCTGGCAACGTCTGGTGGCAGCGGGTCCAGGCGATCACCCAGGCCGCAGCGGAGCGCTGGGAAGGCCTGGTTGCCGTGGGCCATACCGACCTGGGCGGCAACCTCGATATCCTCGCCTCCTTCCGGGGCACGCAGCGCCTGCTCTTCGATCTGATCGATCAGCCAGAACAGGTCGAGCGCCTCGTTGAGCGCATCACCGAGCTCTGGCTGCGCTACTACGACGAGCAGGACGCCGTGATCCGTCCGCCGTGCCGCGGCACGACCTGCTGGACCCCCATATGGTCACCAGGCAAGACCTATATGCTCCAGTGTGACTTCTCGTATATGATCTCACCGGCGATGTTCGAGCGGTTCGTGATGCCGGATCTGCTCGCCTGCTGCGATCATCTCGATCACGGTTTCTACCACCTCGACGGCAAAGGCGAGATCCCGCACCTCGATCTGCTGCTCTCGATTGAGCGTCTCCGTGGCATCCAGTGGATACCGGGCGATGGGCAACCGCCGCCGCACGAGTGGCTTCCGCTTCTGAAGCGCATCCGCGATGGGGGAAAGTTGTGCCAGGTCTTCGTCACGCCGGAGGGCGCCCGGACCATCGTCAAGAACTTGGGGGGACGCGGCTTCTACCTCGTGATTCAAGCGCGGGGCGACGAGTTTCGCGACCCGGACCGAGCCCATAGGTTTCTGAAGACCCTGAGAGCAGACGACATCTCGCAACGTCAGTAAAGTGGCAAGAACAGGAAAAGTAACAAGGAGAAAAGAACATGCGACGGAAAGACTTCAACAAGGCTTGGCATTTCCACCTCGGCGATCCCCCCGGTGCCCGTTGGCGTATCCCTGATGACAGCGCCACGTGGCGCGTGCTTGACCTGCCCCACGACTGGAGCATCGAGCTGGACAGAGAGCCCGAAGCACCAAGTGGGGCCTCGGGAGGCTACTTCCCGATGGGACGCGGATGGTATCGCAAAAGCTTCACGGCCCCGGAGGCGTGGACAGGCAAAAAGATCTTTGTGGAATTTGAGGGCGTCTATATGAACGCCGAGGTCTGGCTGAACAACAACCTCCTCGGGCGCCATCCCTATGGCTACACAACCTTTAAGTATGACCTCACGCCCTATCTCAAGATCGGCGAGGAGAACGTCTTGACCGTCAAGGTCGATAATGCCTGCCAGCGCAACAGCCGGTGGTATTCGGGATCGGGCATCTACCGCCACGTCTGGCTACTCGTAGCTGATCCTGTCCACGTGGGCCATTGGGGCGTCTATGTCACTACCCCGATGATCTCGGACGATGCGGCGACCGTGAAGGTCGAGACAACGATCGACAATGAGGGTGAGGCTGCTCAGACCATGGTTCTGCGCTCGCACGTTGTGACCCCGGAGGGCGTCATTGTGGCGAGCGATGAGTCGTCTGACTCCGTCGACGCGGCGGCGCAGCGCGTCTTCACGCAGACCCTGGACGTCACCACCCCGAATCTCTGGTCGACTGAGGCGCCCCACCTGTATCGTCTCGAGACTGAGGTCGCGATCGATGGCGAGGTCATGGATACTGCCTCGACGCCTTTCGGCATCCGCACCATCGAGTTTGACGCCGACAAGGGTTTCTTACTCAATGGTCAGGAGACGCTGCTCCGCGGTGGGTGTGTCCACCACGATAACGGGGTGATGGGCGCCGCCGCCTACACACGCTCAGAGGAGCGCAAGGTGGAAGTCCTCAAGGCGAGTGGGTACAACGCCATCCGCTGTGCCCACAATCCCCCCTCACCGGCGTTCTTGGATGCCTGCGACCGCCTCGGGATGCTCGTCATCGACGAAGCCTTCGACTGCTGGCGTGAGGGCAAGACGCCCTATGACTACCATGTGGTGTTCGCAGAGTGGTGGCGCCGGGACCTAGACAGCATGCTCTATCGCGATCGCAACCACCCCTCCATCATTATGTGGAGCATCGGCAACGAGGTCGGCGAACGGAACGGTCGCTCCCAGGGCGCCGAGATCGCCCGCGCGCTGGCCAACCGCATCCGGGAGGTCGATCCCACCCGCGCCGTCACAGCTGCGATCAATGGTGGCCATGACAGATGGCCGTGGGAGGAAACCGACGTTGTCTTTGAGGCCCTCGATGTCGGCGGCTACAACTATCAGGAGAGCCAATACCGCCCCGATCACGAGCGCCGTCCCCAGCGTATTATGTATGGCTCGGAGTCCACCGCGGGCGAGGCCTTGGAGCACTGGACCGCCGTCGAGGAACTTCCATACGTCATCGGTGACTTCGTCTGGACCTCCCTTGACTACCTGGGCGAGGCTGGCATCGGCCGTGTCCACTTCGAAGGCGAGACCCGGCAGTTTCTCGGGGAGTATCCGTGGCATCAGGCGAACTGCGGCGACCTCGACTTGTGTGGCTTCAAGCGACCACAGTCCTACTATCGTGACATCCTGTGGAACAGGGGGGCTAAAGTATGGATCGCCGTGCACGTACCCCTTCCTGAGGAAACCGAGCCCACCATCACCTACTGGGGTTGGCCGCTGGTCAGCCCCAGCTGGACGTGGCCTGGCCACGAGGGGGAGAGCTTCCAGGTCGACGTCTACTCACGCTGTGAGCGCGTGGAGCTTTTCCTCAATGGTACATCGATAGGTGTTCAAGCCACAGGCCCCGCTGAACGGTACATCGCTTCCTTTGATGTGCCCTACGAAGCTGGTGTGCTGCACGCAGCTGGTTACGACGGCGAGGAGAAGGTGGCAGAGTGGGAGCTACAGACCGTCGGCAGCCCTGTCGGTCTCAGGCTGATCCCGGATCGCGAGGAGTTGAAGGCGGAGCCCGGTGACCTGAGCTTCGTAACCGTCGAGGTCGTCGACAAGATGGGACACGTGCATCCCAGCGCTGATCACACCGTCTACTTCACCGTCTCCGGCCCTGGCGCCATCGCCGCCGTGGGCAGCGGCAATCCGATAAGTGAGGAGAGCTACCGGGGTCATGATCGCACCGCCTTCCAGGGCCGCTGTCTGGTCGTGGTCAAGACAACGGGGGACCCCGGTGAGATCCATCTGCGCGCCCAAGCTGATGGACTGGCGGTCACTGAGACGACGTTGATCGCGAAGGCTTGATCGCCGCGATCTGACGACCGGATCGAATGGGTCGACCTGGCGATCGACAGACTTTACAGTATCCGGGGAGCCGCTGGCTCCCCGGATATGCTACATACACACTCACGAAGTTCTGCGGTATAATCCGCCCGTGGTGGCACGCTCGCTATCTGTCAGCCAACTCGAACTGAGGAGAAGCCTAAGGTGCGGATTCTGAAGATCATCGTGGTCGGCCTAGCCGTCTTGTTCGTGATCAGCCTCGTGGGCGGGACGTTGGTCATCGGCGCACATTATCGCGACCGAATCATGCCGGGCGTCAGGGTTGCCGGCATCGACGTCAGCGACCGAACCCGCGAATCTGCCCACGCTCGCGTCACGGCGGCCCTCCCCTCAGCGCAGGAGCAGATTCTCACCCTCTCCATCGCCGATCAGTCCTGGCAACTGGCTTGGGCCGACGTCGGACAACACTATGACGTTGAGAGCGCTATCGACGCAGCCCTGCAAGCTAAGCGTGAATACCCCTGGTGGCTTAGCATCCTGGTGGCGCTGGACCCGTCCGAGGTTGCGATCGCTGTTCCCTTCGTCCCAGCCGAAGCCGAGGAGGTCGAGACCTTCGTAATGCGTGTTGCGGCTGAGATAGCGATCCCGCCGCAAGACGCGACCCTGTCCATCACAGACGGGCGGGCCATTGGCGTCCCGGGAGAACGCGGGCGCGAGCTCGACGTCGCTGCGGCCACCTCGGCGGTGCTGGACGCACTGACCGGTGAGAGGGAGACCGTGGAGCTAGAGCCTGACGTCATCCCTCCCAGCATCACGACGCCCGAGCCTGCTCTGAGCCAGGCTCAGGCATTGCTGGCGAGGCCCTTCGTGCTCGTCGTCGAGGACCCGCTCACAGGCGATGTTGACGAGGGCAACTACCGCACGGAATACAGCGCCGGGCCGGAGACCGTCGCCACCTGGCTGAGGCCCGTGCGCAGCGACGACCGATTCGAGCTCCACTTCGACGAAGAGGCCGTCCGGCGATGGGTTGAGGAGATCGCACCACTTCTGGGCGAGGAGCGCAGCCTGAGACTCCAGGAGACTGCCGACCGGATCCTATCAGTGGCGTTGCCCGAGGGGGAGCACCAGGCGACAGCTCAGCTTGAGCACCCCCCACGCAGATACGTCGTGCAGCCCGGCGACACCTTCTACGACATCGCTTTCAACCACGGCTTTCCCCAGTGGCAGCTGGAGCGGGCCAACCCGGATGTGGATCCGGGCGCGATCGACGCAGGTCAGGTCATCACCATCCCCTCCATCGATGTGCTCTTCCCCCATCCCCTCATCGACGGCAAGCGGATCGAGATCGATCTGCCCACGCAGACGCTGCGGGCCTACGAGGACGAGTCGCTGGTCTTCGAGTTCCGCGTCTCCAGCGGCATCTCTTCCACACCCACGTTAGCCGGGCAGTTTCAGATCCTCTTTAAGGAAGAAATGGCCTTTGCACAGCGCTGGAGCCTCGACATGCCTTATTTCATGGGCTTCTATGAAGAGGGCGAGGACTTCTACAACGGCATCCACGAGCTCCCCATCACTTCCTACGGGGTCCGTCTCTCGCGAGGTGTCCTGGGCTATCCAGCGTCCTATGGATGCGTCATCCTAGACGAAGGCGAGGCTGAGACGCTCTTCCGCTGGGCGGAGATCGGTACGCTGGTCAGCGTGAAAGGCGTCGCCCCGGGCACGCCCTTCGGTCGTCAGACCCTGTCGGACATCGCACCGCCGACCCCTTCCGAACCAGAGCCCTAGAGAGACCAGGCGTCATGATCTCGGAATGAGCCCGGGGCGCCTCCGGCATCCCGCGATCTGGGCGCTTCGAGCTACGCCCGCGGCGCAGCACACAAAGGGAAGCTGCTAGCCTGGCAGCGCTAGCCCGGCGAGTAAACGATGGCGGTGTTGTAAGGGATGATCACCGGTTTCGGACCGTCCGGCGGCAGCATCGCGGCAAACTGGTATGGGTCGTAGGTGCGTTTTGTGAAGCACTCGTAATGAGCAGGCACAACCGCCTTAAGATCCAGCTTCATCGCCAGCGTCACCGCACCCTCGAAATAGGGGAACTCCCCCTCGGTCGGATGCATCGTCAACAGGCCAATGTCGGGCTCAAGGGCTGCCACCGGCTCGACCAACTCGTCGTGCTCGGCAAAGGTGTTAATCAGATCGCCGGTGACGTACACGCTGACGGGACCGGCATCAATCACGTAGCCCAGATGATCGACATCCGGCGGCCCGATGTCATCCTCCGGCGCGCCATGTGGGGGCTTCGACCAGAATGCCGTCGCCCGCATCGTACCCAGATCTACGGCCTCCCCTGCCTGAACCGCCACCAGGCTCTCCTCAGACAGCCCGTTCTCCAGCATGCGTGCGACGCTCTCCCGGGGCCCGATCAACTTGGCCTCAGGATGCGCTGCATGGATTCTCTGGAGCGACTCAATGCACGTATGGTCGCTGTGATCATGGGTCAGGAGGACGCAGTCCGGTCTCAGGTCGGCCTCATCCAAGGGCGGCTCTGGATGGATGAAGCGTTCCGGCGTGCGCTCGTGTGGGAAGTAGGGGTCGATCAGGACGATCGTGCCGGCAGCGTCCTTGAGGGCAAAGGAATTCTGCCCGAACCAGTGAATGCCAACAGACCCCGGTGAGACGTAGAGTGATTCAAAGGTGTGCATAGACCCTCCCTATCGTTGCCTGCTGCTAGACATGTCCCTAAAGCTCAGCTCCCATCTCGCGGAGCACCGTCTGAAGAAGCCGCACGTCGAGGTGTCGGGGCGAGACACCCCGGGCGCTGCACAGGGCAGCGGCGGTACCTGCTGCCTGCCCCAATGCCATCATGTTGCCCATACTCTTGCCGGCAGCGTGTCCTAAGAACGTCGCGGACCCACAACGACCGGCCACCAACAGGTTGTCGATCCGCTTCGGCAACAAGCTGCGATACGGGTAGGCAAAGCCCGAGACCATCTCACCGATATAGAGCTGATTGGCGTCAATCGCCCCATACTTGCGCGCGACTACATCGTCAAACTCAGCGCCGGAACGAGCGTCCTCCACCGTCAGCACGTATTCGCCCACGAGGCGTCGCGTGTCGCGCACGCCCAGGGCCGCGCCGACGCGCATCAGGTGACATGCCTCCAGACCGGGAATCTGTTTTGTCCGGGCGAGCCTGACGAAGTCCACCGCAACCTGCACCCCCATGCGCTGCGCCACCGTGAGATCCGCCGCCTTCAACCCCTCGATATTGCCGATATGCCGCGCCGCGCCGTTGTTCACCCCTAGAACGCCGGGAATGGTGGTGCGGTTGTAGCTGTACCAAGCCGCTACAGCATATCCCTCGGCCGCCGCCTCGTCAAGGAGCGCGCCGTACCCATCTCGGTCCTGCTCCAGAAAGTCGAAGAACGCATCGGGGTCGGTGTTGGCCAGCGCGAAGACCAGGGTGACCGGCATCGAGCGCCCGTCCTCCTCACGTCCCTGCACCATCTCCGCGCCAGCGGCATACGCGACATCGCCATCACCCGTGGCGTCGACCACCACATCGGCAGCGAAGCGCTGCGGGCCCCGCTTCCCCGACGCTACAACACCTCTCACCCGGGGCCCGTCCATCAGGACGTCCGTGACGGGGCTGAAGAGACGATAGTGGCACGCCTGCTCCTCAAGCAGCTCAAAGATGGCCAGCTGCAGATAGTCGGGATGGATGTTCAGGCCATCCCCGTCGATCATATTCGACCTGCCAGGGACGGAGGCGTCCGCCCCGAAGCAGTGGATCTTCTCAACAAAGAGATCGTGCACCCCACCCCGCGGCTCCCCGTCGAGGAGCAGCCGGTTCATCGGCATCCAGGGTGCTACCGTTGCGACGCCGCCCAGGAAACCGCGCGCCTCCAGAAGCAGGGTCTTCGCCCCGTTGAGCGCCGCCGCCAAAGCCGCCCCAACGCCGGCAGGGCCGCCGCCCACCACGATCACGTCGTAGCCCGCGTCGGACGCCGGAATGAGGGGTTCGAGATCGCTGCGATGTACCATACTTACCTCCCTGAGAGAATCGTCCCCAAGTGGTTGATCGCTCAGATACACTCGTCACGCCTCTCGGGCTCCGGCTGTGTCCACGGCGTCCGGATGCGGCCCCACTCACAGGTGACCTCCCGATAATGCGCGAGACGATCACGCTCCAGATAGGCGTCGCCGGGAAGGAACTCGTCGTCCAGGTCCGCCAGCCACCCCTGAAGCTCCTGCTCGAGTGCGTGCTCCAGGTCGGCATACTGCGGGGCGCCGCACAGATTCCGGAGCTGGTAAGGATCCGCCTCGTTGTCGTAGAGCAACCACGGACCGCGGGTGCTGCGGACGTAGGTGTAGCGCGAGGTCCTTATCCCTCGATAGGCCGGCAGGCCCTGGCTTCTCAGCATCCCATAGCTCACCGGCATCGACAGAAACGCCGAGGGCTTCACGTCCGACGTCGCTTCGCCGCGGATGGCAGCGGAGAGATCATCACCTTGCACGCCTTCGGGCGCTTCCAGCCTGCACAGGCCCAGGAGCGTCGGCATGATGTCGGGGGCATCGATGACAAGATCCAACTCGCGCCCTTCGTCTCCCAAGAGCGCCGGATAGCGCAAGAGAAAGGGTACGCGGATCGACTCATCCCACGGGCAGTGCTTGGTGCGCAATCCCTGACTGTAGTGCATGTCCCCGTGGTCGGAGGTAAAGACGAAGAGAGTATCCTCGGCGATCTCGGCCTCATCCAGTGCATCCAGCAGCGCTGCTACACAATCGTCCAGCGCGGCGATGTGAGCGTAGTAACCGCGGAGGGACTCCGTCGCCGCACGCCGCTGCGCCTCGGGTACGTTGGGCCGCAGGGCAAGATCGCAATGCCTGAATCGGGCCGCATACACCTCCGGAACCTGATCGTAGGGATCGTGGGGCGGCCCCCACGACACCATCAGGAAGAACGGTGCTTCCCCATCAGCACGGTCTCGAATGTACCGGCACGCATCCTGCGTCTGCGCGATCGCATCGTAGCCCTCCCACAGGCGTGGCTCGGGATCATCACCCGCATAGTAGGGCGAGCGCATATAGTCGTGGCTGCACTCAAAGGCCTTCCAGTACCCGAAACCCTGGCGGCTTTCAGGCGGGATATAGGCGCGACGCCGACCATAGGCACCATTGGGGCTGCCGTAGAGATGCCATTTGCCGATGTAGCCCGTCTCGTATCCGGCCTCTGCGTAGACCTCTGCAATTGTGACGAGGTCATCGGCCAGTGGCACGTCGTTGACGTAGACGCCGCTGCTCAGCGGGTAGCGTCCTGTGAGCAAGCTGGCTCGGTAGGGGCAACAGACCGGATGTCCGGAGATGGCGTGGGTCAGGTTCACGCTCTCCCGCGCCAACCCGTCCAGCGTGGGCGTCCGCGCGTTCGGATCGCCCGCGTAGCCTGTGGCCTGCGCCCGCATCTGGTCGGCAAAGACAAAGATGACATTGGGTTGTACAGCTGTCATGCGCGACCTCCCCCACGCATAGCGCGAGTCCTAGCTCTCCATCGGCAGCGAGATCGGTCTCTGCAATCGGCCCGATTCATAGGCCGCCACAAAGACCTCCAGGTCCTTCCGCCCCTCCTCGGCAGGCACGTCAGGGCGCCGGCCCTCGAACACAGCCTCGGCAAAGCGATCGAAGTAGGTGACATAGGCCAGATCGTTGGCCTCCTGGGGGAACTCAAGTTGCATCCACTCACCGGCCACGAGACCGTCGCTTCCCACCTCACTGTAGGCGAGAAGGTTATTGTCCGCAAACACAATCTGTCCCGCCGTCCCAAAGACCCGGTTTCCAGCCGCTCGTGTGCCGCGGATGCCACTCTTGGCAGCACCGGGCGCACACGAACCGGCCATAAACGTACCCAAGGCGCCATTCGCGTAACGGAGCGTCACCGCGATGAAGTCCTCGACCTCGACGGGCGTCCGGTAGGTGTCATATTCGGCGAAAACGCGCATGACCTCCAGGCCGGTGATATAGCGCAGCCGGTAGATGTCGTAGATGTAGTTCATGATCAGAATGCCGCCGCCCGATTCAGCCTTCAATTTGCGCCACTCTGTCTTGACGCGACCAGTGTACCCGCCGGTCCAATAGGTGTCGGGCTTATTGGCTGCGCCGAAGACCTGCGTCGCCATGACGTCTCCAATGGCGCCGTGTTCAATAAGCGCCTTTGCCTTGACCGTCGCCGGCTGATAGCGCACGCCCCCCTCCTTCGAGGAGCAGAGCACACCGGCGCGAGCGCAGGCCTCGATCAGGGCGTCGGCGTCCGCCAGTGTCGTGGCTATCGGCTTCTCAACGATCACGTGCTTGCCGGCTTCCGCGGCCCGGATGCCCAGCGACGCGTGAAGGTTATGGGGGGTGGAGATGATCAGGGCGTCCACATCGGGATGCTCCAGGACATCCTCCAGTGAGGTCGAGCACGGGATGCCGAAGCGCGCCTCATAGGTGGACGCCATCTCGGGAACGGGATCCATCCCCGCGACCATCTTCGCCTTCGAGGTCTTCTGAAGCAACTCCCCGGTGGACTTGTACGCAATCTCTCCAAGACCGATCAGACCAAAGCCAAGCTTACGAGTCACGAATGCTCTCCTTGAAAGTAGTATATTTCGCCATATGGTGGGCCAGCACGGCGTCGGGATCCTCGGGATTGATGATCTCCACCGAGAAGAATCCCCGGAATCCATCAGAGGCCAGGAGCTCAAATGACCGCTGGTTGTCGGCATCGGTCACGTGCTCGCTGTCCTCCTCTGCCACAAAGTGGACGTGTCGAACGTGATTGCGAAGGTAACCATACGCCTCGTCGACGGACTGACCGCGCTGTAGGTGATGACCAATATGCCAGAGGACGTACAGGTTCTTGGCCCCGGCTCCGTCCAGAATCCGCGCGGCCCACTCACCCTTCATATTCGTGTGGGTCTCCAACAGAACCTCGACGCCATACTGCCCGGCCCAGTCATCGACGGCGGCGTAGGACTCCGCCGCCAGCCGCAACACGCGGTCGCGGAGCGCGGGATCCTCCGGCAAGGGATCGCCGAAGGTCCGGACATAGGGCGCGCCGATCTGGCTGGCCAGCACGATGTACGCCTTTAACTTCTCCTGTTGCGGCTTCTGCTCCTCGGGATCAGATGAGTTGAAGGGCACGCCGGTAGCAAGACAGCTCGCCTCGATCCCCGCCTCCGATAGACGGTCCCTGGCCTCCACCAGCGCCGCGTCCGTGGCGCCCAGCTCGATACCGTGGTTGTGCTGCCACTCGACACGAAACTCGAGGCCCTCATACCCAAACGCCTTCGCCGTCGCGATCAGCTCGTCCAAAGTACGATGTGGACACACCGAGCTCATAAATCCGGGCTTCATACGCTCCTCTCTCCCACAAAGGTTCGCCTTTCACACCACAGCGATCATAGCATCGAATGCGGGCTTGGCCAAAGTCGAGGTAAACAGACACTGTATCCTTTGGTCAGGAAGTGTGTCGGACGGCCGTCCGACACGAGCGATCAGCTCACTTTCACGCTTGCGACGGATCATGCCCGAGTTAGCTCGGGACATCCGTCGCTCCGCTGCGCCAGACACCGCTTCCTGAGAGAAGGACACAGTACCGGTAGACACGACAGCTGGGGAGGCGCACAGAGCGCGCCTCCCCAGGTCGGGATGCTTCAGACGACCATAACGTGTAGATACGGCTGCAGAGTCAGCTCTCTATCGTGCGCCGCAAGCCTGCAACGACGCCTGCATGTGCCCTCGGGATTCCGCTGCAATCACGCAGCACTGCTCAAGCGTATAGCCCAGATGTTTGGTGCCGATGACCTCAAGGTCAAGAGGACCATCATAGCCGTGCTCGTGGAGAACGCGAATGTAGCCCACCAGGTCGACGTCACCTCGCCCATTGGCCTGCATCGCTGGCTCCCCGGGCCGGGGCCCCGGCCCCTTACAGTCGCGGATATGCACATGCTTCACCCGTGAGATCACGGCTTCGATTGCCTCGACGGGATTCTCACCGGCACGATAGATATGGGAGGGATCCATATCAATGCCAAAGGCCGGCGAGGTCACCGCCTCCATCAGCCGCAACGTGCTCGGCGTGTCGTGGATCGCAGCGCCGACGTGGGCTTTGACGCAAAGCGTCACACCATACGATTCGGCCCTCTCGGCCAAGGCAGACAGCGAGTCGACGGTCTGTTGGAAGCTCTCTTCGTCGCCCGCCTTGCCGCCCGGCCCACAGTTGACGATCGGCACGCCGAGCTCAACCGCAGCCCTGAACGCTGTCTCCATACGCTCCGGATCCTGCGACGGTTGCTCCATCGCGAGGAGCTCCAGACCATAGGTTGCTGACAGTCCCTTGATCACCGGCGCCAGCTCCTTCCAGCGCTCCAGGACCAGATGCTCGCTCATACCCGGTATCGCCGAAAGCTCGATACCGTCGTACCCCGCCATCGCCGTGTACTTGAAGGCCGCCTCCATATCAAAGGCGCCAAAGAGCACCGAATTAGCTCCGAGTTTCATGCTCGCTCCTTTCTATCCGTTCACAAGCCGTCGTTACAGGGGAAACTCAACCCGTCGACCCTCGCGAGCCGATTGGTACGCCCCCAACACCATCTCTACCGACACCCGACCGTCCTCCGCCGTCACCGGAGGCGCCGTGTCATGCCTGATGCATTCGATGAACGACCGGGGCACGCCCGCGATGCGCTCCCCGTGGCGATCGGGGATGGGGATACCGAGATCCTCCCATTCTTCGCCTCCCCGCCTGAAGAGCTTAAGCGCCACCGCGTCCGTCGGCGCCAGATGCGTGGAGACGGCGTCATCGTAATTCTGGATCAAGACACCCTGATCGCCATAGATCTCGGTGGTGTTCTCACCGGCCAGCGTGACCGAGGAGTTGACCAACACGACCATCGCACCACTGGCATAGCGATAGATGGCGACGCCGGTGTCGTCCGGCGCCACATCGGTGATGGTGTTATCGATCTCCGCCATCACACTGATCGGGCGACCCATCACCCAGTGGATAAAGTCCGTCGCGTGTGACGCGTCGTCCATCCACATACCCATGTTCTTCTCGGGATCAATATGCCAGCTGGTGGGGCCATTGATGAAGCTGTCGCTGAACAGGACGGGAATGCAGTGTCGCCGGCGCATCCAGCTGATGTTGCCCAGAGTCCCCTCCTCGACCAGCGCTTTGATCTTCTGGTTCGACGGGTCGTGGCGCATCTGGTAAGCCATCACGAACTTGACACCGGCCTTGTCGGCTGCCGCCGCCATCCGATCGCAGTCCTCCAGCGTTAGGGCCATCGGTTTCTGGCAGAGAATATCCTTGCCCGCCTCTGCCGCGGCAATCGCCATCTCCGGATGCCGATTCGTCTCGCACGTGACGATGACGCCCTGGATCTCAGGGTCATTGAGCACGTCCTCCAGATGCGGCGTATAGCGCATCCCGTAGTTCTCAGCGGCTTCTTCGCCGCGCTCTTCGTTGTCATCCCAACACGACACGAGCTTCACGTCATCATACGTGAGCATACGTCTACAGTAGGCCTGAGAGTGGCCATGTGCAAAGCTGATCACGCCAATACCGATAGGAGCAGTCATCGTCTCACCTCACGTATGCAATCGATTTAGTTTCCAGCGACTCAATAGCCGCCTGCAGCACCTTCTGCGCCGCCAGACCATCGGCCCCGGATGCATCAATCTCCTCAGGATCCACCCCATCGGTCACCTGCTGCAGGAAGGTGTGGATACGGTTGCGGAAGGTATCCACGAAGTCCCGATGGCCACCGAAGACCGGGTTTGTATATTGAAGCTTCTCGAAGTCACCGGCTGGATAGAGCGTGACCTGTCGCCACATGTCCTCGAGGACAAAGCGGCCCTTGGTGCCCGCGACCTCACAGCGCTCCATAGGATGGCCGCGCTCGATATCGTAGGAGCCACTGAGTGTCCCCACCGCCCCGTTCTTGAAGGTCATGTTGAAGGAAGCTGTCGACCAGATCTTGCGACCGGGGGCCTTCGTCCCGAAGCACTGTACCGCTTCGACGTCGCCACAGAAATGCCGCATCACGTCGACCGTGTGAGGATGGAGCGACTTGATCATATAGTATGGAGAGCTCTCGTTGGGATTCATAATCCACATCGCCATATTGACGAAGAGAAGCTTCCCGAGTCGCCCCTCATTCTGCCACCGCTTGGCGATCTGAGCCGCCTGCGTGAAGCGGTGGTTCAAGTCGATGCCATAGCACAGGCCCTCTTCCTTCGCCTTCGCGACCATTTCCTCGGCCTTGGGGATCTCATTGCAGATCGGTTTCTCGCCCAAGACGTGGCAGCCGGCCTCGAAGGCTTGCAGGGTAGGCTCGTAGTGATCGCTGCCGTTCTCGTAGCCCGCCGTCGCAATGCTGCAAACGTCGGGCGATAGCGCATCCAGCATCTCCTGAGCATCGTAAAAAGCCGGCACGCCAAACCGCTCGGCCGCGGCATCGGCCCGCTCTTTGATGATATCGCAGACCCCGATCAGATCCGCCAATGGATCCTCTTGATGAAGCATCGCGTGGCGGTTCCCAATCGGCCCCATCCCAATCACAGCTACTCGTAACGTCATTGTGTCACTCCTTGTCTCGCGGACGTGCTCGCGTTGGAACGTTCCAACGTTTCCGCGGTTCTCTGTATGGCCAGCGTGCGGCTACCGCAGCTTATCGTTTCAGCGGTTCCGGCTCCCGTTGCTGCTCAGGGATCTCATACCCATAGCGCACCATCGCCGGCGCGAGGAAGTCGAAGTAGTTAGTGCCATCATCCAGCTTCCAACGATCGACGGCCTCGACCCGAACGGGTATCCGGGCCAGCTCGATCCCGAGGAAGTCCTCAAGCTCAGCGAGCGTCTCGTCCCGGCGCAGCACGAAGTCCTCGAAACGCACCTCCAGGCAGTGCGCGGGCTTCGGCGTAGAGGCCACAAGATCGTATTGGTACTTCCACGAGATGGCGCGGCGGCGGCGCTCATCCTCGGTTGGCGGATACTCCACGCCGAAGTCACGAAGGTCGTCGGTCAGATGACGCCCGAGGATACAGTCGCGAGGATTTCGAACCCAGTAGATGTATCGAGCCTCAGGAAAGAGCCGGATGATCCACGGCAGAACCAGCGTCGTCTCCGGAAGCTTCCATCCTTTGTGCGCCGCAGAGCTTTTCAGGACGCTCTTGAGATAGGCATAAAGCAGGTCGGTGAAAGCCTCGGGAATCTCCGCCTCACGTGCCGCATCCCAGTTCCACTGCAGGTCACCCTCCCAGCTCACGTAGGAGCCGAAAACGCGACAGGCTTCATACATGTCGTGGGCCGGCACAAGATCGCCGGACCGGTTGAGCAGCCCTCCCATATAGACGTCACTTGCATAGAGGGTATGGGATATCGCGCGCGTCCCCGAATGCCCACGACCGACAACGATAATGATCGACGACATAAGGTAACTCCTTGCCCACTAAGTCCATGGCCTGCAACGGGCTTCGATGCTGCGCCTTCTGTGGAGCGAAGGCGCAGCACGCGCTTATTCAGGCGAGCAGCTTCGGATCCCCGTGCACCGTTGGCAGCGGAGGCGGCTGTACCAGAGCGCCGCCATTCTCGTAGGACTGCATCGCCGCCCACGTATACTCCAAGGTAGCCAACGCATCCCGCCCCGACGCCCGCAGCTTGTCCTTCGCGACACCGTTGGTGACGTCCTCCAGGAACGCGTGAATCCGGCGCGGGAACGTCTGGCTGAAGTCCGTGATACCGGATTCGGTGACAACCGGCGTCGGCGAAGCGCCCAGGACCAGGTTCTCAGGCTGTGCCGCTCCCTCCGTCCCGGGGGTCGGGAAGAACGTCACCTTCTCGATGCAGTTCTCAATGCAGAAGGTGCCGTGGGTACCGGCGACCTCGACGCTCCACCATCCGCCCAGGCCAAAAGTCGCGTCGCCTCGCTGGCTCAGCAGATACCCAACCGCGCCGTTCTGGAACCGCATATGGATGCTGTTGATCGACAGCATCAGGTCGCCTGCCGCCTTCCGATAGCTCGGTCGGTCGAAGAAGGCCTGGATATGAGTCACATCGCCACAGAAATAGCGCATGATGCTAAAGGGGTGCGCAAGGAACGCCTTGACGTGGAAGTAGGGGAACCCCTCGGAGCGTGGCGCGCTGGAATAGCTATACGTCCGCTCGCCGCCGGGGAATCCCATCTTATGAAGGCAGTAGACGAGCTCGCCGATCTGCCCGTTGTCCATGTACTCGCGCGCCTTCTCCGCCGGAGGCGTGAAGTAGTGGTTGAGGTTGCACCCGAGGTAGAGATCTTCCTCGAAGGCCTTGCGCACCATCTGGCGGGCTTCGCCGATATCGTTGGAGATGGGCTTCTCCACCAACACATGCTTTCCGGACTCCAGCGCCTGCATCACCGGCTCAAAGTGCCAGCTTCCGTTCTCATACCCCCCGGTCGTGACGTCAACCACGTCTAAGTCCTCATTCCGCAGCATGTCGTCTAGGTCATAGTAAGCTGGAACGCCGTATTTCTCTGCCGCGTCATCGGCGCGCTCCTCGACAACGTCGCAGACGGCCACCAACTCCGACAAAGGATCCTCTGTGTGCGCCCGCGCGTGAGTGTTCCCGATTCCCCGCATGCCCACAAGTCCAACTCTGAGAGCCATTTCATCCTCCATGTGATCGCTCGATGAGCTTGCTCGTTCATCCACTACTGCGATTATCGTCAATCGTCGATTGTCTGTCGTCCATTGTCTACCGTCAATCGTCCGACGCTGCCTCCGTCTCAGCCGGCGCCGCATCATCCTCCATCGCCGCAGCCTCATCCACCGACGCCTCTTCATCGTCGTCGCCAGCCTGAAGCTTGGCCGCTTGTTGCGGATCGCCGATATGCAGCGTATCATACGCTTGCTGCGACGTCTTGAAGGCGCCGATGCCCTCGTGCCCGTGCCAGTCGCCCTGGTGATAGATCGGATTCGATAAGCCGGTCTCCTCCTCGCGCTTGGCGATCCACCGCTCCATCCGACCGCGCAAGAGATCGACGACGCCGGGCTCGTCTTCAGCGAGATTGTGGTCCTCGTGGGGATCCTCGACGAGGCTGTAAAGCTCAACAGGCGGCTTGAAGTGGAAATCGGGCTCCAGAGCCACGATCAGCTTCCATTCCGGCGTGCGCCAGCCGTGCTTACGCATCCACGTGCACTCAGTTAAGTAGAATTCGCTCGGGTGCGAGGGCACCTCACCGCTGACCATCGGCAGCAGGCTCTTCCCATCGAAGTCAATGCCAGGGTCCAGATCCAGGAGCTCCATGATCGTGGGCACGAGGTCATACTGCTGAGCGTATCCCGTCACTCGCTCACCCGCTGGTACCTTGCCCGGGTACCGGATGATCAGGGGGACGTGGAGGGTGACATCGTAGATCCCATGGTGGTCGAAGTAGCAATCGTGGTCGTAGAGCGTCTCGCCGTGATCCGACGTCACGATAACCAGCGTTTCATCCAGGATGCCGTGGGACTCCAGAGCCGTGAAGATCGACTGAATCGCCGCGTCCATATACGCGACGGCCCCATCGTATTGCGCGATCACGTAGTCCTTGTCCGTGATCCCCTCCGGCATCCACGACGCGAAGTAATCCCGGAACGGCTTAAATGCCATCACGGGCTCCATCGACGTGTTCTCGGGATCGCATTCGTTGCCGTGGTAGAAGATCCGCTCGTAGGGCTGCGGCGGCA
>CAZPJP010000059.1:0-22802 GCA_964586915.1 uncultured Anaerolineales bacterium
TGGGACCCGATGGCACAATACCCAGCGGTCTCACCGTTCGGCGCGCCTCCAGTGAGGCGCGCAGGTTTCTGGCTAGCGCTCCGTCTAGCGCTCCGTCTGGCGCTCCATAATCGATGAACAACAGAGACGTCACAGAACGCATAAGGCGATACCTGCTCCCCACCGCCCTGCTCCTCGTGGGCGCGTGGCTGCGCCTCGGCGCCTTCCACGAAGCGCTTGTGGGCGCCGACCAGTCCTCGATTCTGGCTGCCGCTGCGGATATCGTCGCCTTGCGCCACTTTCCCCTCGTCGGCATGAAGTCATCAATGGGCGTCATGCAGACCGCCGTCGTGGGCTACTTGGCCGCCATTCCGCTCCTGCTAGTCCATCGCGTCGTGGCCATCAGCTGGTTCTTCGGAGTCCTCGACCTGCTGGCGCTGGCGCTGCTCTACCGCGCCGTCGGGCGGACCTTCGGCCGCCGGGCGGCGCTCGTGGCGATGGCCCTCTACGCCACGACGCCGTGGGTGGTCGAGTTCAACCGCTGGATCTGGTATCAGACCCTGATTCCCACCTTCGCCACCCTCGCCTTCTCCAGCCTACTATCAGCGGTCGGAGCCCGAAGACGGGGTGCTGGCGCCCGCCAAGCTACTGGCGCCCGCCAGGCCGCTGGCGCCCGCCAGGCTACTGGCGCAATCGCCCTAGCGATGATCAGCGCCACCCTGATGGGCCTGGTGCATCTCGCCGCGCTCCCGTGGGCTGCGCTCCTCTGGGTCGTGGCCGCGCTGTGGGCCTGGCGCCAGCGTTGGTGGCGTGAGGGCCTCGTGGGCGCCGCAGCCAGCCTGCTCGCCGCCTATCCCTACGCCGCCTATCTCGTGCGTACGGGCTTCGTCGACGTGACCACGATCCTCCGCGGCAGCGGCGGCGAGGGCGCAAGCGGCCTGAACTGGGCTACCTATCGGCTGACGCTGGAGCTGCTGACCGGGGACCAGATCCTTCACACCCCGCGCAACCCACTCTGGGCCAACTCCGTCGTGTGGATCGAGGAGCTGCTCCTCGTCGTGCCGGTCATCCTGACGCTGGCGGTCGTGACGACGCTAATCCGTCTCCTGCTCACCCAAGACGCCGAGCGCCGCGGCCTGATCCTCACCCTCGCGTGGACCGTCCTCGCGCCGACGCTCTTTCTGAGCAGCTCAATCCACCTGCAGCACTTCTACCTGCTCTTCGTCTTTCCGGCGCCCTACGTCCTTATCGCGACGTGCCTCGCGACCTGCCTGGAGGCGCGCACCGCCAGCCCCGTCACGTCGGCGTCGGGTCTGGGGATCGTGGGGCAGGCTCTCGGCGTCGCGGGGATCGCCAGCGTGACCGTGCTCGCAGTCTGGTGGGGCTATCTGTGGAGTGTACGGATCGGCTATGAGCAGCAGGGCCTGCTGCGGGCTCCGACGCGCGCGTGGCTGATGGACGCCACAGCGGAGACCGTCGGGGCTTACCTCGCCGGGGACCCTGAGGCCGAGGTGCTCATCGTGACCCACTTCGGGACCGGCGAGCTCTCCCCCTTTGATTGGATCCGGAACTTCGTCCACAGCGACCGGGTGCGCGTCGTGCCGGCGAGCGCGGGGCTCATCATACCTCCCGGCGAGGCGTGTTTCGTGCTGACGCCCGGCGCCTCACCTGCCGATCTGGCACCACTCGGGCCGCGGGCGACCGAGCGTCCCGATATGGCGATTCCAGCGTCGCCCCCGTGGCCCTCCTTTTGCACAGACAGCCCCCGCCCACCCCTCGCCACGCCTCTCGCAGCCTGGGAGAACGGCTTGCGCCTGCTCGACAGCGACGTCGAGGGAGACCCCGTCCCCGGTGGCCATCTCGCCCTTGTGCATCAATGGCACTATCGTAACGTGACGGGCAAGGAGTACCATCTCTTTAACCACTTGGTGCACGAAGGACAGATGATCGCTCAGATCGACGGCGCGGGGGTGCCCACCCGCTACTGGCGCGACGATGACGTCCTGATCACGCGCTTCACGCTTGAGCTCCCCGACGAGCTGCCGACGGGGGAACTCCGCCTTCTCACCGGCGCCTACACCTGGCCCGATGTCGAGCGCGTCCCCTTGACGGACGGCGCCGACGCCTACCCCGTCCAGACCTGGCAATATACACCGTAGCGCATCAGCCGTCGCGCCCAAAACGCCTCAGTGTGGCGCACGGTCGTCAAGCCGTCGCCGGGAGGTCACCTGCGCACCCGCGACCGGCCCCAAACACAAGCCACCTCCCTGGGTGCGTTGCGCTTTCGCCGCTCAGGTGCGCTCGCCCTGCTCCGCCACCCACGCCGTCAGTGCGACCAACACCCCCACAAAGAGATGGACGTTGTTCACCAGCAGGTTATCCACCAGGCTATGCACCGCCAGGTGCGCCCAGACGCCCAGCAGGCCGAGCGCTAGCCCGCGCCGCCAGCCGGCGATCCGCCCGAGCGCTATCACCAGCGCCACCGCCATCCAGCCGAGCCAGACCAGATAGACGAGCACTCCAATCAGGCCGACCTCGGCTGACAGGTTGAGGTAGAAGTTGTGGGCGTGGCCCAACGGCAGGGGCCAGTCGATCAGCGCGTGGGCCGGATAGGCCGCCTCGTACCCGCCGAGGCCGACGCCGAGCCAGAACCGCTCGCGCCACATGCCCAGCGCCGCCTGCCAATTCGCCATCCGCTCAATGACGGCGAAGTTGGCATCGGTGATGCCGGCGCCCCGTACGTCCTCGAACCGCGCGTAGACCAGAAAGCCCGTCAGCCGATCGCGGATCGCCACAGGCAGGCGCCCCGTCGCCGCCAACGCCCCCCCTGCTCCCAATACAGCAACGACCAGTCCCAGCCCCCATAGGTTCCGGCGCGGCAGCAACGCCACCATCACCAGTCCGGCGGCAGCAAAGCCCATCCACCCACCCCGAGACCAGGAGGCAACCAGCCCCGCCAACACCACCGCCGCGGGGGCCAGCGCCCACACCGCCGGCAGGGCTTCGCTGAGCTGCTTCTCCCGCAGCCCCTGCAGCGCCTTCTCGGCGCCCAGCCCCAGCAACAACGCGCCCACGAGACCCAGCAGCCCAGCATAGGGGTTGGGCTGCTGGAACGTGCCATAGGCCCGGAAGAACCGGTCATCGATGGCGAACTCCTCGACGCCGATCCCGCCGCCCACAAACTGCCAGAGGCCAACCAGAGCCTGGGCCATCGCGGCCCCTGCGAGGCTCGCGACCGCCAGTCCAACCCGCCACGGGCGCTGCGCGACCGTCAGTCGCTCGTAGACCACGGCGGCGACGACGGCAATCTGCAGCCACTTCAGAAACTCAAGGGCGCCATCCCATAAGTCAACCGGCTGCCACAGCGAGATCAAGCTTGTGACCAAAAAGCCCAGAAGCGGCAACATCGCCCGCGGCACCGTCAGCCGCAGCTCACGCGCCAGAAGCCCCCGCGCGAACCAGCCCCCCAGGCCCAGCACAAGAACCGCCTGACCGATGTGGGGCGCCACGCCGGGGGCGCGAATCTCCAACCACGCGCGCAGTGGACCGAGGAAGAGAGCAGCGCCGATGCCGATCAGGGGCTCGATCAGCGTCCCAGCGACCAGGCCCACGCCGATCACAGCAACCGTCGCGAGGGAGAGCGGCAGCCGCGCGAGCAGCAGGCCGCAGGCGATCGCCACGAGCCCCCAGATCCATGCCACAGCGTGCGGGGCCAGACGCGCCCGGCGCGTCCGCTCCCCCGTCGCAGCCATCAGGCCGGAGACCATAGCCCCGTCAGTACGCCACCCAGTCGACGAGCTTCAGCTCGGCATCATAGACGAATTTAGCCTCGAACATCCCGGTCTCCGTCCCAAGAATCCGCGGTGCGAAGATGGCATCGGCCTGCGGGATCTCCAGCTCGGTGAAATAGGTCTCCAATTCGACCCACGCGAGCTTGCCCTCGCGCAGGTCAGGCCGCATGACCCCCTGGAAGCCGCGGGTGACGTAGATGAAGAGCATCCACTGCCAATCCGGCAACGGCGAGACCTCCGTGCAGAACCCGCGCCAGGCCAGATCCGTCAGAGTTAGGCCGGTCTCCTCGACCATCTCCCGCCTCGCCGCATCCCGCGGCGACTCGTCGAGCTCGATCTTGCCGCCGGGCGCGATCCAGAGCCCGCGGTTGGGCTCCTTGTTACGGCGCATCAGCAGCACCTGCGTCCCCCTCAGGGCATAGACGAGCACCGTGGGGATCCGTCCCATCGCCTCCACCGCCATCAGGTCAGGTCCAGCCTTTCCCGGAAGTAGGCGATTGTCCTCCGAAGCCCGTCCCGCAGATCGACCTTGGGCGCCCAGCCGAGGAGCTCCCGGGCGCGCGTGATATCCGGGCACCGCTGCTTCGGATCGTCGCGGGTGCGCTCGTCCTCCGGCACGACGAACGTGATCTCGGACTCGCTCTCCGCCACCTCGATGACGAGTTTGGCGAAGTCGAGGATCGAGATCTCAGACGGGTTGCCCATGTTAATCGGCCCCTCGACCTCCGCCTCCATCAGCCGCACGATGCCCTCCACAAGATCGTCCACGTAGCAGAAAGCCCGCGTCCGCTTCCCGTGATTATAGACGGTCAGGGGCACGCCCCGCAGCGCCTGACTGATGAAATTGGGCACCACCCGCCCATCGTCCACACGCATCCGCGGCCCGTAGGTGTTGAAGATCCGGACGATGCGCGTGTCGACCCCGTGATAGCGATCGTAGGCCATCGTCAGCGCCTCGGCGAACCGCTTGCTCTCGTCGTAGACCCCGCGGGGGCCCACCGGGTTGACGTTGCCCCAGTAGGACTCGTCCTGGGGATGCACCAGCGGATCCCCGTAGACCTCCGAGGTCGATGCGAGCAGATACCGCGCGCCCTTCGCCAGGGCCAGCCCCAGGGTGTTATGCGTGCCGAGCGCCCCCACCTTGAGCGTTTGGATCGGGTAGTTTAGATAATCGACGGGGCTCGGGAGGGAGGCGAGGTGCAACACAGAATCGAGCTCCCCCGCGACGTAGATATAGTGCGTGACATCGTGGTTGATGAAGAGGTAGCGCGGATGGCCCGCGAGATGGGCGATATTGTCGGTGGACCCCGTCTTCAGGTTGTCCATCGCGATGACCTCGTGCCCGTCGGCAAGGTAGCGATCGCACAGATGAGAGCCGATGAACCCGGCGCCGCCGGTGATCAGAATGCGCATATCATCTCCTTCCAGGTGATGCCTGTATAGAGGCGGAGTAGCACCCCGTTTCCGGACGCAGCCTCCTTGCCTCGCGTGGCAGACGCTCCGCTTGCCAACTCCGTCCTTCGCATTATACTTGCGCAACAGCTATGGCAAAATCACTGCTCCTTACCGGTCACCCGGGCATCGGGAAAACCACGATCATCCGCCGCGTCCTCGACGCGCTCGAAGCCACGTGCGGTGACTGCGCCGGCGGTTTCTACACCGCCGAGATCAGCGGCCCGGGCGGGCGGAAGGGCTTCAAGCTCATCACGCTCAATGGCAGGGAAACGGTGCTCGCCCATAAGGACATCGGCGATCCGAGGGCGCCCCGCGTCGGCCGCTATGGCGTCGACGTCGCCGCCTTCGAGCGCGTCGGCGTCGGCGCGCTCCAGCAAGCGATGGACGAAGGCAAGCTGGTCGTCGTCGATGAGATCGGCAAGATGGAGCTCTTCTCCCACAGCTTCCAGGAGACCCTGATGCAGGCGGTGATGGGGCCGCACCACGTGCTCGGGACCATCACGGCTAAACCCCATCCGGCGGCAGACGTCTTCCGGTATCTGGCCCAGGTGGAGATCTGGGAGGTCGACCGCCGCAACCGCGACACGATGCCCGATCGCGTGCTCAAGTGGCTCAAGCGCGAGATAGATCTCAGCTGATCACGCCCTAAGGCCCGCTGGTACGCCCGCGCTCTCACGCACCCGCATCGTCTTTCCGGAATCCTCCCGCTCCGTGGTCAACTATGACCTCAGCTCCGCGCTGATGCAACCGCCCGCTCCGGGGCCCGTAGTAGTAGGTAGAGCGGGAGGCGCCAGCGTTTCACAGGCGTGCGTTCTGTGTTACAATCAGGGGGTAAAGTATACGGAGCACAGCCCGATCTTAACACTCACCTAAGGAGAACTGTAGGAGGGTCAGAATGAGTCTGCTCGATAAGATCAAAGATGAGATGTCCGGTTTTGAGAAACTAGTCGCCCAGATTCCGGGCTACAAGGGCTACAAAGAAAAGGAACAGCGGCGGGAGGCCGATCGACTGCTTCGCGACCATATCGTGAGTCGAATGCGCACCGTTAAGCGGCAGCTAGACGCACTCCAGACCGATCTCATATCGGCCGGGAAGATCGAGCTGCTCGACGAAGCCGGGAGCGCGGCGACGCAGATGCAGACCTTTATCGATCGCGTTCGTACCGCCGCCTACGGCTATGGCGGCCTCTTCGACGCCGTCCGCATCCAGGAGGACGATCTGGACCGCGTCTACGAGTTTGACGCGGCCCTCGTTAGCTACGCCGACCGCATCGAAGCGGCGATCTCACGGGCAAGGGAGGGTGTCGAGGGCGAGGAGATCCGGTCGCTGGTCTTGATGATCCGCGATCTCGCCCGGGAGGCCAATGCGACCTTAGATGAGCGCCAGGACGTCCTGCGGGGCACGGCGCAATAGCCACACTGATCAGAACAGCAGAGACTAAACGGAGGTAACATATGGCGCGCATTTTTGACATCATTGAGCATGTGGACGAGGGAGCTGATCAGATTGTCCATCGTGTCCCCGAGCGCGGTTCGGGCGATTTCCGCATCGGTAGCCAGCTGATCGTCCGCGAGTCGCAGGCCGCTGTCTTCTTCCGGGACGGGAAGGCGCTCGATACCTTTGGCCCCGGTCGTCACACCATCACCACAGCTAACATCCCATTGCTGGTGGATCTCGTGGGTAAGGCCTTCTCAGGCCGGACCCCCTTCAGGGCGGAGGTCTACTTCGTCACGACCCGCGAGCTGACCCAGATGAAGTGGGGCACACCCCAGCCCATCACCATCGAGGACCCGATCCTGCGAATGGCTCGAATCACCGCCTTCGGCACTTACGCTATCCAGGTGACCGACCCGCAGCTCTTCGTCTCGAAGATTGTAGGAACGCAGAATCTCTACCGCACCCGCGATATCCAGAGCTTCTTCCGCAGCATCATTCTCACCAAGATGACGGACTTGATCGGTGAGATGGGCAAGTCGATCCTCCAGATGGCAGCGTTCGTGGAGGAGCTCGCAGCTGGCGTGCGCGCCAAGGCCGCCGAGGAGTTCGCCGCGCGCGGGGTGACCCTAAACTCCTTCTACGTCGAATCGATCTCCCCCACCGAGGAGACGGCCAAGGCCATCGACGCCGCCGCATCGATGGGCGCCATCGGCGATATGGGCGCCTACATGCAGTATCAGGGCGCGCAGGCGATGCGCGAAGCCGCACAGAATCAGGGCGAAGCCGGCACCGGCGTCGGCCTCGGCGCTGGCGTCGGGCTGGGGTCCGCCGTCGGGCAGATGTTCGGCCAGTCGATGCAGCAAGGGCAGCAGCAGGGCGGCGGTCAGGGCCAGGCCCCTTCGGGCCCGCCCCCGGTGCCCCAAGCGAGCACCTACTACGTCGCCATCGAGGGGCAGCAGACTGGCCCCTTCGATATGAACGCGCTGCAGCAGAAGATCCAGGCCGGTGAGGTCAGCCGTGACACACTCGTCTGGAAGGCCGGTATGGATCAGTGGGCCAAGGCCGGAAACGTCGACGAGGTCAGCAATCTCTTCAAGCAGACACCGCCGCCGGTACCCGAGGAATAGCGCGGCCCAGACAGCGCCTCAGCGAGAGAAAACGAACGCCCGGTCGGGATCGATCCCGACCGGGCGTTCGTGCGCACTATGCGTCGCAGTAACGATCATCGGTCACTTCCAACAGGACCACCCGTCTCAGAGTCGGGTAGCAGCGACCGCGTCAGCCCCCTCGACCGTTGCCCCTGTCGCCCTTTGGGGGCCCCTCGGGCAGGAACTGCTCTGCATAGTGACACGCCACCTGGTGTCCAGGGCGCAGCTCCCGTAGCAACGGCTCCTCGACCGCGCATCGCTCCGTCGCGTATGGACACCGCGGATGGAAGCGACATCCGCTTGGAGGATTGATCGGGTTCGGAATCTCGCCCTCCGGCATTGGCTCCGTCCGGCGCTCGTGAGGATCGGGCACCGGCACCGCCGCCAGCAGCGCCTGCGTATACGGATGCAGTGGATAGGTGTAGAGCTCCCGCAGCTCGGCGACCTCCACCAGCTTGCCCAGGTACATAATCCCGATCCGATCGCAGATATACTTCGCCGTCGCCAGGTCGTGGGTGATGAAAAGATAGGTCAGGTTCAGCTCGCGCTTGAGATCGTTCATCAGATCCAGCAGCAGCGCCCGCACGCTCACGTCGGCCATCGCGATGGGCTCGTCGGCAAGTACCAAATCCGGGTTGGTCACCAGCGCCCGCGCGATGACAGCGCGCTGTCGCTGACCACCCGAGATCTGATGAGGATACTTGTTGTAGAAGAAATTGGCCGGCGAGAGGCCCACCTTCTCCAGCATATCGGTCACGGTATCTCGGCGCTCATCGCTGTCCATCTCGGGAAAGTGGATCTTGAGCCCATACCCGATGGTGACCCCGAGCGACATCCGCGGATTCAGCGACGCCATCGGATCCTGGAAGATCACCTGCATCCGCGCACGCATCCGTCGCAGCTCCTGAGGGCTCATCGACGTAAGGTCGATGCCGTCAAAGATGACCTCTCCATCCGTGGCAGGCGTCAGCCCGAGCGCAACGCGCCCGGTGGTCGTCTTGCCACTGCCGCTCTCACCCGCAAGGCCGAAGACCTCGCCGCGCTGGATGGTGAAACTCACGCCATCCACGGCGCGCACGTGACGCTGTTGGCCACCAAAGAGCTGGTTGAGAAAGCCCTGTTGCACCGGAAACCACTTCCGCACATCGCGGAGCTCGACCAACGTGTCGTTCGTGTTCGTCGTCGCCTCGCTCATCAGGCCTCCTCCCACCCTTCCGGGAATTCCTCGTGGAGCCAGCAATGGACGAGGTGTTCGGCATCCTCGTGGACCGGTAGCAGCGTTGGCTCCAGGTTGCTGCAGATAGGCATCGCCTCAGGACATCGCGGATGGAAACGACAACCCGCCGGCGGATGTGTAAGGTTGGGCGGTTCCCCACCCATCTTATAGAGCTCCTCTCGCTCGTCGAGCTTGATGTTCGGCACCGAGCGCAGCAATCCGTCGGTGTAGGGATGGAGCGGGTTGTCGAAGACGTCCACCACATCCCCAATCTCCGCCATCTGCCCGGCGTACATCACGGCGATCCGGTCGGCCATCTGCGCCACCAGCGCGATGTTATGCGTGATCAGCAGGATGGTCAGGTTGAACTCATCGCGGAGCCTGATGAACTCGTCGAGCAGCTTCGCCTCCACGATCACGTCCAGAGAGGTCGTGGCCTCGTCGGCGACAACCAGGTCGGCGTTGAGCACCAGTCCCAACCCAGCCATCACCCGCTGCCGCATCCCCCCTGAGAGCTGATGCGGGTAGTCCCGCAACCGGTTCGTACGGATGCCGAGCATCTCGATCAGCATCCGCGCGCGGTCCAGCGCCGCCTGTGCGGACGTCTTCGGCTCGTGGACCTGGATGGCCTCGATCACGTGCTCGTCGACGCGCTGTACGGGGTTGAGCGACGTCATCGGATCCTGGAAGATCATGCTGACCCGCCGCCCTCGGAAATCGCGCATCCGGTTATCATCATAGGCCATGATGTCTTCACCGTCGAAGATGATCTGCCCTCCCGTGATTTTACCGGGCGGCGCGATCATACGCATTAACGCTTTGCCCATCGTGCTCTTGCCGCACCCACTCTCACCCACTAAGCCCAGGATCTCGCCCTTATAGATATCGAACGAGACCTCATCCACGGCGCTCAGCGGTCCCAGCCTAGTATGATAGACGACATCGAGATCGCGAACCTGAACCAAGACCTCTTTACCGTTAGCTGTCGCTGTCGTCATCGTCACACCTCCGATAGGCGCGGATTGAGGATCTCAGAGAGACTCTCGCCCAGCATGCTGAAGGCAAACGTGACCAATGTGACCATCGCGCCCGGGAATGTGATCAACCACCACGCCCGTCGCAGATAGTCCTGCCCGCGCGCCAGGTCGATGCCCCAGTCAGGTGTGTCGGGCGGAATCCCGAAACCCAGGAAGCTCAAACCGGCCTCCGTCAAAATCGCGTCCGCCACGTTGACCGAGAAGATGATCACCACCGAGGGGATCACGTTTGGAAAAATGAAGTCCTTGATGATCTGAAATGGCGTAGCGCCCAGGCTGCGGGCCGCCTCCACGTAGAGCTCCTCCTTTACGGCTAGGGTCTGCCCGCGCACGATCCGATAGTAAGTTGGGACATAGAGAACAGCGATCGCCACGATGATATTCCCGATCCCTGCTCCCAGGACTGCCGCGATAGCAATCGCCAGGATCAGCCCCGGAAATGAGTAGAGACTGTCCATCAACAGGGTGAAGACACGGTCCAGCGCGCCCCCTACGTAGCCGCTGACGAGGCCAAGGGGGACGCCGATCACCAACGCTACCACCGCCGAGCTCAGTCCTACAATCAGGGCAATGCTCGTACCGTGGATGATGCGGCTGAAGACGTCCTGCCCGATCTGATTCGTCCCCAGGACGAAGCCGCGCTCGGCAGCCTCACGAAGGGAGGTCGCGATCTCGAGCTCCGGAAAGTCGCTCAGAATCACGTCCAGGTCTCCGGGCGAGGCGACCACCGCGTCGATCTCACCGGCGGCCAGCGCCTCCAGCGCCGTCGGCAAATCTTCAAAGCGCCGCGGGCGCGGCTGATAGCGCACATCCAGGCCCTCCGCCTCGGCCTCCGCGTTAAGCTCGTCCAACGCCTCGCGGAGCGCCTGAGCCGCCGGAGTGCCGACCACATAGCCGAGGTTGTTGTCGCGATCGCCCACCTCCGCCAGCCTCGTGATGTTGACGTCGGACGGCGCCACCAGCACGTATTCCGACGGGGGCTGCCCGGGCGCCAACAGGGACGGCCCGACCTCAGCCCGCGGGTCGTAAGGCGCGAACCACTGCGGAAAGACACCAACAATGATGACAAAAAGCAACAGGACGGCGCTGATCACCACGAACCACCAGTCGCCACCGTACCACTTGCGCGCCAGGAGCATCCTGCGCACGAAACCCACGCGGTCCAGCTCCAGCTGCCATTCCGGGACCTCAACCTCCGCGGCCCCACCGGCGCCGGACGCCACTTTGCGCATTCTTTCTGACATAGCTCTAACCTCTCAAACCGCGGCTAATAACGGATCCGCGGATCGATAAACGCGTACAACACATCGACGAGTACACTGATACCACCCACGAACAGCGCGAAGACCGCGATCACCGACTGCACCGCGGTGTAGTCGCGCAGCTCGATCCGCTTCACCAGATATCGCCCCATCCCCGGCCACGAAAAGGTCGTCTCCGTCAGCACGGCGCCGGCCAGAAGCAGCGCGAACTGCAGGCCGATCAGCGTGAGGATCGGGATGAACGTGTTGCGCAACGCGTGCCGGTAAACAAGGCGCTTCTCCGGCAGGCCGCGCGCCCTTCCCGCCGTGATGAAGTCCGTCTGCAGCGTCTCGATCATATTAACGCGCGTCAGCCGGATGAAAGGCCCGGTCAGGATCAGGCCAAGCGTCAGGGCCGGCATCGCAAGGTGCCTGAGCAATGACCCCAGAGTCCGCCAGTCTTGCTGCAGAATGGCATCCAGAATGTAGAAATTCGTGATCGGCTGAAAGTCACGCAACAGCGTGGCCTCCAACCGCCCGGCAAGCGGCAAGAGCGGGATGCGCACAGCGAAGAGGATCTGAAAGAGAAGACCCATAAAGAAGACCGGTATGGCGTAAACAATGATGCTGAAGATGCGGATAGCAAAATCGACGGGCGCCTTACGGTTCTTGGCCGCGAAGGCCCCGCTGAAGATACCGAGAATCACCGTGAAGGTCATCGCCGGCAACGTCAGCTCTATCGTCGCGGGCAACCGCTCGCCTAACTCCTCCCGAATAGGACGTTGTCCCTGCGTCAACGCGTTGCCAAAATCCAAGCGGATCATCCGCCACAGGAATTCGAAGTACTGAACGTAGAGGGGGCGATTCAGACCCAGTCGCTCGCTAATGGCAGCAGCCTGCTCTGCGCTCACCTTGGGCCCGAGCTGAGAACGAATCGGATCCCCCGGCAGAATCCGCATCACGACGAAGACCATCGTCACGAGGATAAGGATCATCGGGATCGTGAGCAAGACCCGAGTGATCAGGAAATTCCGACAGGAGGCGGACATAGCACAACTCCATTTCCATGAGGTGAAGATGATAACATCGGTCGTAGCCGGCGAGCTGTCGCCGGCCCGGCTAGACCCTACCTAAACCCAAAACGTGGGGCGGGAAGAATCCTCCTCCCGCCCCGTTGATGCGACCAGTATACAGCGAAAGCTTACTCGCCGCCAAACGTGTAGTTGTGATTGAAGACGAGGTAGCGTAGCGCCGGAGCCTCAACCGTATCCACGGTCAAACCTGCGACCTCCTGCAGGCGAATGGCCTCCACGGGACCCAGCGTGCGCCAGGCCACGTCGATCTCACCCGTCTCGACAGAGTTGCTCATCGTCGTGGGATCCGCGAAGTAGCGGACGATCACGTTGGGGATGATGGGCGCGTCATCGCCGACATACTCAGGATTGGCCTCGAGGACCATCTGCTCCCCGGGCACGTAGTTGGTCATGCGGTACGGACCAAGGCCATCAACCACCTCAGGATACGGTACGATCTCGTCCGCGGGGAAGAGATCAGGGTGCGTGGCGACGAAGGGCGCCGTTGCAGCCAGCGCCTCGAAGAAGCCATATGTGTCCTTGAGATTGTAGACGATGGTGGACTCATCGGGCGCTTCCACGCTGTCCACGTACACCCGGATCAGGCCTGACACCTGGCCAGCCAGTGTGTTCAAGCGCTCCCAGGCACGGACGTAGTCAGCCGAGGTCACGGGCGTCCCATCCGCAAACGCGAGGTCATCGCGCAGCGTGAAGGTGTAGCTCAACCCATCCTCGCTAACCTCAGGGAAGTCCGCGGCGGTGCCGGGGACCAACGTCGAGGTACCGGGCACGTACTTGAGCAGCGGCATACCGGTGTTCTTGATGATCTCCCAGTCGTGCGTCGCGTAGGCGTCCTGAGCATCCAAGCTGTTGACCTCATCGGTCGTGCCGATGATGATCGTGTCCGTGGTGCCCGAGGCGGGTGTAGCGTCGTCGGTGAAGCTCAGAACGTTGTAGTTGAACTCAAACGGGGCGCCGATCTGGACACCCTCGACACCATCGCGGTAGGTCACGAACTCGGGCTCCCAGAAGAGCGGGAGTGTCGGCACCTGCTCGGCGTAGTACTCACCCAGCTCCTCGTACAGCGCCTCGCGCTCGGCGTCATCCGTTGACGCAGCAGAGCGCTGCAGCAGATCGTCCATCCGCTCGTCGCAGTAGTTCACGCCGTTATCGGGCGACTGCAGACAGGATGCGAAGGGCGTAAGCCAGTTGTCAGGATCCGCGAAGTCCGGGAACCAACCCAGGATGAAGACCGGGTAGGCCTCACCCTCGACGAAGGCATTGACGTACTCGGCCCAGTTCTGGGTATTGAGGTTGACGCTCATCAAGCCCGTCTCCTCAAGCTGCTCCTGAAGGACCTGCATCACGTCCGCTGTCGTCGTGCCGTAGTGCTCGGGCGGGTACCAGAGATCGAACTCGAAGGGGTTCTCCTCGGTGAAACCGAGACCCTCCAGCAGATCGATCGCCATATTCAGATCGCGGGTCCCGTACTTATCGAGGAACGGCTCGGTTGCGTACGGATAACCGGGCGGCACCATGTGATATGCAGGGATATTGCGACCCTCGAAGACACGGTCGACCAGAACCTCACGATCGATCGCGGCTGCAAAGGCCTGCTTCAGCTCCGGGGTCCATTCCGTCACCGTGGGCCCCATCGGTTCCTCGGTTGCGGTGGGCTCGGGCTCTTCCTCCTCAGGCTCTGCCGTCGGCGTTGGCTCGGGCTCCTCCGTTGCCATCGGCTCCTCAGTTGGGGCCGTCGTTGCCGTTGGGCTGGGTGCCGGGGTGCCACACGCGCTCAGCACCACTGCAAACAGCACAAAGGCTGTCACTAAACTAAACAAACTCTTACGGGACATTTCCTTCTCCTTCCTCAGTTGTTGTTGGTTCTACACGACGATATGTTTATCGCCACGATGTACTGATCGCTACGATATGCCTATCGCTTTCACCTGTAGACACCACCTCCTTATCTGTAAGGGGCATCGAACACAAAGCGAGCCCAAAACCGCACCTGCGGCTCTGAGCCCGAGTGTCCCGCATCAGCGCGCCCCCTCGGATACCTATGTTAGTATACCGCATATCTGAGAAAATGCACAGTGCCCATGTTGCCAGGCTGTGCCCTATCCGCCTCACCAGGTTTCTCCCTGGTCAGATGACCAGGGAGTCCTCTCCCAAAAAAGAGCACAGATCCCGGTATCCTGTTGCCGGGACCTGATGCCTGGAGAGGGTTGCGGGGACTCTCCCCGCACGCTCTCACGTCGCCAACCCTAGCCTGTCAGAGCTTCCTCCTGCAACTCAAGCGCCTCCGCCAACGCCGCGCGGGTCTCATCGGAGAGTTGCGGACGCAAGGGGTTTCGCCGCAGCCAGCGTTTCAGCTCCGCCGCCCGCAGCGCCGGCACCGGCACGGACGCCTCATCCACCTCAAGCTGGACCTCGTCGTTGGTAAAGAGGATAACGGCCCTGACGGGGACCTCCATCTCCTCCGGCATCCGCTTCGCCAACAGCCCCTCCACGTACTCTCTTTCAGCTTGCGCCATCTTGTCTGGTCGCGCCAGCGCCTCCTGTCCGGCGAAGCGCCGCAGGAAGCCCATCCTCTGCTGGTGTCGCCACCGACCATCCTCGTAGACAACAGTGCCACCCTGGGACTTTGCCGTGAGGACGGTCAAACCGCCGGGTTCAACCAGGATAAAGGGCGTCGGCGTCTCGTACATCACCAGCGTGTAGCTATCGTCCATACCCTTGAGGGCCGCCGGCACCTTCTCATGATGGGCATTGGGTCCGACGTAGCGATCGCCCAAATAGCTGCCGGTCAACGAGATCAAAAACCCCACCCACACCAGAGCCATCGTCGCCCAGATCCACTCCGGCTTGACAAAGATGAGCACCGTCGAGATCGCAAGCACCAAAAGACCAACAAAAGGCGCGCGCTCGCCGATCTTCGTCCGGGTCTTGATGTGCGACTCATTCGCCACAATCTGCATGGCTGCCTCCTCCATATACTAATCAGATAATACCCAGCAATGCGGTACTACGGCCTGACGTAGCGTCTAGGCCTCGAGCCCGGCCTTGATTGCAGGGACTACGTTGCCGGCAACGGCCTCCCGCGCCCGCAGGATTGCGTTCTTCACAGCTTTGGCGTTTGAGCGACCATGTCCCACGATCACGACCCCATTCACGCCCAAGAGCAGCCCACCACCGACCTCAGCGTAATCCAGGCGCTTCACAAGGCGGCGCAATCCAGGCAGGAGGAGCAAGAGACCCGGAAGTCCCACAATCAGCGCGGGAATGAGCAGCACCAGCCCGACCTTCGAGGCAACCGGACCCAACACGTCCCGCTGGATCAGCCGCTTAAGGAAGGACGCGACGGCCTCAGCGGTCTTGATGTGGATGTTGCCAGTGAACCCGTCGGTGACCACGACGTCCGCCGCGCCCTTCACCGCCTCCTTGGGCTCAACATTGCCAACGAAATTGAGGTCGCTGCCCTTGAACAGCTCAAAGGCCTCCCGCAACACCATCGTCCCCTTCTCCTCCTCCTCACCGTTCGCCAGCAGCCCAATCCGGGGATTCCCAATTCCCAGCACCCTCTCGGCATAGATTTTCCCCATCTCCGCGAACTGCAGCAGGATCACCGGCGTCGGATCAGCCGTAGCGCCCATATCGAGGAAGACCATCGGCTCGAAGGTGATCGGATAGACCGTACAGAGCGCCGGCCTCCGGATTCCACGGATCCGCCGGAGATCGAAGATGGCCGACGCCAAGCAAGCGATGGTGTTGCCCGCGGAGACGAAGGCATCGGCCTCGCCCTCCCTCACAAGCCGCATCCCCACCCGAATTGAGGCATTTTCCTTCCGCCGCACCGCGTCGGAGTGATCCTCCATCGTGAGTACCTCAGGCGCGTGAACCACCCGGATTCGCAGCCCGCTCGTATTATGCTTCGCCAGTTCCTCACGCGTGCGATCCTCAGGCCCGACCAGGATAATCTCATCTCCCCACGCTCGCGCGGCCATCACAGCCCCCTCCACGTCAGGTCCCGGGCACGCATCCGAACCAAAAGCATCCACCACAATCCGCATCAGCAACCTCCAAATGGCCACATCGCAGAGGCCAGTTAGCTATCCAAGAAACGACGACAGACGATGGGCCACGGACGACGCCTCAACTGGAAACTGAAAACGGGAACTGGAAACCGGAAACTAGAAACCGGAAACCATGCTGCTAGGCGCCCCAAAACCAGGATGGCTCTTCGTCCTCATCCTGCGGGGACTCCGACGCTGAGAGCGACCAGGGCTCGTCTTCAGAAAACACGGACATCGTGGTCGCCGGCAGCGACTTTCCCGCCAGCCATCGCCGCGCTACCATCGGCAGATCGACGCGACGCACCTGGTAAACTCGCGGCTCCGGCAGCGAGTCGATAAAGCGCTGCCCATAGCTCTTCGTGAGCAGCCGTCGGTCCAACACGACGGCAATCCCCTGATCCCCAGCCGTCCGGATTAGACGACCAAACCCCTGGAGGAAGCGGAGCACCGCTTCCGGCACCATATAGTCGTTGAAGGGATCGTCATAGGCCTGCGACCGAGCTGCCACGATGGGGTCATCGGGGACGTCAAAGGGCAACTTGACGATCACCAGACACGAGAGCGCCTCGCCGGGCACGTCGACGCCCTCCCAGAACGAACGGGTCCCCAGCAGCGCTACGCGATCACCGTCGCGGAAGCTCTCCAGCAACTGGGCTCGTGACGTGCCGGTCCCCTGGGCCAGCACCGTGATCCCTTCCCGCGCGAGGGGAGCCGTGATGCTATCGGTCGTCGATTGCAGTTGACTATACGAAGTGAAGAGTGCTAGCGCCCGCCCCTCCGTGGCTGTGAGCAGGTCGATCAGCGTCTCCTCGACCGTCCTCTGATACCCGGGCGTCCGCGGTTCAGGTATATCCGACACGACGGCAAGCAGCGCCACCGAAGGATAGTCGAAGGGCGAGCCCAGCGCAAGCGCCTGCGTGTCCGGTCCAACCCCGAGGCGGTCGCGCAGATAGTCGAAGCTGCCCTCGATCCGCAGCGTCGCCGAGGTCATCACAAGGGCACGCTTTTTCTCCAGCAAGTGCTCGTGGACCAGCGGCCCAACGTGGAGCGGCACGACGTTTAGCATAAACGGACCGCGGTTTCGCGCCTCCATCCAGCAGATGCTGTTATCCGTCGGCCTGACGATAAAGAGCTCGAGCTGCGACTGCGCCATTTCCAGCACGCGGTGGATCGCGAGCAGCCGCGCGCGGGCGCTGGCCAGCTCTGGCAGCGCCACATCGATCGCCGTCTCCAGGCCATCAGCCAGCCTTCCCAGCCCGTCCACCAGGGTCCCAAGATGCGGCGCGGTCTGCGACCATCGCGCCACCAGGCCATCCCACGCCGGGCTCTCACGCAGCTCCATCGTGACGCTCAAGCGGGCGCCATAGGCGCCGCCCCGTCCGACGCGATCATTCAGCATCATCTCCAGATCGGTGAACAGCGTCTCCAACTGCCGCTGCACGCGCTCCGCCTCGTCTTGGAGCCGGATCAGAACGTCGCGCACCTGCATCGTCGCGCTGCGCGGCAGTGCCTCCGCAGCCGACGAGATCTCCTCCAGAAGGCCGGGATAGTGGCGACTGGGGCGCAGCAAACTGACAAAGGCCCGGTCCAAGTCCTGCCAGCTCACGCTGTAACGCATCGACTCGGTCGTTGCCCGCTCCAGGTGATGTGCCTCGTCGACGATGAGCAGCTCATACTCCGGGAGGACCCGATTCTGCGTGACGACATCGGCCAGCAGCAAGGCGTGATTCACGATGATCAGATGGGCTGCCTCCGCCTTCGCCCGCGCCCGATAGAAGAAACAGGTGCCGCTCTGAAAGAAGGGGCACCGCTCGGGGTCGCATGCCTCACTGGCAGCTGAGATCGTGTGCCAGATCTGACGCTCGGCGGCCGTCGGCAGGAAAAGCGCGTCGCCATCCCCCTCGAGAGTGTTTGGCAGCCAGAACAACACCTTCGCCAGCACCCGCATCTCCTCATGGCTCGTGGGGCCCCGACGTCGCAATATCTCGAACTGCTGGCGGCACAGATAGTGCGAGCGTCCCTTCAGCACCTGGGCGCGGAACTCGTAGAGCGCCTCGGTCAGCTTCGGGATGTCCGAGTGGGCCAGCTGCTCCTGCAGGTTGATGGTGTTGGTCGAGATGACCACACGGCGCTCGTTGAGCACGGCCCACTCGATGGCGGGAACCAGATAGGCGAGTGACTTCCCGGTTCCTGTCCCGGCCTCGACCAACAGATGCGATCCCTCGTTGAAGGCCTCCCCCACCGCCTGCATCATCTCGACCTGCAGGTCGCGGTATTCATATTCTGGATAGATCTCGGCGATCGGTCCTTCAGGCTCGAACAACGACGTCAGCGCCACCAGATCGATCGGCCTGGGCTCGCCGCGGGGATTCAGAGGCGGGAGAATCTCATCGTCCTGGAGGAAGAGCGGCCCATCGCCCGCAATACCCCTGCGGTCCGCGAGCTGGACGCCGATGCCACCCTGAAACCCACCCCGTTGGCGCCGGTGAAGCGCGTCACCAAAGAAACGAGCGCCCGACCAATGCACCTGGCGTCCGAGGCGCACGATCTCCCTGAGCGTCTCCGGCGCGAGCTGCACGGCGCGCGCCATCAGCGCGTCGAAGAGCGCCCGCGTCATCACGGCGTCATCCAAAGCTCGGTGCGTCTGCTCCGGAAGATCAAGCCCGAGCTCACGGACAAGGTTGGCCAAGCTGTAGCGGCTGGCGTGCGGTACCACGATGCCGGCCATCTCGAACGTATCGATCGAGGGATTGCGCTGCAACACCTGATGGCGGCGCAGGAAAGCAAGATCAAACCGGACGCTGTGACCCACAACGGGATCCCGTCCGACGAACGCCTGGAGCTCCCGCGTGGCCTCCAGAGCGCCGGGCGCACCGGCAACATCCTCGTCGGTGATGCCCGTGAGATCGGTGATGAAGGGCGGGATCCGGCGTCCTGGATTCACAAAGGTGGAGAAGCGCTCCAGCGCGCGGTCCTCATCGAACCGCAGGGCCCCGATCTCAATGATCGCATCCCGGTTGGGATCCAGGCCGGTCGTCTCCAGATCGACGGCAACATAGGTCTTGGGCATAGGTCCCTTTCTAAAGCGTGCGACCGCCCGGCCGCAACGCCACTGAGGCATGACGCCGCCATTATACAATAAACGTGGGAAAACGGTAAGGAAAGAGGCCCCGCCGCCAAACCGACACTCGCACCCCGCGCAAGCGGCAGGCGACTGAACCACTGATGACACTGAAGACACGGATTACACTGATGGCTGCGTGACAGGGCCCTTGCCCCCGCCGCCAGACTGACGCCCGTGCGCTGCGCGTGAACTATGGACCGCACGCATAACCTACCTTTCGCCGTCGAGGTGGGGTGTAGGGGCGGCGCATTCCGCGTGAGGCCGTTGGCCACAAGGCGCGTGGCTTACGCCAGCGTCACCCCCGCCGTGTTGGGCCGTCGTCGGAATGCGGCGCCCTCGCGACTCGCCAGCTCGTCGGCCATCGTCTGTCGTCCGCCGTCCGCCGTCGCCCCTACCGCGACAGCCGCGCGATCTGCTCCCGCACCTGCTCCGCCTCCAGCCGCAGATCCGCCAACTTATCGCGCTCGCGCTGCACGATGTGCTCGGGCGCCTTCTCCGCAAAGGGACCGGCCAACCGCTCTTCGCTGTCGGCGATGCGCTCCCGCAGCTCCGCCAGATCTTTCTCCAGCCGCGCCCGCTCCGCCTCGATGTCCACCATCCCCGCCAGCGGCAGATAGGCGACGATGTCTCCTACGACCACCGAAGCCGACTGCGCCAGCGGCTCGCTGCGCTCCACGATCTCCACATCCTCGTCGTCCAGCCGCGCCAGGAAGGTCAGCACGTCGCGGTTCGCCTCCAGCACCGGCGCCAGCGCGCCAGCGGCAATCGTCGCCGCGATTCGCTTCCCAGCCTGCACGTTGTACTCCGACCGGACGCCGCGGATGCCGCGGATCAGGTCCATCATCGCCGTCATCTGCGTCTCCGCCGTCTCGTCGACCCAGCGCTCCGCGACCTTCGGCCACGGCGCGATGATCAGCGCCTCGCCCTCCTTCACCTCGTCCGGCAGCGCCTGCCAGATCGCCTCGGTCACGAAAGGCATGTAAGGATGCAGCAGGCGCAGCGCCTGCTCCAGCACCGCTAGGAGCAGCGCCCGCGGTGTGGCCTTATCAGCGCGATCCTCGTATAGCCGCACCTTCGTCGCCTCGATGTACCAATCACAGAACTCGTCCCAGAGGAAGTCACGGATCTGACGCCCCGCCTCACCATACTGGAAGCCCTCAATCAATCGCGTCACCTCGCCCGTGAGATGCTGCACCCGGCTTAGGATCCAGCGGTCGGCCAGCGTCATCCCGTCCGTCTCGATCTCGCCGACGCTCAACGGCGCCTCGTCTCCAAGGTTCATGAGAATGAAGCGCGTCGCCTGCCAGATCTTGTTCGCGAAGTTGCGCGCGCCCTCCAACCGCCGGGGATCGAGGTTCATGTCGTTGCCCGGCGTCGACGACGTCGTCAGCGTGTACCGCAGCGCATCCGTCCCGTACTCCTCGATAATGTAGAGCGGATCGTACTTCCACGCGTCGGGCATCGACTTGCTGATCTTCTCTCCGTGCTCATTGCGGATCAGACCGTGCAGATAGACGTCCCTGTAGGGCGCCGCGTCCATCAGCTCCAGCGACAGCATCGTCTCCCGTGCCACCCAGAAGAAGAGGATGTCATAACCCGTCTCCCGCATGTCCGTTGGGAAGAAGCGCTGGAGATCCGGTGAGCTCTCATCGGGCCACCCCAGCGTCGAGAAGGGCCACAGGCCCGAGGAGAACCACGTGTCCAGCACGTCCTCGTCCTGATGGATCGCGTGCCCGCCGCATTCCGGGCAGACCTCGGGATCCTCGACGGCGCTCCACACCTCGTCGCAGGTGTCGCAGGTCCAGACCGGGATCCGGTGCCCCCACCAGAGCTGGCGGCTGATGCACCAGTCGCGGATGTTCTCCATCCAGTGGAAGAAGACCTTCTCGAACCGCTCGGGGATGATGCGCATCTCCCCTCTCTCCACAGCCGCCATCGCCTTCTCGGCCAGCGGCTCGGCGCGCACAAACCATTGGGTACTGATCATCGGCTCGACCACCGTGTCGCACCGCTGGCAGTGCCCGATCGTGTGCTGATAATCCTCCACCTTGACGAGCAACCCCTCCTTCTCGAAGTCGGCCACGATGGCCTCGCGACACGCGTAGCGATCCATCCCCTCGTAGGGACCCGCGTTGTCGTTCATGGTTCCGGTCTCGGTAAGTACGTTGATCTGGTCGAGATTGTGACGCATGCCGATCTCGTAGTCGGTCGGGTCGTGCGCCGGCGTGACCTTGACCGCGCCGGTGCCGAACTCCGGTCTCACCGCGTCGTCGGCGATAATCGGAATGTGGCGCCCCATCGCCGGAAGCACCACAGTTTCGCCGACCAGGTCGACCCACCGCTCGTCCTCCGGGTTCACGGCCACCCCCGTGTCGCCCAGGATCGTCTCCGGGCGCGTCGTCGCCATCTCGACGAAAGCCGTCGCCCCCTCGGCCCAACGCCCGCTGCCCCACGTATCGCCCGGCCCGTGCCAGTCCTCGTTCACGATCGGATACCGGATGTGCCAGAGGTGGCTCTCATGCTGGCGGGGTTCCACCTCCAGGTCAGAGATTGCCGACTCGCAGCGCGGGCACCAGTTCACCATATAGGGCCCCCGATAGATCAACCCGCGGTCGAAGAGCGTCACAAAGGCCACGCGCACCGCCTGGCTGAGCTGTTCGTCCAGCGTGAACCGCTCGCGATCCCAGTCGCACGAGATCCCCAACTTCCGGTGCTGGGTCGTGATGCGGGCGTGGGTCTCCTCCTTCCACGCCCACGCGCGCTCGACGAAGGCCTCGCGCCCGATGTCGTGGCGCGTCAGCCCCTCGTTGGCCAGCTCCCGCTCGACCACGTTCTGCGTCGCGATCCCGGCGTGATCCGAGCCCGGCAGATAGAGCGTCTCGCGCCCCTGCATCCGGTGGTAGCGCGTCGCCAGATCCTCGACCGCCGCTGTGATCGCATGGCCTAAGTGCAGGATCCCGGTCACGTTGGGCGGCGGCATCGTGATGCAGAACCGCTCCCCCTCCGGGTCCGCCAGCCCAAGCTCAATCATCGTCTCCGGCTTGAAATATCCCTGCGCCTCCCACCAGTCGTAGAGCGCTTTCTCGTGTTCCTCGGGATTATAAGTTCTCGATAGGTCCGTCATTGTCTCCTCCGAATGTGGCTGTCAGCCATCAGCTGTCAGCTGTCAGCAAAAAAAGCAGAAGTAGGAAGTAAGGGAGTAGGAAGTAGGACATCGCGAAGCG
>CAZPJP010000060.1:0-21954 GCA_964586915.1 uncultured Anaerolineales bacterium
TATCTTGCACTTTCAATTAGAGTCTGAGTTGTCCAAAAGTCATTGACACATACCAAAGGTAGGAGCTCAAAGCCAGGTGCAACGCACTCAGCACGGTGGCTGTCCTTGAGGCGCGCTCGGCGAGACCAAGGCGGCTGCTCGAGGTTGTCCCGCCGCAAGTGCGATGCACCTCCGGGCGTTAGTGCGACGCACCTGCGGCGGATCGGCGAGAAGAAAGAGCCTGGAGGACACGAGGCGTGACCCGCAGGAAAGCGCCCTGCTGGGTGCGTTGCACTTGGCCCCGATCACGCCCCCGACGCCAGAAGCATCACCCTCCGCAAAGCCTTGGGTCGGGGTGCTGTTGACAGCGCAAGAGCTGACCTTACACTACGGGGGAGCCTGCAGTACGCAACACCATCTGGAGCCCAGGATCACACCATGGACAGCACGCACGACGCAGCAACGGAGAGCACGCGCAGGGGCAGCCCCATCGACAGCCTCGTGGAGGCGGGTTGGCTCGCTGTCGCCATCCTGGCGCCCTTGGCGGTCAACCTCTGGGCGCAACAGCCCTTTGACCCCTGGAAAGCGGTCCTCGTCCGCACCCTTGTGTGGGCGATGGGAGCGCTGTGGGTAGCCGATCGCCTGCTGCACCCGGAGACGACGCTGACCGCCGACGGGCTCCTCTCCCATCCCCTGCTCTGGCCCGTGCTGGGACTGGCGGTCGTGCTGGTCGCAGCCACCTTCGCCGCACAAAACCCGCTGCTCAGCCTCAGCGGGAGCTACGAGCGTGGACAAGGCACGCTGACGCTGATCAGCTACGTTCTGCTCTTCCTCATCGTCGCCGACAGGCTGCGAACGCCGGGCCAGGCGCGGCGCCTGATTGCCACGCTGGTGGCGACGGCGGTGCCGCTGATGTTGCTCAGCGTGGCGCAGGCCCTGGGCTACGATCCCCTCGGCCTTGTCATCGATGCGCGCGCTCCGGTCTACGCCACCCTCGGCGGGGCCGATTTCGTAGGCACCTATCTCGCGATGCTCCTCCCTCTCACGCTCCTGCCGACTGCAACGACCGGCGATCGGGGTAGGACAATGGGCGGCCTTCTGCTGGCGGTGGGGGAGGTCGCGGTGATCGCGCTCTGCCGCTCGTGGGCGGCCTGGCTGGCAGCCGCAGCGGGACTAACCGTGACGGGGGTGCTCTGGGCCTGGCCTCGCCTCCCCCGGGCGCTGCGCATTGCGGGGGTGCTCGCCATCGTCGCCGTCCCGATAGCTGCCGTAGGCAGCGTCATCTGGTTGGCGCCGGGCGGAGGCTTTCCGGCAGCGCGCGTGACCATTTGGCGCGCGACGCTCGACCTGATCCGGTGGCGGCCCTTCCTCGGCTACGGGCCCGAGGCACTGATCACGATCTTTCCCCGCGTCTACCCGCCCCAGCTCGTCACGCACCTGGGGCGCGGCGTCATCGTCGATCGAGCGCACAACCTCATCCTCGACTGGGCAGTGACGTCGGGAATTGTGGGTGTCGCGGCTTGGCTGTTGATCCTGGGCATCTTCTTCGCCGTAGGTGCGCGCGCCGCCATCCGCGCCGATCGTGACCCCGATCGGGTGTGGCTGATCGCCGCCCTGGGTGCGGTGGCAGCGCTGACCGCCGGTGCTCTCCTGAGCTTCCAGGTCACGGCCACCTTCGTCGCCATGTGGCTGCTCTTCGCCGCGCTGCCCGTGCTCGCCGGCACCAATCCAGGTCGCGCCGACGCGCCTTCACCGGCGGTCGCGGCGACAGAGGGCAATGCGCGGATTCGACAGGCCTTGCGCGTGATCGCCGTCGTCCTCGTCGTTGCGATCACCTTGGGCGTGATCCTCCAGGTAAACGTGCGCCCGGCGGTCGCCGACATCCTCGCGCGCACTGCAGACCGCCGGTTGACGCGCGGGGACTGGACTGCCAGCGTCCGAGCGGCTGAGCGAGCCGTGCAACTCTGGCCCGGCGAGCCTGCGCATCGCCAGCGGTTGAGCCGCATCTATCTGCTGCAGGCCGTTCAGAACCTCGACAACGCTGCAGCCTGGCTGGCCCTGGCCGAGGAGGCGCTGCTCGCCGCTCGGGATCTCCGCCCCGGCGACTTTCGCATCTGGGCCGATCTCGGGCAGCTCTACGGTGTCTGGTCCAACGGGCTCGACCCCACCAAGCTCGATGCCGCGGACGCCGCCTACGAACAGGCCGTGACCCTGGCGCCAAACCACGCGACGGTCCACGCCGACTGGGGGTGGATCTACCTGGTGAAGGGGCGCTATGAGGAGGCCAGGACCCATCTGCAACGCGCCGTCGAGCTCGACGCCACCTACGGGAGGGCCTTCACGCTCCTCGGGCAGGCGGAGCTCTCGCTGGGGAACCTGGCAGAGGCGCGCGCAGCCTTCAACGAGGCCACGCGCTGGACGCCTGATAGCGCGACCGCGCATCTGGGGCTCGCCGTCAGCGCGTGGCGCCTGGGCGATGAAACCGCGGCGCGCGCGGCCCTCGACCGCGCTCTGGCGCTGAATCCCGACGATCCCAGCGCCGAAGCGCTCCGCCAGGAGATGGACGCGACGCCGTAACCCCAGCGTCATCGCCGGATGCCGGGAGCTGTTCTACCTACACGGTCCCCTCGCCTGACCCACGTTGCTGGTCCCGTCGCGCCGCCAAACGCCGGCGGTGCGCCTCAAGCCAGCGATCGCGTTTCTCGATCTCCCGACGCCACGTTTGACGGCGCTCCTCCGCTTCGCCGGGCCACGCCGTCCCGTAGGCCAGCTCGTCGAGAAACGGCTCGATGTCCGTCGTCTTGCCCTCGATCAGGTTGGTCGCCACGGGGCGCGTCGGCTGACCGGGTCGGTCCTTCAGGGAGTAATGGAACTCGTGGATCAGGCGGTCTATGACCAGCATCTTCTCCCGAGGCGTGCGCGCCTTAGGGTAAGCGTCGACGAAGCGCTGGAAAGCGCTGACCGCGCCGCCGGCGCTGAGCTGCTTCCGCTTGTAGGATGTCCTGTAGGCGCCCCAGGTGATGCGCCAACCACAGACGGGGCAGGTGATGACCTCGTCCCGGGGATCACCGCGGGAGCCCCGTCCACGCCCGTGGGGCGCGCGTTCGATCACCGTGTGCACCCGCTGCCTCGCGCAGCGGGGACAGGTCACCCGCCCGCGCCCGGCGGCGCGGATCTGGAGAATGTGACGACACCGCACTAGAAGCGTGATGCCAACGTCGTCGATCAGCGCCTCGTCGTAGATTCCCGCAGCGTCGGACTCATAGAGCCGACGAATCTTCTGCTTGGACACGCGCGGTCCCCACTGCAGCTCATCCCGTCCTGAAGTCATAGATCACCTCTTGGTCCGACTCGATCCGACGATGTCGCGGGGCCGTGGGTGGGGCGCGGGTATCGCGTGGGTAGGGGCGCAGCATGCTGCGCCCCTACTGCGCACGTGCTGCGGTGAACGCCCCGTCCCTGCGACGCCCACCGCGCTACCTGGCCCCCTCGGTCTCCAGACGTTCCCAACGGCCCAGAAGACGTGTAAGCTCGGCCTCGGTCGCTCGGTAGATTCCATCCAGCTCCTGCAACCGGTTCCAGTCCTGCGCCTCCGCGGCCTCGGCTAGCTGCTCGTTTAGCTCCGCGACCTGCGCCTCGCGCTCATCGATAGCGACCATCAGCGCATCGGGATCACCACGCTCGTCGGACGTCGCGCCGCCAGCAGAATCGTCTGCCCGGGCTGAGGTTGCTGCGGCCTGTGCCGCGGCACGCTCCGCCGTCTCCGCCGCGCGTTCCGCCTCCCGGGCCTCGAGATAAGCGCTGTAGTTCCCTGGATAGATGTGGAGCTCCTCGTCGCGCAGCTCCCAGACCTGCGTCGCGAGCCGTTCGATCAGATAGCGGTCGTGCGAGACCAACAGGGTGGTCCCCGGGAAGTTGAGCAACGCGTCCTCCAGGATCTCCTGAGCCTGGATATCCAGATGGTTCGTCGGCTCGTCGAGCAGCAGGAAATTGACCGGATGCAGTGCCAGCACCATCAGCGCAAAGCGCCCGCGCTCGCCGCCGCTCAGCGCGCCCATCGGCTTGAAGACGTCGTCGCCCTGGAAGAGATACCGCGCGAGCAGACTCCGGGCCTCGCCGATGGACATATGCTGATGGTCGAGCAGCTCCTCGAGCACCGTCTGGTCCGGATCGAGGATCTCATAGGCTTGGGCAAAGTGGCGGATGTCCAGATTGGCCCCAAGCCGCAGTCGCCCCGCCAGCGGCGACAGCTTGCCCCGCAGCGTCCTGAGGAACGTTGTCTTGCCGGTGCCATTGGATCCGATCAGCGCCGCGCACTCGCCCCGCTGCAGCAACAGCTCCTTGATGCGGAAGAGCGGCGTCTCCGGATACCCAATCTCGACGTCGCCGGCGCGGAGCACCAGATCCCCACCCCGCTCGCCCGTGTGCAACCGCATATGGAAGCGATCGAGGGCCGGGTTGGGCTCTCGCAAGGCCTTGATGTGCTGCTCGACGTCGTCGACGCCCCATTTGGTCTTCGCGATCCCAGGGCCGTCGCGCATAAACTCGCTCCACTTCTGGTTCAAGGCCTCGGTGCCGCCAGCCTCCACGGCCTTCACCTCGCGGATCAGCCGCTTGAGCAGCCCCTGGGCGCGCCCGGTCGTGCTCGCGCGGACGATGTTTCGTTTGATGAAATCCAGATCCTTGAGGAAGCGTGCCTGGACCGTCTCAAACTCCTTGATGCGCCACTCCCAGCGCTCCTCGCGCTGTCCCAGGTAGGCAGTGTAGTTGCCGCGATAGACCTCCAGCCCACGCTGGCCCATCTCCCAGATCGTCGTGACGACCCGATCGAGGAAATAGCGGTCGTGGCTGACCACGAGCAGCGCGCCGTCCCACTGCTGGAGCGTCGACTCCAACCACGCCACCGCGTCGATATCGAGGTGGTTCGTCGGCTCGTCGAGCACCAGCAGATCCGGCTTATCCAGCAGAAGTTTAGCCAAAAGCGCTCGCGTTTTCTGCCCGCCGCTGCAGTGCGCCAAGGGCATCTGCTGCTCCTCGCCCTGGAAGCCCAGGCCGCTCAGCACCTGCTCGATGCGCAGCTCGTACTCGTAGCCGCCGTCGCGCGCAAAGGCCTCCTGCGCTCTGCCGTAGCGAGCGAGCAACGCCTCGCTGCACTCGCCATCGCCCATCGCGGCTTCCATATCCCGCAACGCCACTTCCCGCGCCCGCAGATCGTCGAAGACCGTCAGCATCTCATCAAAGACCGTATGGTCGAGCGCCGTGAAGGACCCTTCGGCCTCCTGTTCGAGATATCCGATGCGCGTGCCCTTCGCGTAATGGACCTTCCCCGCGGTTGGCAGCTCCTGTCCAACCAGGATCCGCAGCAGTGTCGTCTTCCCGATGCCGTTGGGACCGACGAGCCCGATCCGCGCGTCCCGAGGCACGTCCGCCGACAGCCCGCTGAAGAGATCCAGCGCGCCGAAAGCCTTCCCGAGCCCTACAAATCTAACGACCGACATGATGCAACCTCCAGTGAAACGAAAAGCCGAGGGTTTGTGCGCCCCCGGCTTCGATAAGTCCTGGCCAAAATTCATCTGGCCTGCAACAAAAGCGCGTGGGCCTGTGCGCCCACGCGACTTTACATAACTAACCTTCGGATAGGCGCACTACGACAAGGAAACCTCCCCGTCGCCTCTTGCAACCAGCAGTGTCACCGCTTCGTAGCGCATCTCAATCCTATCCTCTGTATCTCTTCGCGTCACAATACGTCCCACTTTGCCTACGCTCATAGTATACCCGACAATTCCCAGGTGTCAAAACTCTGCCCCGCGGCCCTGCGCGGCCGCACATCACGCACGGCGGCGCCCGCGATGCGGCGAGATCACACCCGCAAGGCGAGGCACTCCGACCAAGGTGACCTGTCTCGTGACATCCTTCCGCGGTCTCACACAGGTGGCGGCCCGCAGTGTGTTTCGGGAATGCCGCTCCCCTACGACATATGACCGTGCGCCGCCAGGCGTTTCTCCAGCCAGGCCTCCACGTCCGCGAGCACCGCCTCGCGCTCGGGCTCGTTGTAGACCTCGTGATAGAGGTCCTCGTAGACGTGCAGCGTCTTGACCTCAGAGCTGGCCCTGCGGTAGAGTTGCTCAGCGCCCTCGGGATCGACGAGCCGGTCCTTCCCGCCCTGGAGCAGAAGCAGCGGCGCCGTGATGCTTTCCGCCTCATCGGTGACCCTCTCCATCGCCTTGAACATCTCGGCGCCCAGACGAGCCGTGATCTTGCCGGTGTAGACGAGGGGATCGTTGACGTAGGCCTCGACGACCGCGGGGTCTTGGCTGATGGCCTCGGCCTCGAGCTGGGCGAGCCCCATCTTCGGCGCCAACGCTGACAGGACGCGCGCCATTGTGAGCGTGACCGGCGACATCGTGTCGGGCACCTTGACCGCTGGACCCGAGAGGATCGCCGCCGCCACCTTATCCTGATGCTCCAGCAGGTAGACCGCCGCGATAAGAGCGCCCATGCTGTGCCCGACCAGGAAAATCGGCATCTCAGGCTGCCACGCACGCACCATGTCCACGAAGATGTCGACCGTCTCGACGTAGTCCGAGAAACGCTCGACGTAGACTCGCGTCCCCTCGGATCGCCCGTGCCCCACGTGATCCAACGCGGAGATAGCGTAACCTAGGGGCACGAAATGCTCCACGACGTTGCCGTAGCGCCCGCTGTGCTCACCGAGACCGTGAACGATGAGCAACACGCCCTTGGGCGCCGCCTCCGGTGCGCTTTCCGGCAGCCAGCCCTGGTAATAGATCTCGGCGTCTTGGACTCCCGCGAAATCCCCTTCGTGATGGTTCATATGGGATCCCTCCTCTGTAGCGAACTGTGACCGACTTGCGATGGATGACGCTCTAATTGTACGTGCTTCGCGCCCGCCGCGCAAAGGCTCCTCTCCGTCCACCAGCGCGATCACGGTCGGCTCTGAGTGTGACAGCGGCGCAATGCCGACCCACCGCCACCGCGCGGCGCGGGTGTGCCCCCTCCGCACCGTGTGCCGCCAGCCCGATCGAGGCACGCTCCGGGATGACAAACCGAGTCGGTGAGCCACACTCCAGAAGTCGGCAGGTGTCTGCTTTCCGGGAAACTCTGGTATGATTCCTCCATATGAAGAAACTACACTATAGTCTGTTGGTCGTGTTTCTGACGATATTGGGAAGTGGTCTTCTGGCGGTGCCGACGGTAGTGCGGGCGCTGCCGGGACGCTACGCTAGCTTGCTCCCCGAGCCGCTTCAGGAGCTGCGCTATGCCAACCAGCCCTTGACGCTGCCCACGCCTGACGAGTCCTCCGTCGAGCTCGCGGCGGCGTTGCCGGCGACGGCGACGCCGGTGCCCTCCTCGACACCGACCGCCACCCCCGCGCCCACAGACACGCTCGCGCCCTCTGTGACGCCCTCACCGACGGCCACGGAGACCCCCACGCCACCACCCACCCCCACCCCGCCAAGCCAGGTCCTGTTGGAGGGACTGCGGCATGAGCGTCAGGGATGGAACAACTGCGCCCCGACGACGCTGGCCATGGCACTCTCCTTCTGGGGCCGAGACGATCGCCAAATGGATATCGCCCCTATCGTCAAGCCCGATCCCGAGGACAAGCACGTGAGCATCGAGCAGTTACGGGACTACGCCCATAGTGTGGGCCTTGAGGGCATCATCCGCGCCGGCGGCACATTGGAAGGGCTCAAGCAGTTCGTGCGCGCGGGCTTCCCGGTGATCGTCGAGACCTGGGATGTCACCGATGTCCGGAATCAGTACGGTCACTACCGGCTGGTCATCGGGTACGACGAGGCCGCACAGGCGTTCGAGCTCTTTGACTCCCTCTACTACCCGGCTTCCACGGACGTCTACCAGGGCACGACGATGGGCTATCAGGCGTTGGACGAGATGTGGCGCGTCTTCAACTACGTCTACCTGGTCATCTATCCCGCCGAACGCTGGAATGAGGTGGCCGAGATCCTCGGTCCCGACATCGATGACGAAACGATGTACCAGCAAGCGCTGGAGCGCGCCCGGGCCGAATTGGCTGACCCGCTGGAGGCGTGCGACGCCTACATCAACTGCAGCGACGGCATGATCTTCTCATGGTTCAACGTCGGCACCAACCTGTTGGCGCTGGGACAGCCGGCCGAAGCGGCGGCGGCCTATGATCAGGCCCGGCAGCTCGGGCTCCAGGTTCGGGTGCTCTGGTATCAACCCAGTCTGTACGAGGCCTACTATAAGGCCGGGCGGTACGACGATGTGATTGCGCTGACGAACACGACGCTGTCCACGGCCGGCAACCTCGAGGAGTCCCTCTACTGGCAGGCAAAGGCGCGGTTGGCGCAGGGCGACGAGGATGGGGCCAGGGCCGATCTGCGGGCTGCGCTCAAGTATCACGAGGGCTGGGAGCCCGCCGCCACGCTGCTAGCCGAGATCTCTCAGTAGGCCGGTGGACGATGCCAGGGCCCCGACGATGACGACGCCGTCGGACAGCACCGCCGCCTCGCGTATACGTGGCCTCAGCGCCCACGTGGCGCGATCGGCAGGGCTGGTCGCAGGGCTGTTCGCCATCGATAAGGCGCTGGGTGTGGTGCGCGACGCCGCCATCGGCAGCGCCTTCGGGGCGTCGGCGGCCCTCGACGCCTACTATGCCGCCTTCGAGCTCCCCGACGCGCTCTTCAACGTCGTCGCCGGGCTGGCCCTCTCCACAGCGCTCATACCCATTCTTTCCGCCCATACCGAGCGCGGCTACCGGCAAGAGACGAGGGCTATCGCCTCGACAGTGATCAACTGGGCGCTCCTGATCGTGTCCGGCGTGAGCATCATCGCCGCGATCTTCGCTCCGCAGGTGATCGCCGCCGTCGCGCCGGGCTTCGAGGCCGAGCGCGCGCAGCTAGCGACCCAGCTGATGCGCCTGGTCCTGCTGCAGACGGTGGTCTCCAGCGTCAGCGGCATTGTGATGAGCGTGCTCCAGGCCCACCAGCATTTCCTGCTTCCGGCGGTCGCGCCGCTCGCCTATACCCTGGGCCGCATCGGCGGCGCGCTCTTCCTCGCGCCGCATTGGGACATCTTCGGGCTTGCATGGGGCGGGCTCGCTGGCACCGTCGGCCACTTTCTGATCCAGGTACCGGGCCTGATCCACTACGGCGCGCGCTGGCGCCCGCGCTTCCGACATCCCGACCTGCCGGCGGTCCTCAAGCTGATGGGACCGCGGGTCCTCGGGCTGGGGGTCACCTACTTGAATTTCGTCCTTCCGACCTTCCTGGGGTCGCGGCTCGCGCCCGGCGCCATCGCCAGCTACGAGTATGGCTGGCGCCTGATGCAGTTCCCCGAGACCATCATCGGGACCGCGTTGGGCCTGACCGTCTTTCCTACCCTCTCCCAGCGCGCCAACGCGGGCGACCGCGAGGGGCTCCGCAACACGGCGGGCTGGGCGCTGCGCCTGGTACTCGCCTTGGCGATCCCCGCCGCGGTAGGACTGCTGGTCCTAGGAAAGCCCCTGACCGCTCTATTCCTCCAGCGCGGCGCCTTCGATGCCGCGGCCACGACGCGGGTCTATCGCGGGCTCCAGGCCTTCGCGCTGGGGCTCGTGATGCACAGCGCCCTCGAGGTGACAGCTCGATTGTTCTACGCCCAGCGCGATATGTGGACGCCCCTTTGGGCCGCGATCGCCGGCCTGACCGCCAACACGGCCTTGGGGTGGCTGATGCTCAGGCCCCTCGCCCACGTGGGGCTGGCGCTGGCGAACTCCGTCGGCGCCGGGGTACAGGTCGTCATCCTCCTCGCGATTGCCTGGCGCCGTCTCGGCGGGGTGGAGGGACGCACCTTGAGGGCGTCGCTGGCCCGCACCGGTGTTACGGCAGCGGCGATGGGCGCTGCCGTGCTCGGGTTCAGGGCGGCGCTCCCCGACGCCAGCGACCTGATCACCGGAGCCGGAGGGGTCACGGTGGGCGCTGCGGCCTTCCTCGCAGCGGCTCTTGTCGCCGGCAGTCAGGAGCTGCGCGACCTGCCGGGCTTGCTGCTGAACCGGTAGAACCGATGAGGCTATGGACTCTGCGCCAGCGCGAATCGTCAGGGGATCGTCAGCTTGCCGCGTTGCAGACAACGGTAACCTGCGTTAACATGAGATTGAATGCGACGTCCCGGATGGATGAAGAAGGCGCCGACCCGCTCAAACCTGGGGTCGAGCGTCCCGCCGTGACGCCCCTACACCTATGACACGAGAGCGAACTCCCAAGGCACACAGCACCGAGACAGGCGACCGACGCCACCTGGGCAGCTGCGCGCAGCTCATCGGCGAGGCGACCGCCGTCACCTGGCGCTGCTGTCAGGATCGGACGGCCCTCTGCGCGATCCTGGGCCGCTACAGCGCGCACCTTGCGATCGTGGCGCTGGCCCTGGTGATCGGCGTTCTTAGCCGCGTCGCGGTCCTGCCCGCGCACCTCGCCGAGCTCCCTGCCGAGGTCGCGTCCCTGCCGGCGGAGCAAGCCGCGCCTATGCCGGCCCCTTCTGAATTGCCCGAAGGTGAGGGATATCGGTCAACCGCGGCGAAGGCCATCACCCGCCAGGCCAACCCGTTGACGACGATCCCCGATCGCGAGCGCCTGGACGTCATCACCTACACGGTGCAGCAGGATGACACTGTCTTTGGCATCGCACTAATGTTCGATCTCTCCCCCTACTCCATCGTCTGGTGCAATATGGAGGCGCTGAAGGGTGCCCCGTGGCTGCTGGCGCCCGGCCTCACGCTAGTGATCCCGCCCGTCGATGGTGCCTACCATACCGTGCAGAGCGGCGAGACGACCAACGAGATCGCCGAGACCTACGATGTCGACACCAACGCGCTCTACAATAAGTGGAACGACATCGAGCCAGGGGCTACCCTGGCTGAGGGCACGCTCCTGCTGATTCCCGGCGGTGTAGGCGATGACTTCGACTGGGAACCGCCTCCGCCGGATACCACCGTCACCGGCGCCGCGGAGACCTGGACCTACGCCGGGGGTAGCGCGGCTCAGGCTGCCAGCGGCGCCTTCGGTCTCCCGACGGGTTCCTACGCTGTCTCGGGGTGGACCTTCCGCGATCCGCGGAATCCGGGCCATATCGGCCTCGACTACCGCTGCCGCCTGGGCGACCCGATCTACGCCGCCGATGCGGGCAAGGTCGTCTATGCCGGCTGGGGCGCCGGTTACGGCAACCTCGTGAAGGTCGACCATGGCAACGGCTTCGTGACCTACTACGCGCACTTCACGTCCTTTGCCGTCGGGCTCGGTCAGCCGGTATCCCGCGGTCAGGTCGTCGGCTACTGCGGCTCGACGGGCTACTCCAGCGGACCGCACCTCCACTACGAGATCCGCCTCAACGGCGCGCCCCAGAACCCGCGGCTCTACGAGCCCTGACCCCGATTAGGCCTCGGTGCACGCCACCCGACGCCTCTGGTGCGCCCCACCTATCGGCGCTGGTGCGCCCCACTTGCTGTTAGTGGGGTGCACCTGGTCGACGCACACAACCAACGTGGGGCGCACCAACCGCAGGCGTACCCCCACCCGGCGGCTCTGGTGCGCCCCACTTGCTGTTAGTGGGGTGCACCTGGTCGACGCACATAACCAAGGTGGGGCGCACCAACCGCAGGTGCACCTCACCAGCGCTACGACGCGTCCCTCGCGAAAACCCTGGGGCCATGGTAGACTCATAGTACAATTCACATAGAAGGGAGACTCCGATGACCATCTGGCACTCGCGAATGGCCGGAACCGAGAGCGGCATCATCGACGCCCACGTCCACATGCGCAGCGTGGCCGACGAGGAGCGCGTCCTGCAGATCCTAGAATCCGCCGGCATCGACCGGATGACCCTGGTCTCCATCCAAGACGCGGCAGAGGGCTCGGGCCTACCGCAGTCTCTTTATATGAAGGCCCGGCACCCCGAGACCTTCTACGTCTTCGCCGGGCTGAATCACGCGGCGCAGCTCTCGGACGGTCGGGTCGCGACGCCCAGCCTCGTGGCGCAGGTCGACACCTTCGTCGAGCTGGGCTGCGAGGGCATCAAGATGATCGAGGGCAAACCCACCTCGCGGCAGCGCATGGACATTCCCGTCACCGACGACTACTTCGCCGACTACTGGGCGCACGTCGCGGATCTGGGACTCCCGATTGTGTGGCACGTCGCCGACCCTGAGGAGTTCTGGGATCCCAAGACGCTGCCCGCCTGGGCGCAGGAGCGCGGTTGGGGCTACGGACCCGACGACGTGACCAAGGAACAGCTCTACGCCGAGGTCGACGAGGTCCTCGCGCGCCATCCCGGCCTCAAGATCATCTTCGCCCACTTCTACTTCCTCTCCGCCGATCTCGATCGGGCCGCGCGCTTCTTCGATGCGCACCCCACCGTGCGCTTTGACCTGACGCCGGGCATCGAGATGCTCTACAATATGTCGCGCGACCCCGAGGCAACCCGCGCGTTCTTCACCCGGTACGCCGACCGCATCGTCTACGGCACCGATATCAGCAGCTTCCAGACCGTCGAGGAGGCCCGCATCCGAGCCGGCATCGTCTTCCGCTGGCTGGAGACCGAGGACACCTTCCGCGTGCCGGAGGCGGCTGACTTCGTGCTCGGGCAGCCGGAGGATGGCGTGATCCACGGTCTGAAACTTCCCGACGACGTGCTGACCAAAATCTACCACGACAACTTCGTCGAGCTGAGCGGAGGCGCGCCGCGCGAGATTGAGGTCGACCTGGCGGTCGAGGTGTGTGAGCAGATCGCGGCCATCGCCGAGGCGATGAACAACACGCCAGCCGAGGAGACGGAGGCAGGCCGCGTGGCTAAGATACTGGCGTAACCAACGCAGCACGACGGTAGGCTGCGCGTCTAGAGAGAACCACCTGGGAGGGTGCCTATGGAATATCGGAATCTGGGAAAGTGTGGCCTGAAGGTCTCGGAGCTCTGTCTGGGCACGATGACCTTCGGATCCAAAACCGACGAGGACGAGGCTCAGGAGATCGTCGACCTGGCCTTCGACGGCGGGATCAACTTCTTTGACACCGCCGACAGCTACAGTCAGGGCGCCTCTGAGGAGATTCTGGGCAAGGCGCTGAAGGGATGGCGCCGTCAAGCCGTCGTCGCCACTAAGTTCTTCAACCCGATGGGCCCCGGCCCCAACGACTCCGGGATGTCGCGCGTCCACGTCATCAACGCGCTCGAGGACAGCCTGCGCCGCTTGCAGATGGACTACGTCGACCTCTACTACATCCACCACGTCGACATTATGACGCCCATCGAGGAGATGCTGCGGGCCGTCGACGATCTCATCCACCAGGGTAAGGTCCGCTACATCGCCTGCAGCAACTACCAGGCGTGGCGGCTGAGTGAGGCGCTCTGGCTGAGCGAGGTCAACGACCTGTCGCGGTTCGTCTGCTACCAGCCGCAGTATAGCCTCGTCGTCCGCGACATCGAGGAGGAGCTTGTGCCACTCTGTCTGCACAAGGGGCTAGGCATCGTGCCCTGGGGGCCGTTGGCCAGCGGCTTCCTGACGGGCAAATACGACCCCGGCGAGCGCAGCGTGGCCGGGACCCGCTCGGCGGAGGGCTGGGCGTGGCACGGGCGCTTCTTTGCCGACAACGCCGACGAGACGCTGGCGGAACTCCTCAAGGTCGCACGGGAGCTACACAAGACCCCGGCCCAAGTCGCGCTCCGTTGGGTGCTGGCGCAGCCGGGCGTCTCCTCGGTCATCACCGGCGTCCGCACCGCGGAGCAGCTACGCGACAATCTCGGCGCCACGGGCTGGCAGCTCAAGGGCGAGCCCCTGACACGCCTGAACGACGTATCGTATCTCCCACCGCGCTATCCCGAGTCCTTCGAGCAGGACACGTGGAAGCGCCGGGTGCGCGCGGTGGATATGCCTTCACTGGAGGGTTAACCATGGACACTGTACGCGAGATCATGCTGGATTTCGCCGACCGGACCGGCCTGACCTCAGATGAGCCGCCGGATCGGTATCTCTGGACCGACGCCTTCGCCACCTGCAACTTCCTGGAGCTGCACGTGCAGACCGGGGAGGATGAGTTCCTCGACCTTGCCGTCGACCTCGTCGATCAGGTCCATCACGTCTTGGGTCGTCATCGAGAGGACGACGAGCGGACGGGATGGATCAGCGGCCTGGACGACGAGGAAGGCGAGCGCCATCCGACCCAGGGCGGGCTGCGGATCGGCAAGCCGTTGCCGGAGCGCGCGGCAGGCGAGGCCTTCGACCAAGAGCGCGAGTTGGACCGCGACGGGCAGTACTACCACTACCTGACCAAGTGGATGCACGCCCTAAGCCGGGTCGCTGTCGCCACTGAAGACGCCACCTACAACCGCTGGGCGCTGGAGCTGGCTCAGGCCGCCCACAAGGCCTTCGTCTACGAGGCAGCTCCGCAGGAGAAGGCGATGCACTGGAAGATGTCCATTGACCTCACTCGGACCCTGGTGGAGACCATGGGTCAGCACGACCCGCTGGACGGCTTCGTGACGTACCAGGAGCTCCAGCACGCGGCCCCGACGCAGCAGGGCGAGGCATGGCCCGACCTCAGCGGCGCGATCGATGACTTGGCAGCCCTGTGCGAGGGCCGCAATTGGGTGGTGGACGATCCTCTCGGGCTGGGCGGCCTGCTTTCCGATGCCTGGCGCATCGCCCAACTGGTGGAGCGCGGGCACTTCCGACAGCCGGCGATGCTGAGTGAGGTGCTGTCAGCGGCGCAGGGCAGCATGAAACGCCATCTGGCCATGGATCCGCTCTCGCGACCGGCCAAATACCGGTTGGCCTTCCGCGAGCTGGGCATGGCCATCGGACTGCACGCCGTGCCGTGCCTCTCGGACCTGATCTGGAACAAGCCGCACGCCTTCGCAGATCCGGAGAAGGCTGGTGAGCTTGCCGAGGCCCTCAGCGAGCATGTGCCGCTGAGCGAGCGGATTGAGGGATATTGGCTCGAACCCGAGCATCAGGAGGTCGCTACCTGGACGGATCATCGCGATATCAATGCGGTGATGCTGGCCACGAGCCTGGCGCCTGAGGGCTATCTCACGATCTAGGAGCACGTCACCGCTGCACACCGATCGACGCGACAGACGCGATCCCGAGGGCCGTGTTGCGCCGAGCAAAGGCAGGACGGCCCCACCGGCGTGCCGGGTGGGCTGCGGCGCCTGCTGCATCGCGCCGTCGATCTCGTCGCCGATCCCGGCGTCCGCGGACGCCCCCGGCATGCCGGATGGGAAGCCCGCCGGCGTCCGCTGCAGCCAGCTGACGCCGGACAACCGCTGCCGCCTCTTCGGTCGCCCCGAGCGCCCGGACGTCTGCGTCCGCTTGCGGCCCAGCCCCGAAATGTGCCGGGAGAACGCCGAAGAGGCCCTCGCCGCCCTCCTCGCCCTGGAGGCCGCCACGCGCCCCAAGGCTGGTATGTGTCAATGACTGTGACGCAACTCTTTCCCCCCTTGAGAGGGCCGCTGGCGGCACGGAATTAGAGGGGGGTGAGCGCAAACAAGCCAGGTGCGCCACCGCGCGACTCCCGCTAGCTCCCACCCCTCCTGCGGAGCGGCGCTGGCACAGCGCTTTCCCCCCTCGAGAGGGCCGCTGGCGGCGCGGAACACAAAGGGGGCGCGGGTTAGGCAGATGCCGTCGGCAACCACACCGTGAAGGTGGTCCCGACGCCCACCTCGCTCTCGACCTCAATGCGCCCATCGTTGAGCTGCACGAGGTTCCGGCATACCGCCAGCCCCAGCCCAATCCCGCCGGGCCGGGTGGTGAAAAGCGGTTCGAAGAGCCGCTCCCTGTGCGCCTCCGGGATCCCTACCCCGGTGTCGATCACCGAGATGGCGACCTCATCGCCCTCCCGGCGGGCCCGGAGAGTCACTGTGCCGTGGTTGGGCAGCGCCTCGTAAGCATTTGTGACCAGATTGTGGAGCACCTGCTCCACCTGCTGCCCATCGACAAAGAGCAATGGCAGCTCCGCCGGGATCTCCTGGCGCAGCGTCACACCTCTGGGCGCTCCCGCCTGCGCGACAGCTTCCGCGACCAAGGGTCCCAGTCGCGTCGGCTGGCGCTCGGTGCTCCGCGTGCGAGTGAAGTTGAGAAGATCGCGGATGATCTTGTCGGATCGGGTCACCTGGGTCGCGATCTGTTCGAGGGACTCTAGGACCACGGGGTCGGGGTCGTCGACGGTATGCTGCAGCACATACGCTGCGTTCGAGATGGTCGCCAGAGGATTGCGCAGCTCGTGACCGACGCTGCCGGCCATCTGTCCCAACACAGCGAGCTTCTCCCGGCGCACCAGCTGATCCTGCGCATCGCGAAGCGCCTTCGTGCGGGCGTCGACCATCTCCGCCAACCGCTCAGAGTACGCCTCCAGCGCCGCCTTGGCCTCCTCGCGCTCCGTGACGTCCTCGAAGACGACAGCGACCTGTTCGGGCTGAGGCGAGAAGATGGAGAGGGCATAGTGACGCCCCGTTTCGGTGACGAAGTCATCGATCCTGACCGGACGCTCCGTCTGCACCACCTTGAGCACCAACTTGACGAAGCTCCGCGGTAGCTCGGGCAACGTCTCGCTGACGCGCCGGCCCGCTAGCGTGGTCGTCGGCAAGCCGGTCAGGGCCTTCGACGCCCCGTTCGCATCCAGAATCACGAAGTCGATGGGGCGCCCGGCCTCGTTCTTGACGACCCGCAGGAGGACGATGCCGCTCAGGGAATGCTCGAAGAGGCCGCGGTAGCGGATCTCGCTCTGGCGCAGTGACTGCTCGACGCGCCGGCGTCCCGTGACCTCCGCCCGCAGCTTTGCATTCAGCGCATCCATGGCCTCGGTCCGCTCCGCCACGCGCGAGGCGAGCAACGCCTGCTGCTCGTTCAGGCTCGTCGACATCACGTGGAAAGCGCGGGCCAGCGCCTGTAACTCGCGCCCGATCGGATCGGGCAATGGCCCCGGACTGCCGCCATCGGCGATGCGCAACGCCGCCCGTCGCAAGCCCTTCAGGGGCTCGACTACCAGGCGATTGCCCGCTGAGAGGGACACCGCAAGAAAGCCCCCAATCAGCGGCAGGCTGATGACGAGGATCTCCGCCGATCTGCGCCGCGCCTCGGCGAGGGGCGCGGACAGCGGCACGCGCAGCGAAGCGACAGAGACGGCCTCCCCTTCCTCGCCGTCGAAGACAGGGGCGTGGTCGCCGTGGCACTGAAGACAGGAGGCGCCTATCGTCGCACCTGGGGCCATGTAGACGAGATAGGGCTCGCCATCCAGGTGCTGGACCTCCGATTGGCTCATCGGGGCACCGTCGCGTTCGAGCGCTGCCAGGAAGGCCCGCTCGATCTCATTCGCCTCGTTCTCGGGCAACCGGGCACCGATCACAGCTTCCCTGTACCCATAGGCGATCTCGTTCAGCGAGCTGGTGGTGCGGTTCAGCTCCCGCGCGGCACAGGTGGGACAGATCCAGGCCGGCTCCAAGCCTTTTAGCGATGCATCGGGCTCCGACGATGCAGAAGGCGTGGCTTGAAGGTACCGCGTGAAGTGCGCGTGGGAGGCGCGGCTGTGGTCGAGCAACAGCCTTGCGGTCGCCTCCGCATCGTGCAGGGCGTCGCGTCGCGCTTGCCAGTTGACGAGAAGCGCGACGCCGACAGCGACCGCCAGAAAGAGCGCGCACAGCGCCAAGGGGATCAGGATGTCAAGCCTGACGTCTTTGATGTGCCTCATCAACCGCTGCCGCAACGGCGCGCGCTGACCGCCCGCGTCCTTCATCCACGCCTCCGCAAGGTCTCGCTAACCAAATTATAACCCATCTTCTCTGCGTGGGAAACAGCTAGCGAGCCGGAGCTTGCGCTGGCGTCGGCAGCACCGCTGAAATCGACACCCTAGATACCCCGCCGCCGGAGACGACTCAGGCGTTTGCTGCTTGCGCTGCACCCTCCAGGTGGGAGGTACAGTTCGGGCAGCGCGTCGCCTCGATCGGGATCTCCGTGTGGCAGTGAGGACATTCCTTGGTGGTCGGTGCCTCCTCGGGCGCTTCGGGCTCCTTCTGGAGTTTGTTGATTTGGCGCACCATGAGGAAGACGACGAAGGCGACGATCAGGAAGTTGACCACGGTGTTGATGAAGAGACCGTAGTTGATGGTGGGAGCGCCGGCCTCCTGCGCCGCAGCCAGTGACTCATACGACGTGCGGGAGAGGTTGATATAGAGACTGGAGAAGTCGACCCCGCCGAGCAGCAGGCCGATGGGCGGCATGATAATGTCGTTGACGAAGGACTGCACGATGCTGTTGAAGGCCGCGCCGATGATGACCGCCACAGCCAGGTCGATCACGTTGCCCCGCGCGATGAACTCCTTGAACTCTTTCCACATTGGGAACACCTCCTGCGATGCTTGAAACCTCGGATCGGGACGTAGCTTGGGCGCGCCTTTCGTCCGCCGGGTGGAAGCGACACACGATAGGCACTCTATCGGCAGAGTATCATGGTTTTGCCACAAACGCCAGTTTCGCCACAAACGCCAACACGACCCCACACAACGCAACGCGTCACTTGCCCTATCCGCCAGACCAGTATATCCTTAACCATGTACTCTGCGACGAACCACAGGGGATCGACTGGAGGACTTGATGGCACTAGAGGACAAAGACGTACCGGAGGGCATCACGCCCGACGAGGATATTGTTGAGGCGATTCAGGCCCGGTTGGCGGATGGAATGCTGGCGTGCGCGTCGGCCTTTGCCATCGCCCACGACCTCGAAGTCGAGCCGCTCACCGTCGGCAAGGCAGCCGATGTGCTTCAGATCAGGCTCAACCGCTGCCAGCTGGGCCTCTTTGGCTACCCCGGCAAGCAGGGCTGGGACAACAGCAACGTGGCCGCGCTGCCCGTGCCCTACGGCCTGCCCGAGGCGCTGACGTCCGCCAAGGACGCGGCGGGTCACCTCTCCTGCGCCAAGGCGTGGGAGATCGCATCGGAGTTCGAGATCTCTAGGATGCAGGTGGGCTATCTTGCCGACAAGCTCGGCATCAAGATCACGCCCTGCCAGCTCGGGGCTTTCTAGGAAACCAAAGAGGCGCACGCACGTGCGCCTCTTTTTATCAGACCACATAGACCCTAAGGAGGTACCATCCATGGCCGTCAACAAGGTCAAACCCGTTCCTTCGGATATCGATATCGCACAGGCCGCCAAATTGCGCCCGATCCGCGACATCGCGGCGTCCGTTGGCCTCGACGACGAGGACCTCGAGCTCTACGGCACCTATAAGGCCAAGGTCCACCTGGACGTGCGCGACAAGCTCAAGGACCGCCCCAACGCCAAATACATCGACGTCACCGCCATCACGCCCACCCCGTTGGGCGAGGGCAAGACCACGACGACGATCGGGCTGACCGAGGCATTGGGTCAGCTCGGCTACAAGGCGATGGCCGCCATCCGGCAGCCGTCGATGGGCCCCACCTTCGGCATCAAGGGTGGCGCAGCCGGCGGCGGCTACAGCCAGATCGTGCCGATGGCAGACTTCAACCTGCACCTCACCGGCGACATCCACGCCATCAGCGTCGCCCACAACCTCTGTTCTGCCGCCATCGACGCCCGTATCTATCACGAGAATCGCTGGAGCGACTCCTTCTTCGAGAAGAAGGGAATGCACAAGCTGCACATCGATCCCTACTCCGTCACCTGGAACCGCGTCGTAGACGTGAACGATCGCGCGCTGCGGAGCATCATCGTTGGCCTCGGCAGCATCGCCGACGGCCCGCTGCGCCAGGCCGGATATGACATCACGGTGGCCAGCGAGCTGATGGCCATCCTGGCCCTGACCACAAGTCTGCAGGACATGCGCGAGCGCATCGGGCGCATTGTGATCGGCACCGACGACGCGGTGCGCAACCCCGATCCGATCACCACCGAGGACCTCGGGGTCGCCGGCGCGATGACCGTCCTGATGAAGGACGCGATCATGCCCAACCTGCTGCAGACGCTGGAGGAGCAGCCGGCCTTCGTCCACGCCGGGCCCTTCGCGAACATCGCCCACGGCAACTCATCCGTCATCGCCGACCAGCTCGGCGTCAAGATGACCGACTTCCTCGTCACCGAGTCCGGCTTCGGCGCCGACATCGGGATGGAGAAGTTCTTCGACATCAAGTGCCGGGCCTCGGGCCTGGTCCCCAGCGCCGTTGTCCTGGTCGCTACCGTGCGGGCGCTGAAGATGCACGGCGGCGGGCCGCGCGTGATCCCCGGCCGCGACCTGGAGAAAGCCTACACTGAGGAGAACATCGAGCTCCTGAAGGCGGGCTGCGACAATCTGAAGGCCAACGTCAACATCGCGCAGAAGTTCGGCATCCCCGTGGTCGTCGCCATCAACGCCTTCCCCACCGACACCGAGGCTGAGTGGGCCGTGATACATGACGCTGCGATGGAGGCGGGTGCTTACGACGCCGTCGTCGCGCAGCACTGGGCTGACGGCGGCGAGGGCGCGACCGAGCTGGCGGAGGCCGTCGTGCGCGCCACCGAGGAGCCCTCCGACTTCCGCTTCCTCTACGAATCTGAGCAGCCGATCAAGGAGAAGATCGAGACCCTCGCGCGCGAGGTCTACGGCGCTTCCGGCGTCGACTACAGCTCCGACGCCGAGGCCAAGATCAAGCTCTACACCGACCTCGGCTACGATAAAATGCCGATCTGCATGGCCAAGACCCACCTCTCGCTGAGCCACGACGCTTCGGTGAAGGGCGTCCCGCGGGACTACACCTTCCCCATCCGCGACATCCGCGCCAGCGTGGGCGCCGGCTTCCTCTACCCGCTCGCCGGCGAGGTCCGCACCATGCCCGGCCTCCCCAGCTCGCCCAGCTTCCTCAACATCGACATCGACGAGGATGGCGAGATCGTGGGGCTGAGCTAGGATAGATGCTGTTAGCTGTCAGCCAGAAGCGAGGTGATAGCTTCTGACTGACAGCCGACAGCTAACCTAACTGACAACTGGAAACCGGAAACTGAAAACTGCCCTTAAGGAGCTTCTATGACCGCGAAACTAATCGACGGTAAAGGAATTGCCGCGGATATCCAGGAAGAGCTGACCGAGGAGGTCGCGCGCCTGAAGGAGAAGCACGACCTCGTGCCCGGACTCGCCGCGGTGCTGGTCGGGGAGGACCCGGCCTCGCAGACCTACGTGCGGATGAAGCGGCGCCGTTGTGCCGAGGTGGGCATTCACTCGATTCAGGTCGATATGCCCGCCGACGCCACACAGGAGGCGGTGGAGAGCAAGGTGCAGGCGCTCAACGCCGACCCGGACATCCATGGCATCCTGGTTCAGCTGCCGCTGCCGGACCACCTGGACGAGGAGAGCGTGCTGGCTGCCATCGACCTGCAGAAGGACGTCGACGGCTTCCATCCCATCAACATCGGCCGCCTGGCGATGAAGGGCCGCGACCCGCTCTTCGCGCCCGCCACGCCCTCGGGCATCATTGAGCTGATCGACCGCATTGGCGTCGAGATCGAGGGCAAGGAGGCCGTCGTCCTGGGCCGCAGCAACATCGTGGGCCTGCCGGTCTCGATGCTGCTGCTCAAGCGCAATGCCACCATCACGATCTGTCACTCACGGACCCAGGACCTTCCCGGGGTGGTATCCCGCGCCGATATCCTGGTCGCGGCTGTGGGGCGCGCCGAGATGGTCAAGGCCGACTGGGTGAAGCCAGGCGTGGTGGTCATCGACGTCGGCATCAACCGCGTCGACGACCCCTCGCGCAAGCGTGGCTACCGTCTCGTCGGTGACGTCGCCTTCGACGAGGTCAAGGAGGTCGCCAGCTGGATCACCCCGGTGCCCGGCGGCGTCGGTCCGATGACCATCGCCATGCTCCTGCAGAACACCGTCACCGCCGCCAAGCGCATCGAGGGCGTGACCTAGCCTGCCCGCGCACCAGGAAGGAGACCCATTGGGGTAGGCGGCCAAACCTTTTCCCTCTCCAGGGACACGGCTCAACCTTTCCGCC
>CAZPJP010000061.1:0-21374 GCA_964586915.1 uncultured Anaerolineales bacterium
TGCTGGCTGGCGCGGCATGGCTACCCTGGCAAAGCCGCCCTCGCGCGCCTCCGCGAGCTGTGGGCGCAGTGCCCCAAGTCCGCGCGCAAGGCGTCGCCGGAGACGGAAGAGCAGGCGCGGTATATCGTGGCGTGGGCAGAGGACGGATCCGCGACGCGGGACGCGAACTCCTAATCTGGTCTATTGGTGTTGGCTCTGCAGCCCAGCCTTCTTCCGCCAGAATCGCTCGACGAGGGGACCTCGCAGCGTCTCCGCGAACAGCCCGTCCTCCGCCCACGCTGTGTGGAACTCCACATGGGTGTCGAGTATGTCCTGCAATTGGCGGTTCAGCCGCTCCTAAAGGCCGAGCGGCACGTTGCCGTATACCCTCCGACCGATTCGCTTCATTTGACGGATCCCGTCGGTGTCTCTACACTCTAGGCTCCTGCCTGGGAAGCGACTGCGGTGTTTCATCGCGTGGGTGAGAAGGCTATGGCCTGTCCCGGAAGACGGCTAACGATCCAAGCGAGAGCGAGACGCGTGCTGCGATGAGGAAGGATGAAGAGGCTGAAACGATGAGCGGACGGGTCCTTGTCACCGGCGCATCCGGATTGGCCGGAGCGAACTTGGTCCGCACGCTCCTGACACAGGGGCGGAACGTGCGCGCGCTGGTTCACCGGGATCGCCGGGCATTGGCGGGGCTCGAGTTGGAGACGTTCCCGGCGGACGTGCGCGATCGGGAGGCGCTCGAGCGGGCGATGGCAGGCGTAGAGGTCGTCTATCACTTGGCTGCGGCGATTTCGCTGACCATGGACCCCGAGCCGGAGGTGCAGGCGGTTAATGTGCTGGGAACGCGCAATGTGGTGACTGCCTGTCTCCACTGTGGGGTGAGGCGGCTCGTGCATTTCAGCTCGATCGACGCTTTGCGTCAAGAGCCGCTGGATGAACCTCTGGATGAGACGCGCTCGCTGGTCGACGCAGGCCTCTCTGCAGCAGATCTCGAGGCGCTCGCGCCCTACGACCTTTCCAAAGCGCAGGCGGAGCGCGAAGTGCAGATTGGCATCGACCGCGGCCTTGACGCAATAATTCTGCGTCCTACCGCGATGCTCGGGCCTTACGACTTCAAGCCTGGTTACGTGGGCCAGGCGCTCATCCAGCTGGCGCGGGGAAGGATTCCCGCTCTGGTGACCGGTGGCTTCGACTGGGTCGATGTGCGCGATGTGGTGACGGGCGCGCTGCGCGCCGAACAGGTGGCCCCACCTGGCGCGCGCTACCTGCTCAGTGGGCACTGGCGCTCTATCCGTGAGGTGGCGGAATTGGTGGCAACCGTCACAGGACAAGCTACGCCGCGTCTCACCGTTCCGCTGTGGCTGGCAGACGCCTTCGCGCCGCTGATGCGGCTCATGGCCCGCTTCAATGGCCGCCACCCGATTTACACGCGCATGACGTTGCGCGTGCTGCGCAGTAACCGGCGAGTGAGCCACGCTCACGCGGCGCGCGAGCTGGACTATACCGCCCGCCCGCTGGCGGAGTCAGTACAAGATACGCTCGTATGGTTTGAGGAGAACGGATATCTGGCTGAGGCGCGCTCGTGATCGAACGCACGCTGAACACAGTTATGGTCCTGGCCGGGCTGGCGGTGGCGGCGGGCGTATTCGTGGCGCTGTTCTTCATCAGCGCCCCCTATGGACGGCACGCCCGCCGGGGTTGGGGGCCGCTGATCCAGAATCGTTACGGCTGGTTGATCATGGAGATACCCGCCGCGCTGGTGTTTGCGGTGTGCTTTGTCACGGCGACTGTCACGAGAAACGCACCTGTGGTGCTGTTCTTCGGTATGTGGGATCTCCACTACGTGCACCGCGCCCTTATCTACCCGCTGATCCTCCGCGACGGGCACAAGAAGATGCCCATCGCGGTGGTGCTGCTGGGCTTCGCCTTCAACGTGGGCAACGCCTATGCTAACGGGCGCTATCTTTTCGAGCTATCGGGTGGCTACGCGCAGAGCTGGCTGCACGATCCACGCTTCATCGGCGGCTTGATCCTCTTCGTGGCGGGCTACATCATCAACCGCTGGGCGGATCTGACCCTGCGTGCGCTGCGAGAGCCCGGCGAAACCGGCTATCGTATCCCATACGGCGGTCTTTTCCGCTGGGTTTCTTGCCCTAACTACCTGGGTGAAATCGTCGAGTGGTTTGGCTGGGCTCTGGCAACGTGGTCGCTGCCAGGGCTGGCCTTCGCTGTGTGGACCTTCGCCAACCTCGCCCCGCGCGCCCGCTCGCACCATGCCTGGTATCATCAGAATTTCCCCGAGTACCCGACCGAGCGCAAAGCACTCATTCCGTGGGTCTGGTAAGTGACAGACGATCGTAGCGGATCCCAAGACTGGTGGGTGGGGAAGGCAAGACCGCAGCACTCGCGCTGAAGGCCGTCCCACCTGCGGAGATCAGCGCTGATCCAGCCCGTGCCGCGGCATCTCTCGGCCTAGCGATAGGCCTCCAGATGGCGGCGGAACGTGGGGTGCCGCAGTTTGCGGAGGGCTTTGACCTGAATCTGACGGACACGCTCTTTGGAGAGGTTGAGCTTCTTCCCCAGCTCCTTGAACGTGTGCTTGCGGTTGCCGTGCAGACCAAACCGCATTCGCAAGACCCATGCCTCCCGTGGCTGTAACGTGACCAGCATATTCTCCAGCTCTTCACGAAGCATATCCTTCTCAATCCTCTGCGTTGGCGGGGGAATATGGGGATCTTCAATCAACTGACCCAGCTCGGCACTGCTCTCGTCGCCATCGCGCCCCACGGGTTTGTTCAGAGATATGGATCGTCGGGTTAGGCGCAACATCTTTCGCAGTTTGGCGGGTTCCTCACCCATCTCTTGAGCGATCTCCTCGCAGGTGGGACGGCGTCCCATCTTCTGCTGCAATCGCGTCGATACCTTGCTGATTCTGCGAATCCAACTGTCCCTGTGAACCGGTATGCGGATGGTGCGCTTATTGGAGCTCAAGGATCGCGTCACAGCTTGACGAATCCACCAGGTCGCATAGGTGCTGAACCTGTACCCACGACGGTGATCGAATTTGTCAATGGCCCGCAGCAGTCCGACGTTGCCCGCCTGAATCAGATCCATAAAGGGCAAGCCATAGCCTCGATACTTCTTGGCTACACTGACAACGAGGCGTGTGTTCGCCTCAGCCAGTTGTTCCCGGGCTGCCTGCCCGTCACGCACCAGGCTTTGCAGGGACTCGACCTGCTCAGACGGCGGGTCGCTCTCGGCCAAGGCTTGTTGAGCCTTGCGGCCCTGTTCCACCCGTTTCGCCAATCGAATTTCCTCCTCTTTATCCAGGAGGGGTACCTGACTCATCTGCTGGAAATAGAGACTGAGGGAAGCTTCAGAAGGAATGCGGTTCACGTCCACATGGGTCTCACCCGAGCCCTGTTCGTCTCGTTCATCGCCGTTGCTCTCTGGTTCTGCGCCGTCGTCGCCGTCGTTGTCGGGATCGAAGAATGCGTGGAAGTCACTCAACGCACGAGATGCACGCTCCTCGGTATCGACATCCTGTTCGGTCTCGAAGATCTCGTCTAGCGTTAGTAGAACGTCATCTGCCATACTGCCAACTCCTTGTGGCTAACTTTGTCGTGGCAAGATTGCGGACCTCGTCTGCGTAGGTGAGCTCAACCGGCCCATTGCATACTAACATGTACTTGAGGGCGGGGAGTCTCACTGGACGCAGTGGGAATTAAGTCTGCGGCACTCTCTATTATCACAGAAACCGGGTGAATTCTCAAGGGGTGTCCCGGCCAGAAAGCGAATTCGGGAGATAGAGACGTGAGGCGGTTGCCAAATATGCGGGATATGATGAGAGGCCGAGCCATCCTGACAGGGCTGAGAGTCCCCCTAAGCCCCGGCAGGTCCGGCCCGCCCCCTGAATCTGTTGGGTGACAGTGTCTACGACGGGAGTGATGAGCAGGAAGCAAGCAGTAAACGCTGGTGCGTCGGGATACTTCGTGCTCCTGCTGTTCGCTCCCTACTCCGCTCCGCCCCGAAGCAGCGGCCGGAACTTGTAGCCGTAGACAATCGTGCCCTCTTCGCCATTCGTGCGGATCCGGCGCGTGACCATCTCCACCGGCATGCCGATCTGCACGTCGTCGGGCGTGATGTCGGTGAGCTGGGCTGTGACCACCGGCCCTTCCTCAAGCTTGACCAGGGCGACGGTGTAGGGCGTGTAGGTCTCGAAGCCCTCCGGCGCGCTGTAGACGGTGCTGTACGTGTAGACCTCACCCCGTCCGCTCAAGGTGTGGGGCGTCTTGGCCGGTTGGTGGCACTCTGGGCAGATATCACGCGGTGGGAAGATCATCTCCCCGCAGTGCTCGCAGCGTTCGCCTTCCAGACGGTAGCGCTGTCCGCGCAGCCGCCAATCCTTCGCAACTCTAGATTCCATCTTCAAAACTCCTCTCGGAAAACGTCGTCTAAACGTTAGAGCGTTCAAACGTTTGAACGTTCTAACGCGTTCCTACTCCATCGCCTCCAAAATGTGCGTGATGATCGTTGCGCCGCTGCCACCGATGTTCTGGGTCATCCCCAGGCGCGCGTTGGCGATCTGGTTTGCACCGGCAAGACCGCGCAGCTGCAGGACCGACTCCACCACTTGGTAGAGCCCGGTCGCGCCAACGGGGTGACCCCGGGCCTTCAGGCCGCCCATCGTCGCGATGGGGACGCGGCCCTCCAAGGCGATCTCGCCGTCAAGCGCCAGTTGGACCCCCTTGCCTCGCTCGGCGAAGCCCGCCGCCTCTAGGCTCAGGGCCGCCATGATCGTAAAGGCGTCGTGGAGCTCGAAGAAGTCCAGGTCCTCGCGCTCGATACCCGCCTGCTCGTAGGCCCTGCGCGACGAGGTCACCGCGGCGCTCAGCGCCAGCGGATCCTTGCGGTCGTGGACGGCCAGCGGCGCCATGCCGATGGCCGAGGCCAGGACCTTGACCGGCGCCGGGCTCAAGGTCCGCGCGTACTCAGCAGGGGCCAGCACCACGGCGGCGGCGCCGTCGCAGACCGGCGAGGCGTCAAAGAGCCCCACCGGCGTCGCGATCATCGGGGCCCGAGCGTAGGAGGCGGCTGTGATCGGCCTTTGGAACATAGCGTTGGGGTTGTTGGCGCCGTTTGCGTGCGCTGTCACGGCGAAGTTTGCGAAGTCCTCATGCTGCCAGCCGTACTCGTACATGTACCGCTGCATCAAGAGCGCGTTGAGCGCCACGAAGGAGATGCCCTGGCTCACCTCGTACTCGGCGTCGGCCGCCGCGGCCAGCGCAGCCGTCGTCTCGCGTCCCGAGGTGTCGGTCATCTTCTCGACGCCCAGCGCCAGCACTAGGTCGAGCAACCCACTGGCGACCGCCATATAGCCCACCCGTAGCGCCGCGGAGCCCGAGGCGCACGCCGCCTCCACCTTGAAGGCCTCGGCGTTCAGGCCCATGAAATCCACGGCCAGCGCCCCCAGGTGGGACTGATTGGCGATCTCGCCCGAAAGCATATTGCCCACGTACACGGCGTCCACGTTGTCGACGTTTGCATCCCGCAGCGCGGCTCTCCCGGCGTCGAGCATCAAATGGCGAATCCCGGTCGTCCAATGCTCGTCGACCGGAGTCTGCCCCACGCCGATAATCGCTACCTCACGCATACTTTCTCCCTACACTCATCACGGACTGCATTCAGAAGATCCCCCTCTGCATTTCCACGCCGAGGACCGCCCTTGGGGGGTAGGCCTCACACCCCACGTAGCTTTCCCCGGTACCGTGTGTAAAGGGCATAGTCGATCTCCACGCGGCGATCGATGTAGTCCTGCACCGTCGGCGCGCACGACCGAACCTGAGGAAGGCGCTCCGAGGCCTCCCAGGCGAAGGCATCGGAGCCCGCGCCGGATCCGAAGCTGACGGTCAGGATCCGGTCGCCTGGCTGCGCGACGTCCAGCACCGCCGAGAGACCCGTCAGCGACGCGCCCGCATAAGTATTGCCGATCAGGTCGCTGAGCAGGCCGGTCTCGATCTGCTCGGTCGTGAAGCCCAGGCGCTTGGCCGCGCGGCTGGGGAACTTCACGTTCGGTTGGTGAAAGACGGCATATGCAAAATCGCTCGCGGTCATCCCCAGCGCGTCCATCAACGCACCCGCTGCCGTCTCGGTGTGATGGAAGTAGGCGGGCTCGCCGGTGAAGCGCCCGCCGTGGCTGGGATAGCGCTGGTGGGCGCGGCGCCAGAAATCCGGTGTGTCCGTCGCGTAGGAAAGCGAGCCCAGGCAGACGGCCAAGGACGCGTCCGCGGGTCCTATAATGAAGGCGCTGCCCCCGCTAGCTGCTGTGTACTCGAGCTCATCGCCCGGCCGAGCCTGCGCGGTGTCGGCCCCGATGGCCATCGCGTGATCGCCCATGCCGGAGCCGACGAGCCCGAGCGCGGCTTGTAACGCCTCGGAGCCCGCCTTGCACGCAAACTCGAAGTCCGCGGCCAGGAGGTAGGGAGTAGCGCCGAGAGCCTCGGCCACCAACGTCGACGAGGGCTTGACGGCGTACGGGTGGGACTCGCTCCCTATCCAGAGTGCGCGCAGCGCGTCGGGTGCGATGGTGGCGCGCGCCATCGCGTTCCGCGCTGCCTCGATCGCGATCGTCACCGTGTCCTCATCGAGTCCCGCCACCGCTTTCTCGCGGATTGGGCCGCGACCGCGGCCCGACCAGACGCGGGCGACCTCGGTGCCGGGCAGGCGATACATGGGAATGTATGATCCGTAGCCGGCGATCCCCACCTGCCGCTCTGGCTTCATCAATTGGACCTCACTCACCTGGCTCTCCCCTCCCTACGTCTGTTGCCGTCTGCTCGTCCAAAAGCGCCCGCGCGACGTCGATGCGGATCTCACCGCTCTCAACCATCGCCTCGGCAATTCGGTCGATGGCCTCGCCCTCGGCGCCGGCCGCCATCGCGACCTGGCGCGCGTGCAAGCCCATATGGCCCCGCTGGATGCCCTCGGTCGCCAGGGCGCGCAGCGCGGCCAGATTCTGGGCCAGTCCCACGCTGACCACGATCTCGGCCAGCTCGCGAGCGCTCTGTACGCCGAGGATCTCCAGCGCGATCTGCGCGGTTGGGTGGACCCGCGTGGCCCCGCCGACGGTACCCAAAGCCAAGGGCAGCGCCAGCGTGCCGACGAGCTGCCCTGAGCCGTCCCGGCGCCACGTGCTCAGGCTCGTGTAATGGCCGTCGCGGGCCGCATACGCGTGGGCACCGGCTTCCACAGCCCGCCAATCGTTCCCTGTCGCCAGCACCACGGCGTCGATGCCGTTCATAATGCCCTTGTTATGGGTCGCGGCGCGATAGGGATCGGCAGCCGCAAAGGCCCACGCCAACTCGATGCCCTCGGCCACCTGGGTGCCGTCGAAGGCGTCGAACGCGAGGGCGGTCTCGGGGATCGCCACCCGGGCCCTTGCCAGGCGCCGGTCCGCGAGATTGCTCAGGATCCGTAGATGGGCTTGCCCACCGCTGAGCCTCGCCAGTTCGGGGGCGAGCCGTTCGCAGGCGGTGTTGACGGCGTTGGCGCCCATCGCATCCCGCACGTCGAAGAGCAGGTGGACGATCACCATCATCCCGCGTTCGGTCTCCAGCGTGCGCACATCGAGGCCCTTGGCGCCGCCGCCGAGCTCGACGAGCACGGGATCGACGGCGTTGGCGCGCTCGATCAGTTGCTCCGACCGGGCCAGGATCGCGGCTGTCGTGGCGGCGGGATCGTCCACAGCGACGAGCTGGATCTGACCGATCATCACCGGGTCATCGGCCTCGGCCTGGAAGCCGCCGCCGCTGCGGGCCAGCTTCGCCGCTAACGAGGCGCCGGCGATGACCGACGGCTCCTCGATCACCATCGGTACCAGCACGTCCCGGCTGTTGACGACAAAGTTTGTTGCGACACCCATCGGCAGCGCGTGCAGCCCAACGACGTTCTCAACCATATGGTTGGCCTGCTCAAGACCAAGGCTCTCTCCGGTGCTCAGCGCCCGGCGCGCCGCATCGGTAAGCGGACGTTGCGCCTGGATCAAATCCAGGCGCTCTTTTATAGAAAGATTGTAGAATCCGCTTAGGCGTGAATTGTTTTTTGCTAACATCGTGGTCCGTTCCCCTGTAAGCGCGACAATGATACCACAAACCCCCTATCAAAAGCTATCAGATCGCGCGTTTATACTGTTTTCATACGAACTTCGCCTGCTTTGATCGCTTATCGCCCAATTTTCTCTTGCTTTCTTTCTGGATTGGGTTATCCTCGAAGGGACTTTATTCTTCATAACGAGAACGCTAAACGAGGTTCGGGAGCTTACGTCGATTGTGTTAAGGGAACTCCACATCGAAGACTTCGCAATTATCGATGAGCTTCACCTCACCCTGGAGTCGGGGCTCAATATTCTCACCGGCGAGACAGGGGCCGGGAAATCGATATTGATCGATGCCGTCACGCTCGTCCTGGGCGAGCGGGCCGACACGAGCATGATCCGCCAAGGCGCCGACTCCGGTCGGATCGAGGCGATGTTTGTGCTCGCACCGGCGATGCAGGCGGCGCTGGCGCCCATCCTTGAACGCGAGGGGCTGGAGGGTGACGCGCCGGATACGCTATGGCTGGCCCGGGAGCTGCGCAACACTGGACGCACCGTCGCGCGGGTCAACGGAAGGGCCGTCTCCGTCTCGCTGATGCACGAGATTGCCGAGGGCCTCGTCGATGTCCACGGTCAAAGCGAGCATCTCAGCCTTTTGCGGGTGCGCGAGCACGTCGATCTCCTCGATCGCTTTGCGGGCCTGGGTTCCTTGCGCGACCAGGTGGCGCAGGGCGTGCGGGAGATCCGCCGGGTCCGACGGGAGCTGAGCCGTCTGCTGAGCAACGAACAGGAGCGGATGCAGCGGATCGATCTCCTGCGCTTCCAGGTGGAGGAGATTGAGGAGGCAGCGCTCAAGGCGGACGAGAAGGAGAACCTCGAGGCTGAGCTGGTCCGCTTGACGAACACCGAGCAGCTCATGACCCTGGCGTCGGGCGTTGTTGCGCGTCTCGAGGAGGGCCAGGAGCGACGTCCAGCGGTACTCGATCTCTTGGGGCGGAGTCAGAAGGATATGGCAGCCCTGGTGCGTGTGGATGGGAGCCTCGCGCCGCAAGAAGAGGCGCTGGATGCGCTGGTCTACCAGACCGAGGACCTCGCCCGCGCTCTCCGCGATTACACCGCTGAGATCGAGTTCAATCCCGCTCGACAAGCGCGGGTGGAGGAGCGGCTGATCCTGCTCCGGCACCTCGAGCGCAAGTATGGCGGCGACATTGAGGACGTCCTGGCCTATGCCCAGGACGCCGCCGCCGAGCTCGAGGCCTTGGAGCACAGTGACGAGCGAATTGGCGGGCTCCAGGAGGAGGAGGCCGAGCTATTGCGAGCTTGTGCCGGGGCTGCTCAGGAGCTTTCGCGGGCGCGCCAGGCGGCGGCGGAGCGCTTGACCGCTGCCGTCGAGGGTGAGCTCAACGATCTCCGCATGGAGGGCGCCCGTTTCGGTGTGCGCTTTGAGTGGGAGCCAGCGGCAGACGGCATGCCCCTCAATACCTCCGCGTCGCGCGCCCTCGTGATCACCAGCGCCGGGCCCGAGGTGCTCGACGACGCGCCGGTGGAGCAGGTCGCCTTTGAGGCGACCGGGATCGATCGCGTGGAGTTCCTGGTTGCCGCCAACGTAGGGGAGGGCCTGAAATCCCTGGCCCGCACCGCCTCCGGCGGGGAGGCCTCGCGGCTGATGCTAGCGCTCAAGACCGTGCTCTCACGCGCGGACCAGACCCCGACCCTGATCTTTGATGAGATCGACCAGGGGATTGGCGGGCGGATTGGCGCGATCGTGGGCACCAAACTCTGGCGGCTGACGGTGGCAAATGGCGACGAGACGATCAAGCACCAGGTGCTCTGCATCACCCACCTGCCGCAATTAGCCGGGTTTGGTGATGTCCATTTCCGGGTGCTTAAGGACGTCGTCGAGGACCGGACGGTCACACGCGTCGAGCTCCTTCGCCCGGAGGATCGCGTGGAGGAGCTGGCGCAGATGCTGGGCACTCGGGGGGGCGCCGCCGAACGTGGCGCTCGCGAGATTCTGGATCAAGCCACCCAGCTCAAGAAAGAACCCGTCAAGGTGTGATCGACGCGATGCGTCACGTGACGGAGTCCGTGCGATCGCGATAGGGTTCGGGCTCTTCCTTGGAGAGGGAGACCTCGCTTTTGCCCGGTAGGATGTCGGCCCGAGAATCGGGTTATGAGCTCTGGCCCATACCTAACCTCTGCAGTTGCTGAATGTTAGAAGACCATTATAATGATCCTGCGATTCTGGGGGCGGATTATCGCAAGATGCGCTACCCTCCGACAAGATCAGATTAAGGACGGTCGCCCATGGCACTAAAAGGTAAGCTCGAGGACTTCGGGATCACCCAGCTGCTGAATCTTATCAACCTGGCACGCAAGACCGGCACCCTCTATCTTCAGAGTCCGGAAGACGAAGACGCTTATCTTTGCTTCCGGGAGGGCAAGTTGATCTATGCGGCGATGGACGGGATTGAGGCAAGTCTGCCGGCGATACTCCATCGCGCCGGCCTCTTCAACGCCGACCATGTCCGTATGATCGAGGAGAACATGCCCGGGCGCTCCGACCAGGACATCGCCAAGGTCCTGATCACCAGCGGTCGTCTCAAACAGCAGGTCGTGCTGCGCCATCTCCGCGAGTACGTGCTGAACATCGTCCACCAAGTCTTCTCCTGGAACCGCGGCACCTTCCGCTTTGAGGCCTCCGCTCTGCCCGTGCAGGGGCGGATCACCACCTCCATCGCGTTGGAGAACGTGATTATGGAGGGCAACCGCCGCCTCAAGGAGTGGGAGTTGCTGCAGGACGAGCTGCCCGACCTCGACATCGCCCTCAGGTTTGCCGAGCGCCCCTCAACGCCGCTGCGCGACATCAATCTCAGCGTCGAGGAGTGGCGCGTTATCTCGTTTGTCAACCCACGCAACACGATCCGCCAGATCGCGCAGTATAACAACATGGACGAGCTGCAGATCCGCAAGATCGTCTACGGCCTCTTGCAGGCCGGGCTGGTGGAGATGATACGACCGCCGCGTTCGGTGGCGGTGCCGGTGGCCCCGTCCACACAGGCGTCGGCGGCTGGGGATGCCCCCTCAACGAGGCGGACGAAGGCCGATCAACGTGAAGCAGCCAAAGAGACGGCGCCTCAGATGCGGCGCCCCTCCGTGAAGCGGGGTATCATCCAGAGGCTGATACGGCGCATTCGGGAGCTCTAGCGCATGCAGACGTTGAAGATCGTCGTCACCGGCCCCTTCTCCTCCGGCAAGACCGAGTTCATCCAGGCGATCAGCGAGATCGACGTCGTCTCCACTGAGCGGAGAATCTCGCGAGCGGCGGAGCGGATCAAGGACCAGACGACGGTGGCGATGGACTTTGGCCGCATCACCATCGATGAGGAGCTTATTCTCTACCTCTTCGGCACCCCGGGCCAGAAGCGTTTCAACTTCATGTGGGAGATCCTCTCCGAGGGCATGCTGGGATTTGTGGTGATGGTCGACAGCACCCGCCCCGAGACCTTCCGGGAAGCCCGCAGGATCCTGGACACCTTCCGCAGCTACTCACCGGTGCCGTATATTGTGGCCGCCAACAAGCAGGACCTCGCGGACGCCTGGCCCGCCGGTGATCTGCGTATTGTCCTGCGCGTCGACTCCGACATCAAGGTCGTGCCCTGTGTGGCCCGTGAGAAGGAGGCCGTGAAGCAGGTCCTGCTGGAATTGCTCTACGGCATCCTCGAGTTGATGGATGATGAGGCGTAGCGCCGGGTGGCCTGACCACACAGAAGGCGGAGCACGACGCGCACCGCTGCGGCACGCGCTAGGTAGAGACGCGCCGCCGGCCCGTCTCCGATATGGGTACGGTCTATGAGCTCCATCGTCACGGATAAAGGCATCGTCCACTATGAGACCTTCGGTCGGGGGCAGCCCGTGGTGCTGTTACACTGCTGGCTGGGATCGTGGCAATATTGGTTCTCAACGATGGAGTACCTGGCCCAGCACGCGTACAAGACGTATGCTCTTGACTTCTGGGGCTTTGGTGAGTCGGCCAAGCAGGGCGCCTTTTCGGTGGCGGAGTACGTTCAAATGGTCGAGCAGTTTATGGAGCGCATGGGCTTGCGCTCGGCGCGCGTTATGGGCCACTCGATGGGAGGGACCGTCTCCCTGGCCTTGACCCTGGCACACGCGGAGCGCGTCTCCAAGGTCGCCGTCGTCGGCTCCCCGATCGAGGGGTCCAGCCTCAGCTTGCTCCTGAAGTTGTCCGGCGAGCCGTGGATCGCGCATCTGCTTTATGGCGTGCCTGGTTTACTGAACTCGATGATCAAAGTGCTCTCGACGACCTATGCGCAGGATTGGCGCACGTTGTGGGAGATGCTGCGGAAGGATCTCTCCCGCACGACGGTGGACTCCTTTTCCAGAAGCATCCGCGATCTGCGGCATACGGACCTGCGTCCGCGTCTGCCCGAATGTCGGGTGCCCGCGATGGGGATCTACGGCCGGCGGGACAACATCGTCAGGCCACAGCAGGGCGAGGTACTTCTAAACGGCGTCGCGGAGCCTACCCTTCACTACTTCGAGTCCTCAGGCCACTTCCCGATGTTGGACGAGACCGACCGGTTTCACAAAGCAATTCTAGGTTTCCTGACCGACCCGTGAGCGAGGATCAAGCCGATCGCCAGGCCAGCTTTCCCAACCGAATCTCGCGGATCCTGTTGCTGGCGCTGGAGGACGTCGTCGGCAAGCGCAGCAGCAGCGCGATTCTGACGACGTCCAAGCTCGCCCATCTCATCGACGACTATCCACCGGCGGATTTCGAAGCAGGGCTGACTTTTGCGGAGGTGGGTCGACTTTTTGAGGCCATCGAGAGCCTCCACGGCGTCACCGGTGGACGCCGGCTGGCGCGCCAGGCCGGCCGGGAGAGCTTCAGGTATTGGGTCGAGGGCTTGGGCAGCGTTATGGGCTTTGCCGATGTGGCCTTGCGGCTCCTGCCGTTAAGCTTCCGCGCCCGCATCGGGATTGAGGTGCTGGCCGAGATCTTCAACCGCTACTCGGACCAAGTGGTGAGGCTCGGTGAGGGAACTGAGGCGTATTATATCGTTCTGGAACGCTGTGGGTTTTGTGAGGGGCGCCGGACCGAGACGCCCGCTTGCGCATTTCCCGTCGGTATCGTCGAGGAGTCGCTCTTCTGGGTCAGCCGCGGGCGCCAATTCAACGTAGAGGAGACGACTTGCGTCGCGTGCGGCGATCCAGTGTGCACGCTATATATCGCCAAGCGCCCGCTAGACTAACGAACACGGAGAACCCGATGGCAATTCACGACGTCCCCGCGCAAGCTACTTCGCCTTCCCACCCGCCCATCTCTCCGTTTGCGCATTTGCGCATGTCCCTAAGGACAACCAACCGTGCGTAAGATTATCCTGCGCGATCGTGGCAAGATCCCGCCCTTCAACGAGCCGGCGCGCGAACTCAGCGTGCTGGCGAAGCCCCTGTGGCTCCACCAGCGGGATATCTTGGCGCGCTACACGACCGAGGAGCGCGAGATCGACAGCCTCGATGAGTTTGATCAGAAAGATGCGGAGACCCTCGTCCATCGCGACACTCTCTACTTCGATGAGGTCTTTATTGAGGAGTTCATCCGCCGCGCCCGGGCGTCGGGCAAGGCGTGCCAGGTGGCCTTTTCGCTCGATGACCCGGCGATTTCGGGCCAGGCCATCTACCTGCAGCGTGGGATTCGCCAACAGGGCAAGTATTGGGTGGCCGATCTTTGGTACTATCCCCGAGGAAGGGAACCGGTTGTACGTCCCTTGGTTATGCACACCGAGCCCCGGGAGGTCGGTTTCTACCACGTACCCACCCATATGTCCAATCGATACGGCGACCTGGTCTATGACCTCCCAACCAAGCCCTTTCTCTCTATCGAGCATTGGGTCCACGTCCTGCACGCCAATATCGACTTCGGCATCTTCGCCATCGGTGCCCGGTTTGAGCAGCAGGCCGAGCGCGACGTAGGGCTGAACCTCAAGCTTCTGTGGCGGGGGATGTTGGAGCGTAAGCAGGTGCTCTCCTCCTCGGCGCTCGTCAAGATCGGCAAGAACTGCAGCATCGATCCGACGGCAAAGATTCAGGGACCGGCCTTTATCGGCAACAACGTCACCATTGGCCCGGGCGCGGTCGTAGGCAACTGCTGCATTGGGGATAACGTCACCATCGACCAGGGGTGTCAACTGATGCTCAGTGTGGTGGGGGACGGCTCCTTTCTTCCCTTCCGGGCTTCGCTCTATCGCAGTGTATTGATGGAAGACTGTGTCTTGGCGCAGAACTCGTGCCTGCAGATGTGCGTGGTCGGACGCCACTCGTTTATCGGGGCTGGCAACACCTTCACCGATTTCAACCTGGTCGACCGGCCGATCCGCTCCCACTTTGACGGCAAACTGGAGAACACGGGGATGACCGCCCTAGGCGCCGCCATCGGACACAATGTGCGGATCGGTTCAGGGATGATTGTCTTTCCGGCGCGCATGATCGACTCCGACGTGATCTTGCTGGCATCCCCGGAACGGCGCGTGATCCGCAAGAACGTGTTGTGGGAGGACAGCGACCACCTCACTCTTGATGGCGGCGACCGTCTCCACCCCCGCCTCTACCCACGCGATTGACATGGACACCTTCGCCTTTGACCGTGGCTTGCCGCCGGACTTGACATATGGCTGCATCGCGGAGACGATGGTGCCGAGATTCCAGGGTCGCCTCGAACGGGATTGGAAGGTTAAGGACCTCACGCTGGAGGAGATCAAATGGACGGATAATGTGGCGGCCAAGCATGGCTTCGAGCTGGCTGCCTTGGGTAGTTTGGACCCCAGGTTGGACGATAGCGTGATCCAAGAAGTGAGAGCAAGTGCCGATGCCCGTAAAGGCCACAGGCCAGGAGGTGAACGATGAGCGAAGGCCGCATCCTCATTGTGGAAGATGACCCCGATATTTCCAATATGCTGCAACTCTACTTCAAGTCGCAGGGCTACGAAGTCTATGGCGCCATGCGCGGCAGCGCCGCTCTCGACCTCGCCCGCGACAAGCTCCCCAACGTCATCGTCCTTGACATCATGCTCCCTGACATCGACGGTTATGAGGTATGCCGCCGCCTGCGCACCAACCTGCGCACCAGCCACATCCCTATCATCTTCCTCACGCAGAAAGACGAGCGCAGCGACAAGATCCGCGGCCTCGAGCTGGGCGCCGACGACTACATCACCAAACCCTTTGACGTCGAGGAGCTCCGTCTCCGCGTGCGTAATACCATCAAGAGCGCCGAGGTCGCCAGCCTCACCAGCCCCAGCACCGGCCTCGCCAGCGGTCGTCTCATCGAGCAGCAGCTCCGCGAGCTCCTGCGGGCTGACAACTGGGGCATTCTCTACATCGGCATTCAGGGCCTCGACGCCTTCAACGAGGCTTACGGCTTCGTCGCAGTCGAGGAGTTCCTTCGCTTCACCGGCATGCTCCTAAACCGCGTCGTCGATGAGCTGGGCGCTCCCAGCGACTCCGATGCCGAATCCCGTGACGCTGCCGGCAGCCCCAATGACTTCGTCGGCCACGTCGGCGGCGCTGACTTCATCCTTATCACCGCGGCTGACAACGTCGACCCGATGCGTGAGGCCATTGTCGCGGAGTTTGAGAAGCACGTCGGCACCCACTACGACTTCAGGACTCGGATGCAGGGCTATCTCGTCGTCGCGGATGCTGATGGCGAGGAGGCCCAAACACCCCTGATGAGCCTCAAGATTGGCATCCTCAAGGCGGAAGACGGGCCCTTCACCGACATTCGCGAGATCACCGAAGCCGCCGCCGAAGCGCGGCGTCGGAACGTCCAGGAATAGCCAGGGGTTCAGGAGACTCCCGTGTCCTCCCACGTGAACGCCGCCCGCCTCGCAGCGCTAGCGCACCTCGGGGAACGCCTGGCGCGCGCTTCGAGTGCGGACCAGGTTTGGTCCGCTGTGCTGGACGCGGCGGTGCCTGCCGTAGCCGAGGCTGGCGCTTGGATCTGGACGGCGCCGGAGGCCCGGGTGCGTTTTGAGGGACATACACCGGGCCTTACTGAGCCGGCAGCGTGGCAGGCGGCTTTACGGGAGGCCGGCGCCCCCTCAGAGGCTGTACGGGTAGAGGTCACATCCGCCTCTGACGTGCGGCAGTCTCTCTTGGTTGTGCCAGTTAAGCCCAAGAGTCCAGTCGAAGCCGCTTCCTGGCCCGGTTGGCTTGTCCTGGGAGGGAGCGCGGATGGGGGTGGATTCGACGGTGCGGACCTGGAGCTGGCGGTTGCTCTGGGCGAGATGGCGACGGGGGCGGCTCCGGCGCTGCGGCGCGCGGCGTCACCCGAGGTCCGTGCCGAGTATGGGGATTCCGCTGGGGCGGTTGAGGCGCTACGACGTGTCTCGCGCGAGATCACGTCGACCCTCGACCTCGATCGCGTCCTCAGCGTCGTGCTCGACGAGGCGCTTAAGGTTGCAGCTGCTGAGGCTGGCTTTGTCGTGCTTTTTTCCGATGATCAGGGCAGGCTGGCGGTGGCTCAAGGGGTCACCGATCGCGTTGCGCTAGCGACGGCTATTGAGGGACCGGAGGTTGACCCAGCCCTCCTGCGCTGGTTGCGCGCCGAAGACCAGTTCCATCTGCCGGACCTATCGGCTCGAGCCTCCGCTCTCCTCGACGCAGGATCCGTGCTCGTGACGCCCGTCTTTTACGAGCAGCGGCTCGCAGGCGCAATCCTGGTGCAGAGGGCAGGGGGATTCCGACCAGGAACGGCGGAATTTGTGAGCGCGGTGGCAGAGCAGGCGGCGATCGCGATTGGGAGCGCGCGGCGGTACGAGGAGCAGGTCGCGCGGGGCGAGGTGATGCGGCAGCGGGCGGAGCAGCTGGCGCTGCTCTTGGAGATCAGCCGCACGATGCGGTCGGAACGCCCCTTGGAGGAGGTGCTTCTCGACGTCGCCTATGCCGTTCAGGAAGGGACGGGATTTGATCTGGTGTTGATCAGCGTGTTGGAGGGCGCGACGCTCCGGCGGGTCGCGGGGGCGGGAATTCCGCTGGCGGAGTTGGAGCGATTGAAGGAGGTGCGGCTGCGTTGGGATCGCGTGCGGCGGCTGTGCCAGGATCGGTTCCGGTTGGGGCAGTGCTATTACGTTCCGGCGGGCTTCCAAGGCCTGCGGGAAGGGCTTGACATCTTCGTGTCGGGCGAGAGCAGGTTGGAGGTCTCCTCCGAGGCGTGGCACGAGGAGGATTTGTTCTTCGCGCCGCTGCGAGGGAGTGGGGGAGAGGTGTTGGGGATCCTATCGGTGGACCGCCCGCGCGACGGTTTGGCGCCGACGGCGCTGACGGCGGAGGTTGTGGAGCTCTTCGCGGCGCAGGTGGCGCAGCTATTGGAGACCGCTCAGCTGGTGAGCGATCTGCGACGCCAGGTGACGACGCTGGAGTTGCTGAATGAGCTGAGCAGGTCGATTGCGACACGGTTGGATCTACCGTTGGTGTTGAACACGGTGGTGCAAGCGGTGACGACGCTGCTAGGATATGATTTTTCGACGGTCTTTTTGCATGACGAGCGCGAGGGGCGTTTTGTGCCGCTCGCATCGTCGGGATATCCGTTGGAGGCGTTGAGTGAGGGCGCGGCGACGGGGTATGTCGCGGAGGTGGTTCGCAGCGGGATGCCACTGGTGGTGGAGGATGCGGCGGGGGATCCGCGCTTTGCGGGGGTGGGACTGCCCATCGGAGCGTCGATGGCGGTGCCGTTGGTGGCGGAAGGACGGACGGTAGGGGTGCTGACGGCGGATCGGGAGGTGGGGAGCGCCAGGGCCCTGGGCGACGATTCACCGGACAACGCGTCGTTTGGGAGATTCTCGCCGGTGGAGGTGGCGACGCTGACGGCGCTGGCGGATCAGGTGGCGGTGGCGGTGGAGAACGCGCGGTTGTTCGAGGAGGTGAGCCGCTTCAACGAGGAGCTGGAGGCGCGGGTGGCGGCGCGGACGCAGGAGTTGGGGGAGATGCTGCGGGTGCAGCAGGTGGAGGCGGCGAAGCACGAGGCGGTTCTGGAGGGGATCGCGGATGGCGTTATGGTGGCGGATGGGGCGGGGCAGGTGATTCTGTTCAATGCAGCCGCGGAGCGGATCCTATCGGAGAAGCGGGAGCAGGTGTTGGGACGACAGCTAGAGGAGATCCTGGGGAGGTATGGGGAGGAGGCGCGGGAGTGGTTGTCGCAGGTGGCCGCGTGGCGGGAGGACCCGAAGGCGTATGGTCCGGAGGGATATGTGTCGCAGCGCCTGACTGTGAACCCCACAAGCGAAGTAGGGCGCCGGTTTGTGAGTCTGCACTTCTCACCCGTCGCAGCGCCAGCGGGAAAGTCTCCGTCTGCGGGCGCCACGGGTGGGGTGGTGGTGGTGTTCCGGGATATCACGCCGGAGATTGAGGCGGATCAGGCGAAGAGCGATTTTGTGTCGACGGTGTCGCACGAGCTGCGGACGCCGATGACGTCGATTGTGGGGTATGTGGATTTGCTGCTGCAGGGAGCGGTGGGGGAGCTGTCGGAGCCGCAGCTGGGGTTCTTGCGGCGAGTCAGATCGAGCGCGGGTCGTTTGATGAACCTGGTGGACGATCTGCTGGATATCTCGCGGTTGGAGCAGGGGCGGGTGGAGTTGTTGCGTCGGCCGGTGGGGGTGGGGGCGGTGATCGAGCAGGTGGTGGAGTTGCTGCGACCGAAGATAGCGGAGAAGGGGCAGGTGCTGGAGACGGTGGTGCCATCGGGGCTCCCGAGGGTATATGCGGACTCCGACCGATTGGCTCAGGTTCTGACGAATTTGGTGAGTAACGCGCATAAATATACGCCGGCGGGCGGGCGGGTCGCGGTGCACGCGTATGTGCGTGAGAAGGTGATGCACGTGGCGGTGGCGGATACGGGGATTGGGATTGCGCCGGAAAACCAAGAGAAGATATTCGAGCGGTTCTACCGTGTGGACGATCCGGCGGTGTACGAGACGTCGGGGACGGGGCTGGGATTGGCGATCGCGTTGTCGTTGATTCAGATGCACGGGGGGCGGATCGGGTTGGAGAGTGAGTTAGGGGTGGGGAGCATCTTCACGTTTTCGCTGCCGCTGGCGGAGGGGGAGCCGATGAAGGACGTGGGTGAGAGGCCGGAGGTGGGCGGCTGTGAGCTTAGGGCTGTAGATTGAGCGTTGGGGGTGCGAATGGCGACGATCTTGGTGGCCGAGGATGAGCGAGATATTCGGGAGTTGGTGGCCTTTACGCTGGAGTTTGCGGGATTTGACGTGGTGCTGGCGACGAATGGGGCGGAGGCGGTGGCGCTGGCGCGTGAGGTGCGGCCGGACTTGGTGTTGATGGATGTGCGGATGCCGCGGATGACGGGCTATCAAGCGTGTGAGGCACTAAAGGAGACGCCGGAGACGCGGGAGATTCCTGTAGCGTTTTTGTCGGCGAAGGGGCAGGACTCCGAGATCCAGGAGGGGATGGAGGCGGGGGCGGTGGATTACATTCTGAAGCCGTTTGCGCCGGATGAGTTGACGGCACAGGTGCGGCGGATCTTGGAGGAGACGGAGGCGGAGTGAAGGCACGCCCGGAGTTGGCAAGGGCGAGCGGGATCTGACGACGATGAGCGCGATCATTCTCGAGAGCAGTCTGGTGCACTATGAGGCGCTGGGGCGCGGGCGACCGTTGGTCTTTCTGCACGATTGGTTGGGATCCTGGCGCTATTGGGTGCCGACGATGGTGGAGTTGTCGTCGTCGTTCCGGGCGTACGCATTGGATTTCTGGGGATTTGGCGATTCGGATAAGGTAACCGCGCGGTATTCGGTGGGGGATTTGGCGGGGCAGGTGGCGTTGTTTCTGGCGCAGATGGGGATTGGGCGGGTGCCGGTGGTCGGGCATGGGCTGGGCGGGGTGGTAGGGACGCTGCTGGCCCAGCAGTATCCGGAGCGGGTGACACAGTTGATGGGGGTGAGTGTGCCGTTGTCGGCGGCGCAGATAGGGCGGGCGTTGCGGGGGTATAGCGGGGGGGAGAATCCGGCGCGGGTGATTCTGGGTCGACGCCTGCGGGAATACGACGAGGTGGCGTTGGAGGCGGGGAAGACCGATGGGGCGGCGGTGGTGGAGAGTGTACGCTCGGCACGGGAGGCCGATGTGCTGGGCGCGCTGCAGGCGCTGGAGGTGCCGGTGCTGTTGGTGAGCGGGGGCGAGGATCCATTGGTGGCGGCGCCGGATGAGGAGATATTGGCGGGACTGGACTATAATGTGTTTTCGTTGGTATTGGCGGGGTCGGGGCATTATCCGATGCTGGATGAGGGAAGTAAATTCTGCCGGTTGGTGCGGGATTTCCTGTCGTACGGCGATGCGTGGGAGCGGTATGAGGTGAAGCATGAATGGAAGCGGCGGATGCGGTAGAGGCGGGGCTGAGAGGATGGCGCGGCGATGAGCAAGCGGGGGCAGGGAGCAGATCCCTGGGCGGTGGCCTGGACAGTGCGTGCGTTGGTGGTGGTGGCGTTCGCGGCGGCGGTGGCCGTGCCGACGGGGCTGGTGCCGATTGTGGCGGTGGCGACGGATGCGAGCGGGGAGCTGACGCAGGTAGAGGGCCCCATTGTGATTCCGCTGAGCACGCCGGTGCCGACGGCGACGTTGCCGCCGGCGGTGACGCCGACGCCGCGGGTGCCGAGGGTCGGGATTATTGCGGGGCACGCAGGGAGCGATAGCGGGGCGATCTGCGAGGATGGTTTGCAGGAAGTGGCGGTGAACCTGGCGATCGCAGAGCAGGTGGTGGAGCTGTTGGCGGGCTTTGGATGGCACGTCGAGCTGCTGGAGGAGTTCGATGTGCGTCTGAACGGCTATGAGGCGGACGCGCTCCTGTCGATTCACGCGGACTCGTGCAACGTGCCTGGCAAGTCGGGGTTCAAGGTGGCACGGGCGGAGTCGAGCTACATACCGGATCCGGAGGATCGGCTGGTGGATTGCATCAGCGAGCACTATGCGGCGGCGACGGGGCTGGCGTTCGACCCGTTTACGATCACGTACGATATGCGGCGGTATCATGCGTATTATGAGATTGATCCTAGCACGCCGGCAGCCATTATCGAGGTGGGGTTTCTGCTGGAGGACCGAGAGCTGCTGACGGAGCGACCGGAGGTGGTGGCGCAGGGCGTTGCGGAGGGGCTGTTGTGCTTTGTGGCGGGGGAAGGGCGGTGACGTCAGCGGAAGATACCGATCGTTTTCGACATCATTTTGTCGCCAGTTTGGTTGATTTTTCGCCGTCTGTGGAGTAGAATAGATGCAA
>CAZPJP010000062.1:0-15184 GCA_964586915.1 uncultured Anaerolineales bacterium
GAAAGGAGCACCATGACTCTCGAACCCGTCCTAATCAACGGCGAATGGCGCCAGTCGAAGGACCCAATCAGCACGTTCACCGCGGTGGATCCAACGACGAAGACGCCGTTGCCGGCGGACTATCCCGTCTCGAGTTGGGACGAGGCGCTGGAGGCATTGGAGGCGGCAAAGGAGGCGGTGCGGGCGCTCCGCGACGTGTCGAAGGAGACGCTGGCGGCGTTCATCGAGGCGTTTGCCGACAATATCGACGCTCGGGGCGATGCCATCGCGGAGTTGGCGCACAAGGAGACGGCGCTGGCCTACGAGCCGCGATTGCGCACCGTCGAGCTATCCCGGACCACCGACCAGCTCCGGCAGGCTGCGATGGCGGCGCGGGAGCGCTCCTGGTGTCACGCGAACATCGACGTTGATCTCAACATCCGCTCGATGTACGGGCCGCTGGGGGGCGGGGTGGTGGTCTTCGGCCCGAACAACTTCCCGTTGGCCTTCAACTCCGTCTCCGGCGGGGACGCTGCAGCGGCGCTGGCGGCGGGCAACCCCATCATCGCGAAGGCCAACACCGGACACCCCGGCACGACGAAGCTGCTGACCGAAGCGGCATTTGACGCGGTGCAGGCCACCGGCGTGCCAAAGGCGATGGTTCAACTCCTCTATCGCACGTCCCACGAGGCCGGTGAGAAGTTGGTCTCCCACTCCCTCACCGGGGCGACGGGCTTCACCGGCAGTCGGAAGGCCGGCCTGGCGCTCAAGGCTGCTGCCGATACGGCCGGCAAGCCGATCTACCTGGAGATGTCAGCCATCAACCCGGTCTTCGTCCTCCCAGGCGCGTTGGAGGAGCGGCTGGAGCAGGTCGCCGACGAGCTCTTCGCCTCCTGCTCCCTAGGGGTGGGGCAGTTCTGCACCAAGCCCGGCGTGACGATCCTCCTCGACTCCGAGCACAGCGAGGCCTTCTTGGGCGCCGTCGCAGAGCGTTTCGACAGCCCGCCCGGTGTCCTGCTTGGCGAGGGGGGCGTGTGGACGATCGCCGAGGGCGTCAAGACGCTGCGTGAGGCCGGCGCTGAGCTGATCGTCGGCGGCGAGGAGGTGGAGGGCCCCAGTTATCGTTACGCCAACACCCTGCTGCGGGTGGACGGCGAGACCTTCCTTGAGAACCCCCACGCGCTCCAGACCGAGGCCTTTGGCGTCGTCTCGCTGCTGGTTGTCGCCAAGGATGTCGCGCAGTTGAAGGAGATTGCCCGTCATCTTGAGGGCAGCCTGACCGGCGGCTTCTACACCCACACCGGCGGTGACGATGACGCGATCTACGATCAGGTGGCGCCCATCGTGCGGGAGAAGGTCGGTCGGTTGCTCAACGACAAGATGCCGACCGGGGTCGCGGTCACACCGGCGATGAACCACGGTGGGCCCTATCCGGCGACTGGGCATCCCGGCTTTACGGCGGTGGGGATCCCGGCATCGATGTTGCGCTTCGGCGCGCTGCACTGCTACGACAACGTCCGCCATCACCGGTTGCCGCCGGAGCTGCAGAACGAGAACCCGACGGGCCGAATGTGGCGCTACATCGACGGCGAATGGACTCAGCGCGACGTTGCGTAGGCTCCGGGTCGAGTTGCTTGGCAGTATAATGGATGTATCCTCTCTCGCTGGACGCCCTTGAGCTCGTGCTTAGCGAGCCGGCGAGAGAGGGCTTGGGCGCACTGTATGGAAGCTGGCAATAAGTGCCAACCGATGACCCGAGTGACATGGACGCGCTGACACAATGAAGCTCAACGCGGTCAATCCCCTCAGAGCTGACTTTCCTAAGCTCCGGCCCCTGTGGATATCGGTCTTTGTCGATATCCTGGGGTTCTCGATCCTGATTCCGTTCCTGCCTTTCTTCGGTCAGGAATACGGCGCGCCGGCCTGGAAGATCGGTCTCTTGCTCTCCACCAACGCCCTCTTTGGCTTCTTCTCGGGACCGATTTGGGGATCGTTGAGCGACCGTTACGGGCGCAAGCCGATGCTGTTGATCTCACAGCTCGGGACGCTCACGGGCTTTCTGATGATGGCCTTCTCGAACAGCCTCACGATGATGTTCGCTTCACGCATCGTGGACGGGATCTTCGGCGGAAACTATCCGATCGCCAAGGCCGTTATCGGGGATGTCGTCCCCGTCGAACACCGCAGCGAGCAGATGAGCAACATCGGCGTGGCCCACGTGCTTTCCTCGTTGGTGGGTCCCGGGCTCGGGGGCTTGCTCTCCGGCTGGGGGATCCTCGCGCCTGGGCTGATGGCTGCTGTCATGACAACGGTGGCGATCTTGACGACCTTCTTCTTTCTGGAGGAGTCGAACCCACTCCTGCTGGGCGGCGGTACGGAGACGCTACAGGAGAATGTTCCGCCGGTCAGGACGCCGGTGGTTCGACGGCGTAGCATCTGGGAGAACACGGCGGCGCGATACCTGCTGGTGCAGTGGGGCTTTCATACATTGTCGTTTATGATCTACATCTCCAGCGTCTCGCTCTTCGCGAGCTTGAAGCTGGGACTGGATGCCGGGGAGATGGGGCGGCTCCTGATGATGGCCGGGATCGTGCGCGTCTTCATCAGGTTTGTGGTCTTTGTGCCGCTGCGTCGGCGGATTGGGGATCGCAAGACGTCGTTGTTGGGACTTGGCCTCTTCGTGCCCACCTATCTGCTGCTGGGCTTCGTGACGAGCCAGGTGCAATTCGCGATGGTCCTCTGTCTGGTGAGTTTCGGCGCGGCATGCTCGCGGGGGATTCTCAATAGCTTTTTGAGCCGGTCGGTTAAGCCCTGGGAGCAGGGCGCTGCAATGGGCCTTTCCGCGTCGCTGGATAGCTTCGCTCAGATTACCGGACCGTTGGTCGGTGGCTTCGTGCTGGACAGCATGGATCTGTGGGTTTACGGAGCGATCACGAGCGTCTTCGCGCTCGGCGCCTTTCTGATGGCCTGGCGGCGCTTCGATCTCGGCGAGCAGTCCCACATCGCACTCAGTGCGGTAGTCGCGGAATAGGTGCTGTCGTGTCGCTTTGAACTCACTGGATGAAGGGTATATCACGGGTGCGGTCCCGAGGTTCAGTGCAGGTGCCGACCCTGTCCGTGAAGCACTAAGATAGAGAAGCTCAGGAGGTAGAGCGTGGCAAAGACTGTGAAGGTGGCCCTCGTTGGCTGTGGGGGTATCTCGAAGGCGCACGTCGGAGGGTATCAGGCGCTCTTTGAGAATGGCTGTCGCGAGTTTGAGGTGACGGCATGCGTGGACGTCAATGGGGATGTGGCTGAGGAGCGGGCCCGGGAGATTGCGGAGTTTCAAGGGTCGAAACCGGTGGTCCTCACCAAAATCGAGGAGCTCATTGAAGAGGGTGTTGCGGAGGCAGCGGATGTTTGCGTGCCGCACTGTTTCCACCACACCGTCGGCATCCCGCTGCTCGCGGGTGGCCTGCACGTGATGATCGAGAAGCCGGTGGGCATCACGATCCGGGCGAGCAAGCAGCTCATTGCAGCGGCCCAGCAAGCCGACAGGATTCTAGCCACCGGCGAGCAGGTGCGTCGCGGCCTGCCGGCCCGGGCGTGCGCCTGGGCGATCAAAGAACAAGGGCTCATCGGGGATGTGAGACTGGTGGTCGTGCAGGCGGTGAATCACGGCCCCTTCGATTACTCGAAATACGCGATGAAGTGGCGTGGCCTGAAGCTCCTCACCGGCGGTGGCATGATTATGGACAGCGGGGCGCACTTTGGGGACATGATTCAGGTGCTCTTCGGTGCGCCGACTGAGGTCTGGTGCGACATGGCGTCCTACGACGAACGCATCATTGAAGATGCGCCGCTCATCGGCAGTGCGCCGGCGGATGTCGAGGACACCTGGCATGCGGTGCTGCGTTTCGAAGGTGACCTCCCGGTGACGTGGACCTACTCGCGCTCGCTCTATGGGGAGCCGGTGCGCCAGGCGACCTACTACGGAAGTGCGGGCACGCTCTACGACCTGGGCTTCCCCTTCCACCCGTTCCAGGGTGGCGGCGATGCCGTGCTGGCGGATGGATCCACAGTCACGAGCGATGAGATCCAGAAGGCCTATCTGGCGACCCTCACCGATGATCAGCAGGATCGCCTCTTCCCGTATGGCGTCACCGACGACTTCGCCATCGAGGTATGGGATTTTGTGAACGCCATCGCCGAGGGGCGCGCGCCCGAGATGGACGGCACCGCTGGGTTGCGGGCCAAGGCTCTCTGCGAGGCCTGCTACGAATCCGCCACCCTCGGCGAATCGGTCGCCTACGAGGATGTCCTCTCCGGCGACATCGACGCGTACCAGCGGCCGATCGACGCGTTCTGGGAGTTAGCCTAGCGAGCCGCGCAGCGTTGCGATCAGCACGAGGAACCGCGCCGCGCAAAAGCCATCAAGACTGTCTTCGTCATCCCGATAGACTCCATCGGCCCGATGGAGTCTATCGGCTCGATGGAGTCTATCGGCTCGATGAAGTCCATCGGCTCCGATGAACTTCATCGGCTCGATCACCCCCGTCGCGCTAGCACGCGGTTCGGGCCGCCATTCTCTCGCAGCAGAGCCTGCGAGCGCACAGCCACAGCCGCTCGGTCGTGCCTTATCGGATCTAGGCGGGCAGCTCCACGCTGACATGATGCACCTGCCCATCGCGCAGGAAGATGTGCTGGCTGTTGCCGGCGTCCAGCACATGTCCTTCGATATGCTGCAACGTACCATCGGCGAAATGGACGGTGACGCCAGGCTGCGCTCCCGCCTTGAGGATGACCGGGGTCTGGCAGATGGTGGTCGCCAATGAGCCGGCCTCCATACCGATCTTCTGGCGCTGCCCCTGGACATCGAGATAGGATAGCGTGGCGGGTGCCGCAAGAAGCTCCCTCGGATCAAACATCAGCATATCAAATGCCAACTGCCCCTTCTCAACCGTGTACCCCAGCTCAACCTGGCGGGCCAGGATTTCTTCTTTGACCAGTCCGGTCATGCCGGGCTGTTTGGCACCTTGCCCTTTGGGGGTGTGTGAATAGGGATCCATTGGGAAGGCGCCGAACGCCTCTGGCGACTTGTTGAACCCCAGTCCCTGGCGGATATCCCGATACCGCGTCACCAAGGTAGGCGAGTAGGGTGTGTCTCGGAACCGCAGCGCCGTCTCTTGCGCTGCCAACAGGAGCTTGGCGACCATGTGCCAATAGACGCTGCCCAGACCCTCGTATGCAAAGAAGGTGCTCGAGCGCCCGGTAAACTCGCTGTGATGAAACGTCTCCTCAAACAACGCCCGGATGCGCTGCGCTTCGGCGTCTACCAGGTGGGCATAGCGAGGGTTGTGCTTTAGAGCGTCCAGCACCTGGTTGACGTCCTTGACATTGCGGATGTGGCCGCTGAAGTGAAAAACGCCCTCTGCGTCTCGGATGATGAGGGAGCGATCTTGGTCCTCGACGAGCACCTGCAGCAAAGCAACGTCACGCACCTGGTCCTGAGAGAGACAGTTTTTCTCCAGGAAGCCGGGCACCTCGCGGTCGGGGTAGAGGATATAGCTGTTCTGCTCGGCCTCGTACAGCCGGCTGGTGCGCAAGCTCTGCAGTAGGGACAGGGATTCCTCCGCGTTGAGCAGGCCGGAGGAGAGGATGGCGACCTGTCCTTCGAGCATCTCGTATAGATGGCTGATCGCCGCGCTGTTCCGATCCAGGTACAAGATGTTGTAGGCGTGGTAGAGGTGATCTTCGCGGCGGTTGGCGCGCAGCGAATGCTCGATATACCGCTGAACCAGGTCGAGGAAATCCTCAACATCGGCAGCCGAAAGCAGCGTTGTCTCCTCCGAGACACCGTTGTTGTAGAAACCCCAGCGGTAGTCGCTCCCGGCTTGTCCTAGGTCATCCAGCATCGCCCGGCGCTGTTCATCGGAAAACGAGCCCTGCAGGATGGGGCGGTACCGGTTGAGGATCACGGACACGTTCTGGTAGAACTGCCCGAGGTCGACGCTGACCCGGACATCATCGGGTGTGTGCTCTGCGAACAAGTTCCGGCAAAAGGCGACGTAGCGGCGCAGGTAGCCCAATGTGACCACCGAGAGGCCTTTGCCGACCAGCGCATTGTTGGCGTCATTCCACTCCGGACGTTGGGTGTTCATCCAGATGCCGCCTTCCGGCACGAAGTTGGCGAGCTTGGCCAGCAGCAGGGTAAGGAGCTTCTCCGCAAGCGAGACGCTCAGCACCTGGCCCTCGGCGGTAAGGACCAGCTTCCCGTCTGTGCCCCAGTCCTTGACCCTTTCCGCCACCTGCCTTGCCAACCCCCAGTCGAAGTCAATGGTGTTGTAGGGGTCTTTGAGCAAGTCCGCGTAGGGCTTGATCCGGTAAGGAACGTTGGCGCAGCTGAAAAGCAGTCGGTCTAGGAAACCCTGCAGTTTCCCCGGGTGCATGGTCTCGCTGATCTCCATCAGCTTCTGCAGGTAGATAATCTGGTGGTCGCTCCAGTAACCGATATTGGCCCAAGGGTTGTCGGGCTCCGGCACCTCCCAATCAACGCCCCGGTGGGTGATGCGATACGGATTGTAGCCATCGACCGTGGTCGCGTTCAGGAAGGTGCTGATCATGCTCTCGACGAACTCGGGGAAAGCGTAAGCCAGCGCTTCCCAGTTCTGGAAGATGTCCCGCCAGTTGCCTTCGTAGTCCAGTTTCAGAGAATCATCCGGCTGCTTGACGTTGATGGCGAAATGATTCCACGGGCGGCTGGGATCGCCGTGCCGCCGGCTGAACGTCAGCGGCAAATACGCATAGCACAGACGCAGCAGATCTTCCGAACCGGAGGCCTCTGCCCGGGCCAGCAGATCAGAGAGCTGGATCTTACCCGGCAGGCCGGCAAAGAAACCCTGATGGGCCTGAAGCACCGGGCGGTTACGGATGGAAATCCAATCCACCAGATCTTTCGCCTGGATCCAGTACTGATCGGCAAAGACCCCGCCGCGCATCACGTTGAACATCACGTTGGCGAAATGGTGGGCCGTGATCATCGGGTTGCTGGCAAGCTGAATGCCATCCGCCCCGGCGACGATCTCCCACAAGCGAGACTGGCTGGCAGCGATGTCCGCCTCCAGGTCGCGCACCAAGGTGGATGGGTCACTGCGCAGCCAGCGATCTGTGTCGACCACCGCGGCGGCATCCTGGCCCGTATCCGTGATCAGATGCCAGGACCGTTCCTCGTGAGCGGCCAGGCTCATCGCTGCATGGACAAAGTAAGCGCCGCGCCGTCCTCGTATCTCTCTTTCGGTGGTAGTCCCCTTGCCCGCGCGGAATCGGTCAAGCTGGAGGGAGGAGAGCAGGATGCTGCTTGGGCTGGTCGAGCCAACTTGCGCGACGGTTGTGGCCAGCAGCGACTCGCTGGGCTCCGCCAGATCTGTCAGCGTCGAGTTGAGGGTGAAAATGCCCAACCCTGTTTCGGGGACCAGCTCGCTGCGCTTGTAGGCGTCCAGCAGCGAGCTGAAGGTGTTCTGGGTTTGGCTCGTGACGTTGGCGGGCAGGAGGTTTTGGATCCCGCTGAGGATCTCGACCCGGCAGGGGGTGTCCGTAGTATTGATCAGCCAAGTCGTCGTCACAAAGCCGAACCGCTCGCTGGTCCGCCAAGCGTAGCGGATGACCAGCCCGAGATCAAGGTTGCGCTCCTCGAAGACCAGGGCGGTCCCGGTGACGTTCTTGTAGAGATTGCGCTCGATGGCGTAGATACCCCACTGCCGGTCCGAAAAGGGCTCCCAAAGATACTTGCGGTTGCCACGGTCGACCAGCAGAATGGCTTTGTAACCGGTGTTGTCGCTGTTCTCCGTCAGCTTGTCCACCGTGTAGTACGGGAAGATCGCCTGCTCCGCGCTGGCCCGCCCGGCAGAGAGCCCCCCGCTGGAGGCGATGAAGAGCCAATGGTCCGAGGGGCTCACAAGGCTTATAAAAAACGGCGCCATCGCGTCGGTGTTGCGGATCTGGTAGAAGGGCTCGCCGAGCAGCGTGACGAAGCTGCCCGCGACCGCTTTCTCGTTCTGCTTCTGCACCGTGTCGCCGATGAAGATCGTCGGTGATTTAGGATTCATGGGTTTCATTCCTTCCGTAAAGGTCTCAGAAGAGCCGCGCTCTTCCACAGAGCCACGGTTCCGGTGATCGGGACCGCCCGGCTAGTTCTGATACACCCGCACGTAGTCGACCTGCAGGATCTGCGGAAACACCGTGTTGGCATCCGGATACCCCGGCCATCTGCCGCCCACCGCAACATTGAGGATCAGAAAGAAGGGATCGTCAAACACCCACGGCCCATTTACATCATCCGGCGTCACGGAGAAGTACTCCTGATCGTCCACGTACCAGCGGATCTCCTCGGGTTCCCACTCGATGGCAAAGACGTGGAAATCATCCGCGAACGCGCCGTCCTTGAGCAGGTAGAGCCCGCCGCGCCCGCCCGAACCGGAGTACCCCGGTCCGTGGACCGTGCCGTGCACGATGTCCGGTTCGCTGCCGATGTTCTCCATGACGTCGATCTCACCGCAGTCCGGCCAAGGAACCGTGTCGATGTCGGCGCCGAGCATCCAGAATGCCGGCCAGATGCCCCGCCCGGTGGGCAGCTTGAGCCGCGCCTCCACCCGCCCATATGTAAACTCAAACTTGCCTTTAGTCAACAGCCGGGCAGACGTATAGAAGCACGGACCGTACCAGCAGTCCAGGCCGCCGTCCCCTGGGGTCTCGAGCCTATCGGCCGTGATCACCAGCGCGCCCTTCCCGTCCATCGCGGCATTGGCCCGTTCGTCGGTGTAGGTCTGATGCTCCAGATTGCCCCATCCCTCACCGCCCAGGTCGTAGCCCCAGGCCTCCGGATCGGGCCGCGTTCCCCGCCTGCCGTCGAACTCGTCGTGCCAGACCAACGTCCAGCCCGGCAGGTCGGCGACCGGCGTGGGCTGCGCCCTGAAGAGCCCGACAGAACAGCCCGTTGCCGTCACAACTGCAAGACAGATGCTAAGCACCAAGATGGTGTGTCTGTTGTTATACATAGATGGTCTGACGTGACAGATATCTTTCTGAGCTTCGTATCACTCCCCCTATCCCTTCACCGACCCTGCCGTCAGCCCGGACACGATGTACCGCTGCAGGAACAGGAACAGCACCAGCATGGGCAGCGTGAGCAGCAGCACGGCGGCTGCTAGCAGCGGCCACTCGCTCCCGTAGACGCCTTGGAAGACGATCAGACCCCGGGTGATCGGATAGAAGTCCTTGTTCGTCAGATAGATGGTCGGCGCGATGATCTCGTTCCAGATCCCGATGGCGTGCAACACAACCACCGTGGCGATGGCGGGCTGGATCAGGGGCAAGACGATACCGGTCACAAAGCCGAAGTAGCCGCAGCCGTCCATCGCCGCCGCCTCGTCCAGTTCCTTCGGCACCGTCTTGATGTAGTTGACCAGGATCGTCATCCCGATGGGGTTCACGACGAAGAGCATGATGTAGCCAAACCGTGTGTTATAGAGCCCCAGAGCGCGCATCAACTGGAACTGCGGGATCAGCGCGGGTGGCAGGAACAGGGCGATCACGAACATAGTGAGAATCCAGTTGGAATACTTTACGTAGCCCCGGGCGATCGGAAACGCCACGAAGAGCGCAGTGAGGGTGAAGATGGTGGTGCCCGCCACCGTGTAGAGGATCGAGTTTACCAGGTACCCGGCGAAGTTGGCCTTGTGCCACGCCTCGACGAAGTTCTGGAGCTCGAATTCGGTCGCCAGCCCGATCGGGTTCCGCATAAAAGACGGATTCGTCTTTAGTGAAGTGTTGACCAGCATGAGCAGCGGACCCAGATAGATCGCCGCGAACACGAGCAGCACCGCGTAGGAGCCGATCTTTCCCCACGGGATGCGGCGGGCTTCCCGGACGGCAGCCTTCCGTTCAACTGCTAGAACTTGAGGAGTTGTTGCGTTCATCCCAAAATCCTCGCTTCCCTGCGCTGCAGCGCAGTATTGACAGCCATGCCGATCACCAGCACGATCAGGAACAGGACGATGGACGCCGCCGCGGCGTAGCCCTGGCGGAAGCTGGTGGACGTGCCGCCCGCGGAGGCGAAACCGGTGGCGTAGATCAGGTAGCCCAGCACCTGCGTGCCCTGCTTGTAGCCGATCAGCACCAGGAACAACTGCCAGGCCTGCAAGCTGCCGATGATGTTCAGCGTCAGGTTGGTGTTGACGCTGGGGGTGAGCAGCGGCCAGGTCACACTGCGGAAGACCTGCCAGGTGTTGGCGCCGTCGATGGTAGACGCTTCATACATCTCCGTGGGGATGGTCTGCAGTCCCGAAAGGAAAATGATCATCGTGATGCCCATATTGGCCCAGATCTGCACCACGATCACCCAGGCGAAGGCCTCCGTCGGCTGCCCGCCCAGGAAGAGGGGCTGCACCCCAAACAGGCTGAGCAGTTTCGCCAGCGGCCCGCCCATCGGGTAGAGGAAGAGGGACCAGATCAGACCCTGGATAACCGCACCGAGGATCACGGGCATGAAGTACAGGGTGCGGAAGAAGTCCCGGCCTTTCAGCTTCTGGTTGATGATCAGGGCCACGAAAAGGCCAAGGGCGAACTGAATGGTGGAGACGAAGAAGCTGAAGATCAGGGTGCGGCCCAGGACGGCGAGATTATTGACGGATGCCCGGCCCAGGAACAGGAACTCCCGGAAGTTCTCGAGCCCAATCCAGTTGACAGGCGCCCCGGGCAGCGTGGCGTCGGTAAAGGCGTACACCGCTGTCGCCATAGACGGGCCGAGGGCGATGATCAGATAAAACAGCACACCGGGCAGGAGCAGCAAGTACGGCACTGCCCTCGCTCGACCGCGTCCGAAATGGTAGGTCATCTTGCCTGCCCTCCTTGTGTGAGCGTCCAGGCTTCCCGCCACGCGGGAGGGAAGCCTGGACGAGGGAAACTTGTGCTACTGCTGGACTGCGTCGAGACCGGCCTGGAGATCTGACTGGACTTTGTCGGCCAGCGTCTGGGGATCGTCATAGGTGCCGAAGGGCTCGAAGTAGGTGGCCCAGGGATTGGCGAACTCGCCGGCGCCCTTGGGGGCGACCCAGTATTGTTCGTAGCCAACCCGGAAGTTCTCCAGGTAGGGGGCCACTTCCTCGCCGATCGTGGTCGTCAGCTTGGATGTGGGCTGGGTGGGGATGAAGCCCACCGCGTTGGCGAAGGCGTCGTAGTTCTCCGGCGTCGAGAATTCGGTCAGGTAGGTGATCGCCGCGTCTTTGTTCGGCGACTTCTCTGCGATCGCCCAGCCCTGGTCGTACTTGCCGAAAAGGTACTCATTGTCCTCGGCGTTGTCCGAGCCGGGGAAGGGGATATAGCCCCATTCGAAGTCGGGCTCTGAGGTGTCGATCGCGGAGGCCATCCAGCTGCCGCCCGGCAGCATCGCGACCTCGCCGGAAGCGAAGCGGCCCGGCGCGCCGTCGTTGGCGATGCCCACGGCCCCCGGCTCCATCATGTCGCGGGCGTAGACCTGCATCTTCTCCCACATCTCCAGCGACTTGGCGTCGTTCCACTTGATGGTGCCCGTCCACAGACCCTCCACCAGACCGGCCTGGTCAGGATACATGGCGCCGATGAGGCCGTAGGCGCCGACGAAGATGGGCCAGCCGTCTTTGCCGCCGGCGGTCATGCACGGGATATCGGCCGCGTTGAACGTCTCACACGCTGCGACGAGCTCGGGCCAGGTGGTGGGCACCTCGACGTTGTTCGCGGCGAACAGGTCTTTGTTGTAGAAGATGCCGCTGTAGGTGATGCGCCCAAGGTTGATCGCATACACCTTGCCGTTGTACGTGCCGGCGTCCTCGTTCGCGGCGTCATCGTAGTTGTCGACAAAGGGCTGATCCGTCAGGTCCATCAGGAGACCGGCGTCGATGAGCTGCTGCCAGTTCGGCGCATCGGCCCGACTCATATACGGCTGCGCCGCGTTGGCGAACCCAAAGATATCGACGACGTCGACGTCGTTGGCGGTCAGGCGCGTCTGCGTCACGGTGGCGAGGTCCCCGGCGTTGACGACGGACATATCCACGATGATGTTGGGATGCGTCTCCTGGAACGTCTTGTTGAAGGCCTCCATAAAGGCAACCATCGGGGGATTCTGATGGACAAGCACGCGAAGTGTCACTTCCTCATCCGCAGCCTGCCCGCCCGATGTGCCAGTGCCCTGCGTGGATGCCCCCCCGCAGGCAGTCAATACGATGCTCAGGATGACCAGAACGGTCATTAGGAACATAAATCTCTTTCTCATCGTCCATCCTCCTTACAGAAATCTAGTATCAATCAAGAAACGCGTTCAATAGCGGAAAGGGACGTATCGAAAACGGTTGTCGAGTCCACCTCCTCCCCCGAGAGAGCCGGATTCTGAAGACCACGTCGATCAGTCAGGATCCTTTCGCGAACGGTGAGCGGCCAATGACTGCGCGTTCTGGTTGGGTTGGTAACCGACCTCTTCGATCACTTTCAGCACCCGCTCCCGTGTGGCAGCCGACACGCCCGGACGCCCGTTGATCACGCGCGAAGCGGTCGTACGGGAGACGCCAGCCAATTCCGCGATGTGTTCCAACGTCAGAGTCTTGTTCACTTACACGCTCCTTTTCGGAACCGCTTCCATGTTTCACCTTCATTATAGGAAGCGCTTCCGAGGTTGGCTTGGAGGAAAGCGGGTCGAATTCGGACAGATCATGGCGTTAAAGATTTGCCGGTTTCGGCTATCTCGGCCTGCGGAGGTCTTTTATCTCCGAGCTACGCGACGTGCCTGGCACACAACAGAAAAGGCTGGCTCATCTCGAGCCAGCCCTTGGGCCATTGAGGTGGAGCGTACTCAAGAACGCCGGAACGCGCTCGGGGTGGTGCCGGTCTCGCGGCGGAAGATGCGGCTGAAATACCCACTGTCGGAAAAGCCTACCTGGTTTGCGATCTCGGTAACGGTCTGCTGGGTGTCCTTCAGCAGCTGTTTTGCCCGGTTGATCCGATACCGCTGCAGGTATTGAATGGGGGTGGTCCCCAGTTCCTGGCGGAAACAGAAGGTCAGGTGATCCGGAGTGATGCCAATGTGTTGTGCAATGATCCCCCGGGACAGATCTTCGGCGTAGTGCTTATGCACAAATGCCATCGCGATCCGGACTAAGCGCTGGGCTTCCCCACTCAGCCGGCGTTTGTTCTCCAGCGCTGCGCTGATGTGCGCAATCGTTTCGTCGATGCTGAACAGACCTTTGCGCAAGATGGTCGTGACGCCCTGGTTCAGGCGGACCATGTCGGATTCGGTGAGATTCTGGCCCGTCACCACGATCACCGGGATAGTGCGCATGCTTTCCAGCCCGCGCAGCGCTTCGAGCACTTCAAATCCGTCCATCTCCGGCATCTGCAAATCCAACAGAACGAGGTCGACCGCCTCTCGGTGCAGGATGTCGAGGGCCTCATGCCCGTTGCGCGCCCTCAATACGCGATTGCTCGCCGAATGCGCCTGCACGATTCGTGCATGCATGTCCAGCGTATTGGGCTCGTCATCCACGACCAGGATGGTGCGCGCTGGGCGAATCGTCCCATCCATGAGCCAGTGTTGGTCCAGCGCTCGGGTCAGCTCGGTGATCTCAATAGGTTTGGTCAGATAGTCCAATTCCAGCAGTGAGCCCTCTGACTGCGCTGAGGAGAACCACAGCACCGGGACGCCCACCAGGTTGTTTTGGCTCTTGATCTCTTTCAGCGTCTCCCATCCGAGCGCCGAGTCGATGCTCACGTCTAGTATGATGGCATCAGCATCCCAGGGACCCATCTCCGCGCGCCAATCCATGCCCCGTCTCATGAACACGGTATGCACCTCGAAGCCACGTCGGTGCAGTTCTTCGCATAACCGCTCGCTCGTGCCGAGCTGGCTGGTCAAGACAACGACGCTTTGCTGGCCACGCTGGGCTTCTTTAGGTTGGCGTGGGTCGTCAACAGGCAGCCGTATCGTCGGCAGGGTGAAAGCGAAGGTTGACCCCGCGCCCTCAATACCGGTGGACTGTACAGCGATCGTGCCGCCGTGCATGTCCACCAGCCGTTTGCTGATTGCCAATCCCAGGCCCAGTCCGCCGTACCCCAGCGCCACACTGCGATCCGACTGGCGGAACTCATCGAAGATGACCTGCTGTTCCTGGGGTGGGATCCCTAGGCCCGTATCGCTGACCCGCACCGTCACCGAGTCGCCATGATCCTCCAGCCACAGGCGGACGGTGCCCTTTGCGGTGAATTTGACGGCGTTGTTGATGAGGTTGAGCGCCACCTGTCGCAACCGCATTGGGTCGCCCCGCACCCATGGACCCGCTTCCGGCAGGCTGGACTCAAAGGTCAGCCCTTTGTCTTTGGCAAGCTGGCTGCCGCTTTCGGCGACGATCCTTAGTGTCTGAGCGAGGTTCACATTCTCGTTGTTCAGACGCAGCTGCCCCGCGTCGCTGGTGGCCAGGTCAATCACATCGCCAATCAATCCACCCAGGTGCTGAGCATAAGCATGGATCCGGTCGACGTCGTTGCGGGCGGCTTCGGGTAGAGGCACACCGCCTTCGTCGCTGTCCTGCAGCACCATACCGCTGAGTCCAACGATCAGGTTCAGGGGCGTGCGCAGCTCGTGGCTGATGGTCGACAGGAATCGACTCTTCATGCGGTTGGCCTCTTCGGCCAGCCTGCGGCCTTCGGTGGCTTCCCGGTACAGGCGGGCCGTGTTGAAGGCGCCGCCCAACTGCTGGACGATGGCACCGTAGAGGTCAAAGTATTCCGTTCCGAAGACCACATATCCCAATTGCCCGGTCTGATCGACCAGTGGAACCATAGCGAGCTGGACCGGCTGATTTACATCGAACAGCCCGACGGGCGGAAACGCCGGGCTGGAGAAGCGAATGGGAGCCTGCTCAGGCTGAAGACCGTTGTGCAGCACGCTGGTTGCCAGCGCATCATCCTCCTGCGCCTCAAAGAGAACAACGAGTGCTGGGTCGATGTTCATAGTTCGAAAGTGCTGCGCCAGGATCTCGTAGATTCGGGTCTCATCGAGCGCGGTTTGTAGGCTGGCCGTCAGCAGGCTCAACCGGCTGCTGGACCAGCGCTGATCCATAATCATGTGCCGATGCTGACGTTGCATCTGGAAACTGATGGTCTGACGCGCCTGATCGAGGATCTCGCGCGCCAGATGCGGAGAGGC
>CAZPJP010000062.1:15284-21258 GCA_964586915.1 uncultured Anaerolineales bacterium
GTCTCAAACTGCCGCAACCACAGGATTCGCGCGTCACCAGGCGAGTACGCACTCGGGTCGCACCGCTCAGCTGTGCGGCTCCCTCGAGATGGTGGACCATAAGCTCAACGGCTTGGTACCCCACACCATACAGCGGGACGTGGACGCTACTTAATGCCGGGTCCTGGATGGTACCTTCCAGGCGGTTGTCGAAGCCAATGACGGCCACATCCTGGGGAATGCGGAGCCCCCGCTCTTTGATGGCCTGCATAGCCCCCAGCGCCATCTCATCGTTGCTGGCCAGGAGGGCGCTGAAGGGCACGCCGCTATCGATGATCTGGGAGATGCCGGTATACCCGCCGTCGTACACGTGTCGGCCATAGACGACGATCCGAGGGTCGCGCTCCAGCCCATGGGCCGCCAGGGCCGCCTGATACGCCCGTAATCGATCGCCGGTGTCGCCCTGCAGGTCATCGGGGCTGCCGGCCAGGAAGGCGATGCGCCGATGGCCGTGCTCGACCAGGTGCGCAACGGCCTCGAGAATGCCACTGGCATTGTCGGCCGCGATCGTCGGTCCGTTCTCGCCCGAACCGATAAACAGAACCGGGTGCCCGGCGACACGCCAGTCCTGGAGCTGCTGCGACCGGGTGGGCGAATGCAGCGGGCTGCAGACAATCAGCCCGTCGGTGTTCTCCGGGCCAATCGAAACGTAATCGACATCCGGGGCGGGGACCGGCCAGGCTGGGCGAATGGGATCGGCCGGGCTGGCCGATGCGCCCATCCCACAGCCGAAAAACGCGCTACAGTTCAGATCTCGGGCAGCTTGATCAATGCCGTTGAAGACAGGCTTCAGGTAGCTGAGGTTGGTAGCGGTCCGATAGAACTGCCAGCCGGCCAATATGCCGATTGTGGGTCTATGGTGCCCACGGATAGTGTCCATTCTGAGGGTCTCGCTTAGGTGCAATCGAGCGTGACAAGCCTGCAAAGATCGTCCGTGCCCTTATTATCGCACGTTCTGTCCCGAGGGACAGCGAAAACCGAATCCGCTCGCGTCGACCGACCGCCGCAGCGCTGCTCTGTCGACCCGGCCTCTCGCGGCAGATGTCGGCAGAGCACTTAGCACCCGTCGCCGCCGCCATCCCTCCTGGGCCTAGAGCGCAGGCGTGCATCGTCAACGTCTCTTGCCCATCGGCGAACCGACTTGTCCGGCGACGACAGCATCCGCTCCCAACCTCCCACACTCTCCAGTTTCCGGGCTTCACGACACGCTCGACTCCCTACTCCCTACTCCCTACTCCTGTCTATTTTCTGACAGCTGACGGCTGACAGCTGACCGCCGGTCCCCCATTTGACACCCCCGCCGACGACCATACCATAGACATAGGCGCGTGCCGGAGCCTCAGGGCTGCGTCACCTCATGTGGGACCAAGTACCTAGAAGAAGAGGAGCCCAACTTGACAATGAAAGTCCTATTCATCGGCGGAACCGGCATCATCAGCTCCGCCTGTTCGCAGTTGGCCGTGGAGCGCGGGATCGAGCTCTATCTGTTGAACCGTGGGCAGACATCGAGGCGTCCGGTGCCCGAGGGCGCCGAGGTGCTTATTGGCGACATCCGCGAGCCAGTGACGGTGCTCGACGCCATCGGCGATATGACCTTTGACGTCGTCGTCGACTGGATCGTCTTCACCGAGCCGCAGGCCGAGACGGACCTCGAGCTCTTTCGGGGCCGGACCGACCAGTACATCTTTATCAGCTCTGCGTCGGCCTACCATAAGCCGGTGCGCAGCCTGCCTATTACCGAGTCGACGCCGGTGCACAATCCTTACTGGCAGTACTCGCGCGACAAGATCGCGTGCGAGGAGCGTCTGATGCGCGCCTATCGGGAGGAGGGGTTCCCGATGACCGTCGTGCGCCCTTCCCACACCTATGACAAGACGCTATTACCCTTTCGCGGGCGCTACACTGTCGTGGACCGGATGCGAAAAGGCAAGCCGGTGGTGGTCCACGGCGATGGGACGTCGCTCTGGGTGCTGACGCACCATCGCGACTTCGCCAAGGCCTTCGTGGGGCTTCTGGGGGATCACAGGACGTTGGGGGAGACCTACCACATCACCTCCGATGAGGTGCTGACGTGGAACCAGATCTTCCGCATTGTGGCGCGTGCCGCTGGTGTGGAGGATCCCGAGCTGGTTCACGTACCCTCGGAGGTAATCAACGCCTACGACGCCAACTGGGGTGCGGGTCTGCTGGGTGACAAGACGCACAGCGTGATCTTTGACAACACGAAGGTGAAGCGCATCGTGCCGGACTACGTCGCGACCATCCCCTTCGTCCAGGGCGCGCAGGAGATCATCGACTGGTACGATGCGGACCCAGCTCGCCAGCAGATCGATGAAGACTGGGATCGCCTCCTCGATGAGATCGTCACTGCGCAACGCGGCGTCCGACCGACATAGACCCCCACGTCTCGCTTGTCATTTTGGCATGCCAGGTATACAGTGGAGACAAGCCAAACGATGATGGTCCGCTAATATAGACCGTGGTTTCCGAAGGGAGGCCCCAGATGGCACGAGTGACCAGGATCGAGGGCGTCGGTGAGGTCTATGCGCAGAAGCTGGCCCAGGCCCGGATCGGGACGACGCAGGAGCTGCTGAGGCAGGCGGCGACGCCGGAGGGGCGGGCTGAGATCGCGGAGAAGGCCGGGCTCACGGAGCGCCAGATCCTCGAGTGGGCGAATCAAGCGGATCTGATGCGCGTCTCCGGGATCGGTGCCGAGTACTCGGACCTGTTGGAGGCGGCTGGCGTGGATACGGTGGTGGAGTTGGCACAGCGCAACCCGGAGAACTTGCGTGCCAAGCTGCTGATGGTCAATGCTGTCCGCCATCTCGTGCGCCGGGTGCCTGGTGTGAGCCGGATCCGGTCCTGGATCGAGGAGGCGAAGACGCTGCCACGGATGCTCGAATACTGACACGCAGACTGTCGTAGGCAAATGTGAGGCCGGGCGTGGCAGCCTCATAGGCCGCCCGCTCGGTGTGCGACATCCCCGCGATCAGCTTGCCGTCCCGCCAGCTGTGGCATGAAAGATGGGTGAGGATACAGCGGTCGGCGCCGATCCGCCGCCAGCAGGCCACCGCTTCTCCCAGCGAGAAATTAAGCCACGCTTCATCCAGCTCGTCCATCGTAGCCTCGAGCACAACGAAGTCCAGATCTTGAAGCCGTGCCAGTGTGGCCCCGGGCGGCGTGACACCATCAACCAGATAGGCGAACCGTTGACCGGCTCCAACCACGAACCCGACGCTGTGATCGGTATGCGTAGTCTTCACCACTTCCCACGTGCCATCAGGCAGGTCAAACCTGTCACCGGGTTGGATAGGGTGGAGATCGAAGACGCCACGCAGGTAGGCCAGCTCCTGGTCGAAATGATGGGCCACCTCCGCCGGCAGGTAGAGTGCGATAGGCGGCCAACGCCCGATGCGTGCGGGCTCGCCGAGCCCGGGCAGGCCGGCAATGTGATCATAGTGCCAGTGCGTGATGAAGATGCGATCGATCTGTCGGATCCCCTCGCGTTCGAGCTGCGCCTCGAGATCCGGTCCTGCGTCGATCAAGACCGTCTCCTCTCCCAGGAGGGCCACCGAGGCCCGCGTGCGCCGCTGACCGGGGTCGGCCCGCGCCGCCTCGCAGATATCACACGTGCAGTGGAAAGAAGGGAGCTGAAGAGCGGCGGCAGTCCCCAGGAAGATCAGATCCAGCTTTGGGGTTGGCTGCGTAGATTGAGGTGTTATTTCTGAGATCATCTTCATCTCGCTTATTGCGTTCCCCCAGGAGTGTAACGGTGCTTTCTCTATGCCGCGACTTTACCGCGACACCCTGACAAAAGCAAGACCGGGCCCGCAAAGGGCCCGGTCGGAGTTTTCAGCTATTCTGCACTCAGCTCAGGACTAGACCTGAATGTACTGAGGCAGGACCATCGGACGAGAGCGTGTTCTGCGATAGAAGAAGTCGCCCAGCGTGCGGCGCAAATCGCGGGTTCCGCGCTTCACCTGCCGCTTGATCTCCTCGCGGCTGGCCTCCATCAACTCCTCCGATTCATTGAGGTAGACGAAACCACGGCTCACGATCTGTGGCTCGCCGACCAGCTCCTTCTTGTCGTTGACTGGGATCAGCGCCACGATGAAGCCGTCCTGGGAGAGACGGTGCCGATCGTGAAGCACGATCTCACCGATCTCGCCAATCAGGCGTCCATCGACCCAGACGTCTTCCATCGGCATGGCGTCGCCTGTCCAGCCCTTCTCTCCGTCTGTCAGCCAGGGCAAGCCCTCCTTGAGGATGAAGATCCGGTCCCGCTGGATGCCTGCCTCCTCGGCAAGGCGCTTGTGCACATAGAGATGGCGCCGCTCACCATGGAGCGGGATCACGTACTTGGGCTTGACCGTGTCCAACATCACACGCATGTCGCCCTGTCCGCCGTGTCCGGAGACGTGAACCGCAGCCATCGCGCCGTAGATCACGTTTGCGCCCCGCTCGAAGAGCCCGTTCAGCATGCGACCGACATCCTCCTCGTTACCGGGGATTGTGCCGCCCGAAATGATGATCGTGTCGCCGTGCCCAACCTGCACCTGCCGGTGGTTCCCCTCCGACATGCGGTTGAGCGCCGAGCGCGGCTCGCCCTGCGAACCGGTGGCAAGCACCACGAGCTTCTCCGGTCGAATCCGCGCATGCGGATCCACCAGCACGTGATCGGGCACCTTCAGGTAGCCGAGATCGCGGGCCAGCTCGACGTTGCTCTCCATGCTCCGGCCCGTGATCGCGACCTTCCGACCGTGCTTCTGGGCCAGATCCATAATCTCCTGCACCCTCGCCAGCAGCGAAGAGAAGGTCGCAATGATGATGCGATCCCCCTTGGCCTCAGTGAAGAGTCGATCCAGCGTCTTGCGCACGACCTGCTCGGTCTCAGTGCGACCGGGCTGGTCGGCGTTCGTGCTGTCGCTCAGCAGCGCCAGGACCCCGTCACTGGTCAGCTCTCGCAGCCTGTCCAGGTTCGTGGTGTAACCACCGGCTGGCGTCTCGTCCATCTTGTAGTCGCCGGTGTGCACGACCTTGCCAACCGGCGTCTCAATCACGTACCCGACGGCGTCGGGGATCGAGTGGGCCACCGCGAAGGGGCTCACGCGGAAGGGACCGAGGTGCAGCCGGTCGCTCTCGTTGATGACGCGAAGATCCGCTTTGTCGAGCAGGTTCTTCTCGGCGAGCTGTCGCTCGACCAGTCCAAGGGTCAACCGCGTCCCATAGATCGGGACGTTTACCTGCCGCAGCAAATAGGGCAGGGCACCAATGTGGTCCATATGACCGTGCGTCAGCACGATGCCTCGCACAATGTCCCGATTCTCAACTACGTAGCTGAAGTCGGGCAGCACCAGGTCGATGCCGTACATATCATTGTCCGGAAACATCACGCCACAATCGACAACCAATAAGTTGCGGCCATACTCATACACTGTCATATTCTTGCCAATGCCCCCCAGACCGCCCAGGGGTGTAATCTGTAAATTCTTAGCCATTACTTCTAAATACCTCTCCAATATGTAACTCAAACTCAATAGCACAGGCGTGCGCCAAGCAAGGTCGCTTTGAAAGCCAAGTGGGTTCTCAAAACGCTGGCTCAGTGCCAAGTTTCAGCGTCCAGAATGGACGCCATCTCGGCGCATTACAGATTACCAACTAACTGAGACCAGCTAGGGGAAAACTGCCGCCTGCGGAAACCAACCTTTCACGAGAAGAAGTATAGCAGATTCCGCGTGTTCGTCAACTCTGAGGGCCGCCTGATGCTACATCCTTAAGTCAGGGAACGCGTCGGCCTGTGATCCGGCGCGAGCGATCAGCTCACTTTCACGCTTGCGACGGGTGCCCCGAGCTTGCTCGGGCATGATCCGTCGCAAGCTCGAAAGACGGGCTCTTGTGTTGAGACGCGATCGTGTATAATGAAAATGCTTCCCTC
>CAZPJP010000063.1:0-18808 GCA_964586915.1 uncultured Anaerolineales bacterium
GCCGTTGAGCGGATGGGGTTGACCTTTCCGACCTTTATGGTACACTTTTGATTCGCATAAGGGTGACAGCAAAAACCCCTGTTGCCCGCACGGGTACGTTACACGGTCGAGAACGAGGAGGCCATCGCGATTAAGATGGCCTTCTTCAGTGCGAAAAAGACAAGAAGACATGGTCTTTGTTGTGAAGAGGTGAGATCTTAGGAGGAGAAAGTGCCGACAATCAATCAGTTGGTACGCAAGGGACGTAAGCCGAAGCCTCGGCAGTCGAAGTCCCCGGCGCTGGCCTACAATGTGAATACGAAGAAGGGTGGCGAGCGTACGCGCGTGAAGGAAGGGAATCCCCAGAAGCGGGGTGTTTGCACAATTGTGCGGACAACGACGCCGAAGAAGCCCAACTCCGCGTTGCGGAAGATCGCTCGTGTTCGGCTTTCCAACCGCCTGGAAGTGACAGCTTATATTCCGGGTGAAGGGCATAACCTGCAGGAGCACTCCGTCGTGTTGGTGCGCGGTGGGCGTGTCAAGGACTTGCCCGGTGTGCGCTACCACATTGTGCGCGGCGCTTTGGATTGCGCGGGTGTCGAAGGGCGGAAGCAGCAACGGTCCAAGTACGGGACCAAAGCCGAATCATAAAGGATAGAGTAAGATATGCCAAGGCGAAACCGTCCACCTAAACGAGAGATCGAACCCGATATCCGATACAATAGCGTGTCGTTGCAGAAGTTCATTAACCGTATGATGCAGGGCGGCAAGAAGAGTATAGCCACTCGCATTATGTACGAAGCGATGGATATGGCTGAGGCGCGCACGAATAAGCCGGCTCTGGAGGTATTCAACGAGGCGCTGCAGAATGTCATGCCGCCCGTTGAGGTGAAGCCACGCCGTGTGGGTGGCGCGACCTACCAGATTCCGGTCGAGGTGCCCCAATATCGACAGCTTTCCTTGGGCATTCGTTGGCTTCTGGCTGCTGCTCGAAATCGACCTGGCCGTGGTATGGCTTCTAAGTTGGCGGCGGAGCTCGTCGATGCCGCGAATGGGGTCGGATCCGCAGTTAAGAGGCGCGAGGATGCCCTGAGGATGGCGGAAGCCAACCGCGCGTTCGCCCATCTTCGCTGGTAGGTTGACACCGCTCCTTTACAGAGTGGTGAATCGCCAAAATGGGCTGTCGCTGATAGATAACACTGAGGTTCTGAGCGATGGCCGAAGCACATTCACTTGAGAATATACGTAACATCGGGATCATTGCCCACATCGATGCGGGCAAGACCACCACGACGGAACGCATCCTTTTCTACACAGGGCGTACGCACCGTCTCGGTAGCGTGGACGAAGGTACCACGATCACCGATTGGATGGCCCAGGAGAAGGAACGGGGGATCACGATCACGTCGGCGGCGGTCACGTGTTTCTGGCAAGGATGCCAGATCAACATCGTCGATACGCCGGGACACATCGACTTCACTGCAGAGGTTCAGCGTAGCCTGCGCGTTTTGGATGGCGGTGTTGTGGTTTTTGATGGGACCGCCGGCGTGGAGCCCCAGTCTGAGACTGTGTGGCGGCAGGCACGTGAGTTCAACGTCCCGCTGATCGCGTTCGTGAACAAGATGGATAAGCTGGGGGCGGATTTTGCCCACGCTGTGGACACGATTCGCGAGCGGTTGAGCGCGAACCCAGTTCCCATCCAATGGCCGATCGGCGCGGAGTCCGAGTTCCGTGGTTTAGTAGATCTGATCCAATGGCGTGGGGTTTTCTGGTCCGATGATTTGGGCCAGAAACCGGAATATATCCCGATTCCGCCAGAAGTTGAGGGAACGGCGCGCGAAGCCAGGGAAGCGATGCTCGAATCGATCGTCGAGACCAATGACGAGCTGATGGAGCGCTACCTGGAGGGAGAGGAGATCTCCCCGGAGGCGTTGCGTCGTGCGCTCCGGCAGGCGACCGTGGATGGGCTGGTGCAACCGGTGTTATGTGGTTCGGCATTGCGCAATAAGGGCATTCAGCCCTTACTCGATGCTGTTGTGGATTTCTTGCCTTCTCCGTTGGATATTCCGCCGGTGAAGGGTGAGAACCCTAAGAAAGAACGTGTCGAAGAGCGGCCTGCGGATCCATCGGCTCCGTTGGCAGCGTTGATCTTTAAAATAGCTACAGATCCTTACGCGGGACGGTTGGCGTACTTCCGAGTGTATTCGGGTACGCTGACCCGCGGGAATGTCTACCTGAATCCAGGTAAACAGACCCGGGAGCGTGTCACCAAGTTGCTCAGGATGTTCGCAGATCGCCGAGAGGAGATCGATGAACTGAAAGCGGGCGACATTGGGGCGACCGTGGGTTTGAAGAACACGATCACCGGTGACACCTTGTCGGCGATGCATGCGCCAATCGTTCTGGAGTCAATTCGCTTTCCGGAACCCGTTATCTCAGTTGCCGTAGAACCGAAGACCGTGGCTGATCAAGATCGGTTGGATGAGGCGCTTGAGAGATTGGGGGAGGAAGACCCGACCTTTAGGGTTAGGATGGATGAAGCTACAGGCCAGACAATCCTGTCGGGGATGGGTGAGCTCCATCTGGAGATTCTCGTTGACAGAATGCTGCGGGAGTTCCGGGTGGAAGCAAACGTCGGGAAAGTTCGAGTTGCGTACAAGGAGACCGTAACGCAGACCGGCCGCGCCGAAGTCGTCTTCGATCGGATGTTGGCTGGAAAACCCCAGTACGCACGTGTGGGGCTGGAAGTCAGACCTGCCGAGCCTGGGGAAGCGTCCAAATTTGTCAATCTCTTGCGTCCGCAGGACCTGACTGCTGAGTTCGTTAAGGCGGTCAGAGCTGGGGCGCTAGAGTCGTTGGAGAGCGGCTTCCTTGCCGGATACCCGCTTGTGGGGATTGAAATCCGCCTCGTTGAGGCGGATGTGGATGAGATGCTCTCTACAGAGATCGCCTTCAAAGCAGCGGCTGCGCAGGCATTTCGCCAGGCAGTAGAGCGAGCCGAGCCGGTACTGCTGGAACCGGTGATGGATGTAGAAGTGGTCGTTCCACAGGGGTTCCTCGGTGAAGTCCTGGGTGATTTGAACGCACGGGGAGCCGATATCAAGTTGATGGAGCCTCGACCCGGCGGTGGTCAGGCTGTACGGGCCTTTGTGCCCCTGGCCGTTATGTTTGGGTATGCCACCGATCTGCGCAGTGTAACGCAAGGGCGGGGCACGTTTACAATGGAGTTCCACCACTATGAACCGGTGGATTCCCGGCAGATGGATGCCATCGTGTACGGCGGCTATGGCGGCTAGGATCAGTGTGTCCAGGCGCTGTCGCTCACGAAGGTAGGGCTTCAGCCAAGAACGGGATTCTCGGCGCTGCTGAGAGTCTGCTGACCAGGCTGGTACAAGACCTAATCACAGAGGAAACAGAACTAATCTGAAAGCAGAATAAGGAGAGGCAAGAAATGGCTAAAGAGGTTTTTGAGCGCACTAAGCCACATGTGAATGTCGGAACGATCGGTCACATCGATCACGGTAAGACGACGTTGACTGCGGCGATCACCAAGGTCCTGGCCACGCAGGGTTGGGCGGATTTCAAGGGCTACGACGAGGTTGCCAAGGCCGATGCGAAGATGTTCCGCCGCGATGCGACCAAGATTCTTACCGTGGCGATCTCGCACGTTGAGTATGAGACCGAGAACCGCCACTATGCACACGTGGACTGCCCTGGTCACCGCGACTACATCAAGAATATGATTACGGGCGCCGCTCAGATGGATGGTGCCATTCTGGTGGTCTCCGCCGTAGATGGCCCAATGCCCCAGACCCGCGAGCACATTTTGCTTGCGCGTCAGGTGGAGGTTCCGGCGATCGTGGTCTTCCTGAACAAGGTTGACCTGATGGATGATCCTGAGCTGCTGGAGCTAGTCGATCTTGAGATCCGAGAGCTGCTTAGCAGCTACCAGTTCCCTGGCGATGAGATTCCCATTGTGCAGGGCTCGGCACTCGAGGCTCTGTCTGCGGAGAGCGATAATCCTGATGATCCCGCCTTCCAGCCGATCTGGGAGCTGATGCGCGCGGTGGATGAGTACATTCCCACGCCAGAGCGCGACGAGGATCGTCCGTTCTTGATGCCCATTGAGGATGTCTTCTCCATCAAGGGGCGGGGTACGGTGGTGACGGGACGTGTCGAACGCGGCACGTTGCGGCCCAACACTGAGGTCGAGCTGGTCGGCGATATGTACGAGAGGCCGCGCAAGACGGTGGTGACATCCATGGAGATGTTCCACAAGACCTTGGAAGTCGTCCGCGCTGGCGACAACGCTGGTTTGCTTCTGCGTGGTGTCGGTAAGGACGAGGTCGGTCGTGGCGTCGTCGTGGCTGCCCCCGGTAGCATTCAGGCGCGTCGGAAGTTCGAGGCCGAGGTCTACATCCTCCGTAAGGACGAGGGTGGACGCCATAAGCCCTTCTTCACTGGGTATAAGCCGCAGTTCTACATTAACACGATGGACATCACTGGCACCGTTCAGTTGCCCGAGGGTGTTGAGATGGTGATGCCGGGTGACAGCACCACAATGACCGTTGAGTTGATCAGCCCTGTTGCTCTGGAGTCCGGGCACCGCTTCGCAATCCGCGAGGGTGGCTTGACCGTTGGCGCTGGCGTGATCACCAAGGTTGTGGAATAGGTCGAGGCAGACCAGAGTAAGGTGGTTTATGGCTAAACAACGTATTCGAATTCGGCTAAAGGGTTACGATCACCGCATTTTGGACGAGTCTGCTCGGCGTATTGTCGAAGCTGCCGAGCGCACCGGTGCGCGTGTCGCGGGTCCTGTTCCCCTACCCACGAAGATTGAACGGTTCACCGTTCGTCGATCGACGTTCATCGACAAGGACAGTCACGAGCATTTTGAGATTCGTACCCATAAGCGGTTGATCGATATCGAAGAACCGGATTCGAAGACGATCGACACGCTCATGCGGCTTAATATGCCAGCTGGCGTCGACATCGAGATTAAACTGTAGTTCGTTTAGTCTTTCAAGAATAACCCTTAATACAGCCGCCCCCTGGTCGTTGGCTCGAAGAGTCTCAGGGCCTATGGCCGGGGGGATGGTGTGGGACAAAATCAGGGATGATGTGGCGCGCTAAGTAAGCGGTCGATCTTGTCTGTTGACAAAGCGTCGACTGAGTACGAGCGCTGGCAGTCCCGAGGAGGAAGTGGTGAAAGGTATTCTAGGACGAAAGGTCGGCATGACCCAGGTCTTTCGAGAGGACGGCACGGTTGCACCTGTGACCGTTGTCGAGGCTGGGCCATGCTATGTGACGCAAGTGCGCACGCCCGATCGTGATGGCTATCAAGCCGTCCAGATCGGCTACGGTGATGCGAAGGCTAAGCATCTGACCCAAGGGCAGATGGGCCACCTGCAGAATGCTGGTGTGCCGCGTCTTCGTCACCTGCGCGAGGTGCGCACAGGATCGGATGAGGAGTACGTGGTCGGCCAGAAAGTTCTCGTGGACATCTTCGAGCCAGGCGAGCGCGTTGACGTCGAGGGCCGTTCGAAAGGACGTGGTTTTGCGGGTGTTGTGAAGCGCTGGCACTTTGCCGGAGGTCCCCGCACCCACGGTCAGTCGGATCGCGAACGTGCGCCGGGCTCAATCGGGGCGTGCGCGACCCCGGGTAAGGTCTGGAAAGGCCAGAAAATGCCCGGGCATATGGGGAACAAGCGAACCACGATTCAGAATCTCGAGGTTGTCTTGGTTGACCCGGAGCGTAACCTCCTGGCTGTTCGTGGATCAGTGCCCGGCCCGAGGGGCGGCCTGGTCTTGGTTAAGGGCGCCCGTAAGCAGAGGGTCGCCAAAGGGGGTTAGCGATGCGCGTTCCTGTTGTTAATATGCAGGGAGAGAAAGTTGATGAGGTTGAGCTGCGGCCGGAGATTTTTGAGGCCGCTATCAATATTCCGTTGATGCACCAGGCGCTGATGCGCCAGTTGGCCAATGGTCGTATGGGTACGCACAAGACCCGGACCCGCAGTGAGAACAACCGCACTAAGTCGAAGTGGTACCGTCAGAAGGGCACGGGTCGAGCGCGTCACGGGAGCCGGAATGCCCCGATCTTTGTGGGTGGTGGTATTGCTCACGGGCCGCTGCCGCGTAGCTATGAGAAGAAGATGCCCCGGAAGATGCGACGGGCCGCCCTGCGTTCGGCACTTTCCGCTAAGGCAGCCGAACAGCAGGTTGTTGTTGTGGATGATCTGACAATGGCTGCACCGAAGACCAAGGAGATCGTTAACACCTTGGGGCAGATTAAGGCTGGCGATGGCAAAGCGTTGATTCTGCTTTCCGAACGCAATGAGAACGTCGAGCTTTCGGTGCGGAATCTTGCGACTGCGCGGACGCTGCGGGCTTCGTACTTGAATATCCGAGACCTGCTGAATGCTGACACACTCGTCGTGCCGCTTAGCTCGCTCGAGGTCATCGAGTCGCTGCTCGGCGCCGACGTGGTGGAGATTTAGGAGTAAAGTCAGATGAGCATTTATGATATTATCGTGCGGCCACTGGAAACTGAGAAGGCCTATTTGATGCGTGAGCAGGGCAAGTACGCGTTCGTTGTGCATCTGTATGCAAACAAGCTCGAGATCAAGCGGGCGGTCGAGGGGATCTATGACGTTGAGGTCGACGACGTGCACACGATGGTGATGCCCAGCAAGATGAGCAGACTGCGCGGCCGCCGCGCCGTGTCCCGCCGTGGGCCATGGAAGAAGGCGATCGTGACGTTGGCTCCGAATGAGCGAATAGAGGCACTGGAGGCGTAATATGGCGGTAAAGAAGTTTAAGCCGACGTCCCCAGGACGTCGTGGGATGACCGGGCACACCTTTGATGAGATTACGCGTACTGAGCCTGAGAAGAGCCTTGTACGTCCGCTGAATAAACGCGCCGGCCGGAATACCTATGGTCGGATCACGGTCCGGCATCGTGGCGGAGGACATGCCCGGCAATACCGGCTCATCGATTTCAAGAGGGACAAGTTTGGTATTCCTGCTCGCGTTGAATCGATCGAATACGATCCTAATCGTTCCGCGCGCATCGCGTTGTTGGCCTACGCCGACGGCGAGAAGCGGTACATTCTGGCTCCGTTGGGATTGAGGGTCGATGACTCGGTCATAAGCTCGAAGGATGAGGTAGAGACCCGTGTGGGCAATTCGCTGCCTCTAGAGCGGATTCCGTTGGGTACGTTGATTCACAATGTGGAGCTTCATCCCGGGCATGGAGGACAGATGGTACGGGCGGCAGGTGCTGCGGCGCAGTTGATGTCGAAGGAAGGCGGTTACGCAACGATGCGGCTGCCAAGCGGTGAGATTCGCAGGGTCCGCCGGGAGTGTATGGCTACCATCGGTCAGGTTGGCAACGTTGAACATGCGAACATCAAGCTGGGGAAAGCCGGTCGGAAGCGTTGGCGCGGCTGGAGACCTGCGGTTCGAGGATCAGCGATGTCGCCCCGCGATCACCCGCATGGTGGTGGCGAGGGACGGTCACCCATCGGGATGCCTGGACCGAAGTCCCCGTGGGGATGGCGTACCTTGGGCCGGAAGACTCGCCACAATAAAGACACTGATAAATACATCGTTCGGCGGCGCAAGACTGGTACACGCCGTCGCAGGTAGTAGAGGGAGGTTGTTGTTATGTCACGTTCCCTGAAAAAAGGACCGTACGTAGATCCGAAGTTGTTGCAGAAGATCGAGGAGATGAACCGGACGGGCAGCAAGCGTGTGATCCGAACTTGGTCGCGGGCCTCAGTTATTTTCCCGCAAATGGTGGGGCACACGCTGGCGGTCCACGACGGACGTCGGCATGTGCCTATCTACATCACTGAGAACATGGTGGGGCATCGGCTGGGTGAGTTTGCGCCGACGCGCACTTTCCGCGGGCATGTGACGCGGGAGAAGAAAGTCCGGGTGATGGTGAGGTGAGTCCTATGCTGGAGACTGTTCAGGCTAAAGCGCGACACGTCCATATGTCGCCTCTGAAGGTACGGCGAGTGATCGACTCCCTCCGCGGCATGGCTGCGCAGGATGCTATCAATGCGTTGAGTATGATGCCTCACGCCGCTGCTGTACCGGTTCGTAAGTTGATCCGTTCCGCCGTGGCTAACGCCGATGAGAAGGGGCTGGACATTGATAGTCTATATATCGCCAAGATCACCGCTGATGAAGGGCCGGGTGTGATGCCTGGTAAGGGATGGCGGGCGCGCTGGGGAAGCCGCGGACGGTATCGCCCTATCCGCAAGCGTTCGTCCCATATCACGGTTGTTCTTGAGGAACGACTGGAGTCATAAGCGTAGTCTAAGGAGGCTTATCTTGGGGCGCAAAGTTCATCCCTATGGTTTTCGTTTGAAGGTTATCCGGGATTGGAAGTCCCGTTGGTTCGCCAGAGGTCGTGAGTATGCGGATCTGCTCAATGAGGATCGCGAGATCCGGAACCTGATTTACGCTCAGATGACCGAGCGATCGCGTGATGGGCAGAGTGGCATCTCCCGGGTTGAGATCGAGCGTTTCCCGCCGAACCAGATCAACATTGCAGTCTGGACATCGCGTCCGGGTGTGGTGATTGGTCGGAGAGGGGAAAACGTCAAAGGGTTGCGTCGGGACGTCGAGGAGCTGACCGGTGGCAAGCGGGTCCACATTGACGTTCAGGAAGTCGAGCAGCCGGATCTTGACGCTAAGCTCGTCGCTGAGAATATCGTGGCACAGCTCGAGAAGCGTATCTATCACAGTCGCGCTATGAAGCGCGCGCTGCGACAAGGGATGCGCGCTGGCGCTGAGGGCATCAAGGTGATGTGCAAAGGCCGCCTCTCGGGGTCCGAGATGGCACGCGTAACCTGGATGCGTGAGGGACGTGTGCCCCTGCAGACGCTGCGAGCCGACATTGACTATGCTCAGGAAGAGGCGAACACCACCTACGGCCGGATCGGTGTGAAAGTGTGGATCTATAAGGGTGAGATTCTGCCCGGACAGACCACCGCGATGGATGAGGGGCGCTAGCCCTCCGGTTTGGTCTTAAGGCCTTTTGATAAGGAGAGTGAGCTATGTTGATGCCGAAACGCGTCAAGTATCGAAAGCAGCATCGGGGGCGGATGAAGGGCAAGGAGAGTCGCGGCGTCGAGGTCGACTTCGGCGACTACGGGCTTCAGGCCTTGGAGCCGGCTTGGATTTCTGCGCGTCAGATCGAGGCGGGCCGTCGTGCAATCGTGCGGCATATGCGCCGCCGCGGGAAGTACTGGGTTCGCATTTTCCCAGACAAGCCCATCACCAGCAAACCAGCTGAGACGCGGATGGGGAAGGGGAAGGGTGAGGTTGAGTATTGGGCAGCAGTGGTACGCCCTGGCCGGGTGCTGTTTGAGGTCGGGGGTATCCCGGAGGATGTCGCGTATGAAGCTTTGCGTCTGGCTGCTCACAAACTCCCTATCCGGACCCAGATTATCACCCGGATTGAGTATGGTGGAGAGGCAGGAGAGTAGGTATGCGTGCGAGTGAGTTTCGAGAAATGACATCAGAACAGCTGCGTACCCGCCTGCAGGAGACCCGTCGCGAATTGTTTAACCTGCGCCAGCAGTGGTACGCTGGTAGCTTGCAGGATCACAATCGATTGAGTGCCGTGCGTAAGGATATCGCGCGCATCCTGACGGTCCTGCGTGAGCGTGAGCTGGCCACGGAGACAGAGGAAGGAGCGGCGGTATGAGAGAGAGTCGACGACGGCTGGTCGGAACGGTGACCAGCGACAAGATGGATAAGACCGTAGTGGTGTCTGTCGAGCGGCACTATCGTCACCCTCTCTATGAGAAGGTGGTGCGTTCGGAGAAGACGTTTATGGCGCACGACGAGAACAATGAGTGTCACGAAGGTGACACGGTCCAGATTGTGGAAACGCGTCCTTATAGCCGGCGCAAGCGCTGGGCTGTTGAGGAGATTTTGGGACGCGCCGAGTAGGCGGGCCGGTCAAGGAGTCGTGCAATGATCCAACAAGAAACGCGCTTAAAAGTTGCTGATAATACGGGGGCCCAGGAGTTGCTGTGCGTTCGTGTGCTGGGAGGATCGAAGCGCCGTTATGGCTCTATCGGAGACTCCATCATCGCCACGGTGAAGTCGGCGACGCCGACGTCCTCGGTGAAAAAAGGTGAGGTCGTTCGAGCAGTTATCGTGCGTGTCGCCAAAGAATATCGTCGATCGGACGGATCTTACATCCGTTTCGATGATAACGCGGCGGTCATCCTGGATAGCACTGGGCTGAATCCCCGCGGCACACGGATCTTCGGGCCTGTGGCCCGCGAGCTGCGGGAGAAGGGCTATATGAAGATCGTGTCGCTGGCGCCTGAAGCTCTGTGAGGCCGGTGATAAGGAAATGATATGAATCGTATAAAGAAAGGTGACATCGTTGAGGTCATCACTGGCGACGATCTCGGTGCACGCGGTGAGGTTATGCGCGTGTTGCCAAAGGAGAATCGGGTTGTGGTCTCCGGCGTCAACATCGTGATCAAGCATCAGGATCCTCAACGCGCAGGAAGGGCACAAGTGCAAGGGGGTCGTGTCCAACTTGAGGCGCCGCTACACCTCTCCAACGTGATGTTGGTATGCCCCGCTTGTGATGAGGCTACCCGCGTGGGCTATCAAGAGGTCGATGGGCGGAAAGTACGCGTCTGCCGCAAGTGCGGTGAGGCGGTCGATTAGGGAGATGGGGACAATGCAACGGTTGGAGAAAGATTACCGTGAGGAAGTTTTCCCAACGCTTACCAAAGAGTTCGGGTATGAGAACCCTATGCAGGTTCCCCGGATCCGAAAGGTCGTGGTCAACATCGGCGTGGGGGAGGCCCTGGACAATCCCAAGGCCTTAGAGTACGCGGTCAATGACCTGCGAAGGATCACCGGGCAGCAGCCTGTGATCACCCGCGCTCGAAAGTCCATCGCGAACTTCAAGCTGCGCGCTGGACGTGCGATTGGCGCCAAGGTAACGCTCCGCGGCAATCGGATGTGGGCATTTCTGGATCGATTGGTGAGCGTTGCGCTGCCCCGTACGCGGGACTTCCGTGGCGTGCCCGACAAATTGGACGGTCGCGGAAACTACACCCTGGGGCTGACCGAGCAACTGCTCTTTCCAGAGATTGATTACGACGACATCGATAAGGTTCGAGGAATGGAGATTTCGATTAACACGACGGCTGAGACCGATGAGGAAGCCCGGCGACTGCTTGAGCTGCTGGGGATGCCGTTTCGGCGTTAGTGGAGTAGTGAACAAGGAGTGAAGTATGGCGAAAACTTGTATGCCGATTCGTGAAACCCGGCGTAAGTATGAGGTGCGAGTGCGCAATCGTTGCTCTCGCTGTGGTCGCCCGCGTGGATACTATCGTCGATTTGGCATGTGCCGAATCTGTGTCCGTGAACTGGCCTTGGAGGGGAAAATCCCCGGTCTCGTCAAGTCCAGTTGGTAATGAGGTGCTAGGATGACAACATCAGATCCGATTGCCGATATGTTGGCGCGTATACGGAATGCTTTGATGGTCAGGCACACGACGGTCTCGATGCCCTCGTCCAAGATGAAGGCGTCGATTGCCAAGATCCTGAAGGATGAAGGGTATATCCACGATTATCGTGTGGTCGACAACGGCCAAGCCTACCAGGTGTTGACCCTGCATCTAAAGTATGTGGGGGACTTGAAGCATCAACGTGCTGTGATTACAGACTTAAAGCGAGTTAGCAAGCCGGGGCGCCGTATCTATACGTCCGTTCGGGAGATCCCTTGGGTTCGCAGTGGTATGGGCATTGCGGTGCTCTCCACACCCAAAGGAGTTCTTACGGGACAGCAGGCCCGCCGCCTGAACGTGGGTGGCGAGATTCTCTGCTACGTGTGGTAGGGGAGCCTCAAGCACGTGAAACTTGCTTTGGGGTTGGAAGTGGGAGGTGAACTGTGTCTCGAATAGGAATGATGCCGGTTCCGGTGCCATCCGAGGTCGAAGTTAACATCGAGGGAACAGCGGTGACGGTCAAGGGCCCGAAGGGGGCGATGACGCGTGAGTTTAATCCCGAGATGACCATTACGCTGGATGACGGTGAGATTCGCGTCGAGCGTCCAAATGATGAGCGGTTCTACAAAGCGATCCATGGCCTGACCCGTGCACTTATCAATAACATGGTGATTGGGGTTACCGAGGGATATAGTAAGACGCTGGAGGTCCACGGCACCGGCTATCGGGCGGAGCTTCAGGGTCAGAACTTGGTGATGAGCCTTGGATTCTCTCATCCGGTGGTGATGGAACCGCCTGAAGGAATCGACTTCGAGGTGAACCCTCGCGCCAGCACGATCACCGTGAGAGGTTACGACAAGGAAATGGTTGGGCGCATTGCCGCTGAGATCAGGGCGTCGCGCCCCGTGGAACCTTACCTGGGTAAGGGAATTCGATATCAGGGTGAGGTGGTGCGTCGCAAAGCCGGGAAGACCGGTCAGGCGATCTAGTCGAGGTCAACTGCTGCACACTTGTCCACGGTCCGATGACTCGCGACGCGGTCTCCGCGCGCGAGGGCGTACGATGGGGTTAGGTGTGCTAGCTTAGTGAAGTCAAGTACGTGGCACTGAGGGTGAAAGAGAATGAAACCGGAAGTTAATCGCAATCAAGCCCGAGCTCGGCGTCATAAGCACATCCGCCAGCGGGTGTCTGGGACGCCACAACGTCCACGTCTGAATGTCTTCCGAAGTCTGAATCATATCTATGCTCAGGTAATCGATGACAGAGCGGGCGTGACGCTGGCCTCTGCTTCCTCGGTTGATCGCGATCTACGCGATCAAGTTGCCGGGCTAAAGAAGACCGAACAGGCGCGTGTGGTGGGTAAAGCCGTGGCCGAGCGTGCGTTGGCTAAAGGCATTGAACAGATTGTTTTTGATCGCGGGGGCTATAAGTATCACGGTCGCGTGAAAGCCCTTGCCGAGGCAGCACGTGAGGCTGGCCTGGATTTCTAATCGCTCATATGACGGCGTGCTTTAGTTCAAGGCGCGTCCGGCTGGAGGAAGTATGGCACAACGAAGAAGGTCCCGAGATCGAAGGGCTGAAGAGGAACGAGAAGAACTCGATGAACGCGTGATCGATATCACGCGTGTGTCTAAGGTGGTCAAAGGCGGTCGCACGTTTGGTTTCCGTGTGACGGCGGTCGTGGGGGACAACAACGGTCAGATCGGTATGGGTATCGGTAAGGCCCGCACTGTCCCCGATGCGATTCAAAAGGCCACGCAGCGCGCCCGTAAGGACATGCACCCGATCCCGCTAGAGGGAACCACAATCCCACATGAAGTGCTCGGTGTCTGTGGGGGTGCCCGGGTAATGTTGCGTCCGGCGACCCAGGGTACTGGGGTGATCGCTGGGGGCGGCGTCCGAGCGGTGCTGGGCGCGTCCGGGGTTCAAGATGTGTTGACCAAGTCGCTCGGCAGTGCCACCGCCGTGAACGTGGTGCGGGCAACGATGGATGCGCTGGCCCAGCTGCGCCGTGTGGAGCAGGTGGCGGAGGAGCGTGGCAAGCCCGTGGCTGAGGTGATGCCGTTCTGGCGCCGGAGGGAGTCGTAATGGCCAAGAAGCTGCGCGTCAAATTGGTTCGCAGCCCGATCGGATATTCCGGTCGCCAGAAGCGCACCGTGCAAGCCTTGGGGTTGCGAAAGGTCCAGCAGATCGTGGAGAAACCCGATAACTCCGCAGTGCGGGGTATGATTGGGCGAATACTTCACTTGGTTGAAGTGGAAGAAGTAGAGGCTTAGGTTTAAAGTTGATTTGATGACTGTCTCGGAGGGTGCGCTCGAGGCTTCAAAGTGATTAAGGAAGCTGAGCGTTCCCCCGCCTTTATGGAGTTGGAGGCTATTGGATGAAGCTGCATGATCTACACCCAGCAGAGGGAGCCACCAAGGACCGCAAGCGCGTCGGGCGTGGCATCTCGGCCGGCCAGGGAAAGACGGCCGGGCGCGGGATGAAGGGCCAGAATGCGCGCAGCGGTGGTGGGGTTCCCCCGTACTTCGAGGGAGGCCAACTTCCGCTGGTGCGGAAGCTGCCCTTCGTTCGTGGCTACAGTTTCTTTAACCCGTATAAGATCGAGTTCGAGCCCGTCAATGTCGACGAGCTAGCCGAGCGCTTTGAGCCTGATGGCGAAGTGTCGCCTGCCACGCTGGCAGAGGTCGGGCTTATCGGAGATGCTGAGGACTACGTGGTGATCTTAGGACGTGGTGAGCTCGATCGTCCGCTTCGCGTTCGGACCCACCGCGTGTCCGGTTCGGCTCGGAAGAAGATTGAGGCGGCGGGTGGTTCTGTGGAGTTGTTGCCCTGGAAGCGGGGCGGTTACCGCACTCGCTAGGCATGCATCCGTTACTGATGGAAGGGAAGCTGGTTAGCGGCCAATCCTGGACGATCCGTCTAGTCCCAGACAATGCGTCTAGTCTCAGACGATATGGAGGAAAGTGATGATTGAGGGCCTGCGGAATGCTTTCAAACTGCCGGATCTGCGCCGGCGGATGTTATACACGCTTCTTATCCTGGTTATCTTCAGGATGGCGTCGAACATTCCTGTGCCAGGCGTGGATCGGCAAGCCTTGAGCGCCTTCTTTGCCTCTGCTACGGCCACGAGCCAGTTCGCAGGATTGTTGGACCTGCTGTCGGGTGGCGCTGTGTCGAACTTCTCCGTCTTAGCCGCAGGGGTCTATCCCTATGTGACCGCTTCCCTCGTGATGCAGCTGCTGCTGCCAATCTTCCCCAAGCTAGAACAACGGATCCAGGAAGAAGGTGAGGAGGGGCAGCGGAAGATGAATCAATGGGTCTTCTATCTGACGGTGCCTCTGGCTGCTCTTACAGCGTTCGGACAGGCTCAGCTCTTTCGATCCGCCGCGGTTGGGGCACGCCCTATTCTGCCGAATTTCGGCTGGGGACCGGGCAAGACTTTGCCCACCATCACCATTATGCTGACGATGACGGCAGGGACGATGTTTGCCGTCTGGCTGGGCGAACTCATCACTGAGCAAGGGATTGGCAATGGGCTCTCGCTGATCATCTTTGGCGGTATCGTCTCTCGGGTGCCGGCGAACGTGCGCGCTATCTGGGATACCGATCGCTTTTTCGGCGTGGTGGTCTTCATTATCATCACGGTGCTGACGATGTTGTTCATCGTCTTTGTTCAGGATGGTGAGCGTCGCATTCGAGTCCAATATGGCAAGCGGGTGCGCGGCATGAAGGTTTACGGGGGCGGCAGCACCTATATCCCGCTGAAGATCAACACCGCCGGTATGATCCCGTTGATCTTCGCTCAGTCGATTCTGGCCTTTCCCGCCGTGATGGCGCAGTTCTTTCTGAACAGTACGAGTCCTACGATTCGGAATATGGCGAATGCTGCCGTGGACTACTTCAGCGGCAGTAATCCGTGGTATGCGCCCCTCTATTTCCTGGCGGTTGTAGGGTTTACCTACTTCTACACCTTCGTGATGGTCGAGCAGCAGAACTTGCCGGAGATGCTGCAGAAGCAGGGGGGATTCATCCCTGGGGTGCGTCCTGGTCGTCGGACTGAGGAGTTTATCCTGGGCATCTACAAGCGGATCACGTTGGTGGGTGCGCTCTTTCTCGGTATCGTTGCCGTATTGCCTTACATCGTGGGGCTGTTTATGTCCTCAAACCAGATGCTGATCCAGAGCTCTGGTTTGCTGATTGTGGTAGGTACGGTGATGGACACGATGCGCCAGCTAGAATCTCAGCTGCTAATGCGCAACTACGAGGGGTTCCTACGCTAGGACGCAAACTGTGGTATAATGCAAGATTGCTTTGCGTGTAGTCACAACCTTGTTAGATATCGAGCCGACTTGGTCGTCTTATGTCGGAATTCTGTTGGCGTTGAGTGAGAAGGAAAAGGGGTAGTAACGATGAAAGTATCACCATCAGTGAAGAAACGTTGTCCGAAGTGCAAAATCGTTCGGCGACGCGGTGTTGTGCGGGTTATTTGTGAGAATCCCAAGCACAAGCAGCGCCAAGGGTAGGCCGCATCTGCTTAAGCAGGTGCCCCTGCCAGGCGTTGTCCTTGTGAGCAGCGTAGTCTAGAGGAGGTCGAAGAGTATGGTTCGTATCGCAGGTGTAGACCTGCCGCGAAACAAGCGGGTTGAGGTCGGACTGACCTACATTTACGGCATTGGTCGCAAGACCAGCAATGACATTTTGGAACAAGCCGGTGTGAATCCGGATAAGCGCGATACGGAGTTGACTGAATCAGAGGTCAGCGCTATCCGTGACATCGTCGACCGTCAGTATATGGTCGAAGGTGATCTGCGTCGCGATGTTCAGATGAATATAAAGCGTCTCATCGAGATTGGCTCGTACCGTGGGCTCCGCCATCGTCGGAATCTCCCCGTACGTGGTCAGCGGACGCGCACTAACGCGCGCACGAAGCGTGGTCCTCGCCGGACTGTGCCCGGTCGTGGCCGCCGTCGTGGTAGCAAGAAGAAGTAACCTGCGAAGATCAGGTTAGATCATAGGGAGTCTGAGGAGGTTCCATGGCTAAACGTTCAGGTCGACAGTCACAGCGGGGTGGGCGAAGTGGTCGTCGCGTCCGGCGCAATGTGCCCCATGGCTGTATCCATATTAACACGTCATTCAACAATACGATTATCACCGTGACCGATCTTGAGGGCAACGTCTTGCGTTGGCTTACGCCGGGCGCGGTGGGTTTCCGTGGAACGCGCAAGAGCACGCCGTTTGCCGCACGAATTGCGGCAGAGCGCGCGGCTCAGGATGCTATGAATAACGACGGTATGCGTGAGGTTGATATCTTTGTGCGCGGGGCGGGCCCTGGCCGCGAGGCTTCTCTTCGAGCGATTGCCGCAGCTGGGCTGCGAGTACGCTCGATTGTCGACGCGACACCCATTCCGCATAATGGATGTCGTCCCCCTAAGCGGCGACGCATCTAGATTGTCGAGGAGTAGGAGAAAGTATGGCAAGACAAACTGGCCCCGTATGTAAGCTTTGCCGGCGTGAGGGGCTTAAGCTTTATCTCAAAGGCACGAAATGCTACACCGAAAAATGTCCCTTTGAACGACGTTCTTATCCACCCGGAGAGCACGGCCGTCAGGCCGCATTCCGGCGACGCAGGGCTTCCGATTATACGTTGCAGTTACGCGCTAAGCAGCAAGCTCGCCGTATCTACGGTGTTTTGGAGCGTCAGTTCCGGCGCTACTTACATATGGCAGAAGCGCGCGAAGGCTTGACCGGTGAGAATCTTCTGAGCCTCCTGGAGCGACGGCTGGACAATGTCGTCTACCGCCTGGGGCTAGCTGACTCACGGGCCCAGGCTCGCCAGCTGGTCCAACACGGCCATGTGACCGTCAATGGACGCAAGACCAGCGTGCCGTCTTATCTGGTCAAGGTCGAGGATGTCGTGGGCGTCAGGCCGGAAAGCACCCGCAACGGGTATTTCCGTGAGCGCCGTGACCTTCTTGGACAGCGGGAGGTCCCTGCGTGGTTGAGCTTCAATGAAGACAATCTGGCTGGCCGGGTCCTATCATTGCCGACGCGTCCTGAGATCGACAGTACCATCGACGAGCAGATGATTGTTGAGTTCTACTCGCGCTAATGCTCTGAACTCTATCTTAGCACTTGGCGTAGCGGTCGGTTGCCAGGTGTGGGGGAGGGAGTGATCGAGTGTTGGATCAGACAGGAGGCAATGTGCTAGCAGCACCAGTTCTGCCAAAGGTAGAAGTAGATGTTAACACCGAGCAGTATGGTCGATACGTCATCGGCCCGCTCGAAAGCGGCTATGGTGTGACGTTGGGCAATTCCCTGCGCCGGGTCTTGCTCTCCTCTCTTGAGGGGGCGGCGATTACGTCTGTGCGGATTACGGATACTCCGCACGAATTCACCACAATCCCTGGTGTCAGGGAGGATGTAGTTCAGATCATCCTTCGACTGAAGCAGGTCCGCCTCTCTATGGAGGGTGAGGGCCCGCAGTATATGACCCTGCGCATTGAGGGCGAGGGCGTCGTCACGGCCGGTGATATCATCGCCCCGCCTGAGATTGAGATTCTAAATCCGGATCTCTATCTGTTCACGGTGGATGACGGGGAAGTGCATCTCGATCTTGAGTTCACTGTCGAGAGGGGACGCGGGTATCTGCCTGCGGAGGATCGTGGCCGGATGCCGATAGGGGCGCTTCCCGTGGACGCCGTCTTTGGTCCCATTCGTCGGGCGAACTTCCGAGTTGATCAGGCCCGCGTTGGGCAGTTGACGAACTATGATCGCATCACGATGGAAATCTGGAGTGATGGACGTGTTGCGCCCTTGGATGCGCTAAAGGACGCTGCACGAGTTCTGGTGACTCACCTGCGTTTGGTGGCTGGAGCCGAGCTCGAAGAGGAAGCTGAGGCCGAAGAGGAAGAAGAAGAGGAAGAGATTCCGCATCAGGCCTATGCCACGCCTATCGAAGACCTCGGTCTCGGTGTGCGTGTCTACAATGCACTTAAGCGGACGGGTATCTCTAACGTGGGTGAGATTCTGGAGATGCTTTCCCGGGGTGAGGATGCCCTCTTAGCGATCCGGAACTTCGGTGAGAAGTCGCTCGCTGAGTTGTTGGAGCAACTTGAGACCAAAGGTTTTTGGTCTGAGGAAGAAGAGGAAGAGGAACAAGAGGAAGAGGGGCCAGAGGACGCCGAGGAGGCGTAAGCCGCGGCGGTTGCCGCGGCCAGCCCGCAAGTGCGACCACAGTGTGGTCAGCAGATGCAGGTCGAGTGCGTCCTATTCGAGCCAGCGCTCTCCGGTCGGGTTCTTTGACTGTGGGCTCTGTTTTATAGAGGCGA
>CAZPJP010000063.1:18908-21211 GCA_964586915.1 uncultured Anaerolineales bacterium
GGTACCCGGACTCATCATCAGGAGGTTGAGGAATGCGACATCGGGTCGCGGGTAAAAAGCTAGGCCGGACGACTGGGCACCGTAAAGCCCTCCGTCGGAACCTAGTGACGGAGTTGCTTCGGCACGAGCGGATCCGCACAACGCGGGCGAAGGCTCAGGCGATTCGGGGTCAGGCTGAGAAACTGATCACGTTGGCGAAGCGTGGGAATGTTGCTGCAGAAGATGATCCGGCGAGAGGGGTCTCCGCGCGTCGCCGAGCCGCGGCTCAGCTGCACGACCCTGCAATTGTGCAGAAGTTGTTTAATGATATCGCGCCACGCTATGCCGATCGCCCGGGCGGGTACACGCGTATGCTGCGAATTGGGATGCGCAAGGGCGATGCCGCTCAGATGGTGGTGCTGGAGTTGGTGGAGGAGGCTTAGTCGCGAAGGTAGGTCGTCAGTTAGCGTGGTATGCTGACGACTAAGAGACAGAGATCGCGGCAGCCGATATCGCGCTTGAGAGACACGACGAAGTAGCGTGCGGCTTAAGGCAGTCATTGGATATGATGGGACGGGATATGGGGGCTTCCAGATACAGGCAAATGCCCCGACGATCCAGGCCGAGGTCGAGCGTGTTTTGGCGAAGCTGACCAGGGAGTCTATTCGAATCTTGGCGGCTGGTCGGACGGATGCGGGGGTTCATGCAGAGGGACAGGTCATCGCTTTTGATACTGGATGGCGGCATCCTATCTCAGACCTCCACCGTGGCATGAACGCGCTGCTGCCAGAGCAGATCGCTGTCTTTGAATTGACAGAGGTGGCGCCAGCGTTTCATCCGCGTTTCGATGCGTTGAGTCGGCACTATCGGTTCAGAGTCTATCGAGGGGCGGTGCGCCATCCGCTGTTTGCACGATACAGTTTGCATATTGCGCGATCCTTGGACGTCCAGGCGATGGTGTCTGCGGCTCGATCCTTGATCGGGCAGCACGATTTCTTGGCTTTTGGCTCGCCGCCTCAAGGGGATAACTCAGTGCGCGCCGTTTCGCGGGCCGAGTGGTTATCTTGCGAACCTTGGCTCACTTTTGATGTTGAGGGAAATGCTTTCTTGTATCGTATGGTGCGAATGCTGGTGGGAACGATGGTCCGGGTAGGCTACGGCGCCATCAGCCCCCAAGAGTTTGCTGAGATTCTTGAGACACGGGATCGAGACAGGGCTGGACCTGCTGTGGCTGCTGAGGGCCTTTGCCTGATGTCTGTTGCATACGCCCAGCATTGACCCGAGTTCCCATAGAGGGCCCAGGTTTGGGCCACGGACAATCAGAGCAGTAGAAAAATGAGTGGACCTTCGGGTAGAGTGGTAGAAGACGTGGGGAACGGGCCTTGTATGGGTCAGCGGTTATCATCGAGTAGGGAGTTCTAATGGTGAAGAACACGAGAAGGTACAAGACATATGTCGCCAAGCCAGGTGAGGTCGAGCGAAAGTGGTATGTTGTCGACGCGACAGACAAGACCCTGGGACGGTTGGCGACGCGGATTGCTAGCATGTTGCGGGGTAAGCACAAACCTGAGTACACGCCTCACGAGGATGTCGGTGACTTTGTCATCGTCGTGAACGCTGAGAAAATCCGGGTTACAGGCCGCAAACTGGATCAGAAGATATACTATCGGCACACGGGTTACCCTGGCGGCATCAAGGGCGTCTCGTTGCGTCGGCAGCTCGACCTACATCCCGAGCGTGTCATTGAGCGGGCGGTCAAGGGCATGTTGCCCCGGGGACCCTTGGGGCGGCGTCAGTTGAAGAAGCTGAAGGTCTATCCGGGGCCTGAGCACCCACATGAAGCTCAACAGCCCGAGCTCTTGGAGCTTAGCACCCGCTAGAGTTTGTTCTTAAGGAGATGTGAATGTACTACGAAGGTTTAGGACGTCGCAAGACATCGAGTGCGCGTGTCCGACTGCACACCGATGGAAGTGGGCAGATTTTGGTGAACGGCAAGTCCTATCGCGAGTATTTCAACCGCGAAGTCGATTGGAAGAATGTGATGGAGCCGCTACAAGTCACCCAGACAGACGGCCGTTTTGATGTGACGGTGCTGGTCAAGGGGGGCGGGATCACCGGACAGTCTGAGGCCGTGAGGATGGGGATGGCGCGTGCCCTTCTTGGGGTGAATCCTGATTTCCGTCCGACGCTCCGCCAAGGCGGAATGCTGACACGCGACTCTCGGATGAAGGAGCGGAAGAAGCCAGGGCTCAAGCGGGCTCGCAAAGCTCCTCAGTACACGAAGCGTTAATTCGCGCCACGCTAATTAGCGCCACGCTAACTAG
>CAZPJP010000064.1:0-15242 GCA_964586915.1 uncultured Anaerolineales bacterium
CTTCTCCTCCGGCGAAGGCGAGGCCGCGCTGCAGGCGGCCTTCGGGCCGGGGTACGAACGACTGGCTCAGCTGAAGCGGAAGTACGATCCAACCAACTTCCTGCGCTTGAACCAGAACATCAGACCAGCATCGTCGTAAGGCAGGCCGACGAGAGGCGAAACGAGGTTCAGCTTATACGAGGAGGAACGGTATGTCACACTGAGATCGACGACTGGTTGGCGTGCTCATCGTGCTGATTCTGATGGTTGGGGCGTGCGGCACGCGGCCTACACTCCCGGAGGAGGACGGCGTCGGCGCGCCGCTGGACCTCCACACGCTGGAGGCTGAAACGGCGTCGGGGATCCTCCAAGCGTAGGGGGCGGACACCTCATACGTCGGCCTGATCGAGGAAGGCAGGGCCATTGGCGTTGCCTTTCTCGACGAGGTTAGCGCGGGAGACGGGCAGGAACCCGTCGTGCGAGAAATGTCGGGCATGACGCTGGGCATGATCGCCAGAACGCGCTGGTACACCTGCTCAGCGGTGGTTTCCCTATCGTAGCGAATAATCATTGACCCTGGCCGAATGGCGTGCTACAATGAGGGTGCGTATTACGATATTTCGATCGATGGAGGTTTCGTATGGAGACCGTGACCGTTTCTACCAAGTATCAGGTGGTCATCCCACAAGCAGTGCGAGAGTTGCTGGGGGTTCAGCCTGGTCAAAAGGTTCAAGTAATCCCCTACAACGACCGCATCGAGTTGATCCCGCTCAAGTCCCCTCAGGAGTTGAGAGGCTTTTTGAAAGGAATTGATACGACCATTGAGCGGGAGCCTGACCGCACATGAACGTCGTCGACTCGTCTGGGTGGCTAGAGTACTTTGCCGCGGGTGAAAACGCCGAGTTTTTCTCTTCAGCGATTGAGAATCTTGACGAGTTGGTCGTGCCGACAGTCAGCATCTATGAAGTCTTCAAACGCATCCTTCAACAACGAGGGGAGGGTGATGCACTGCAAGCGGTTGCCTTGATGGCGCAAGGCACAGTAGTCGAGCTGGACATGCGTATTGCTCTTGAGGCAGCGAGGCTGTCCGATAAGGAGAAGCTGCCGATGGCGGACAGCATAATGCTGGCAACCGCACGTCTCCGTGGCGCAACCTTGTGGTCGCAGGACAGTGACTTCGAGAGGTTCGAAGACGTTCAGTATGTTCGCAAAGAATAAGCCCTTCGCTTCAACCCATACGGCCTAACAGGGGCGTGAACCCGACGCGGCTAACGCCGCTCACAGGTCGGGATTTCGCGCGCATCGTAAGTCGGTCTCTCCGAGGATCATGGGCAGACCTGGACTTTGCACGGTAGAGTCGAAGCACCCAGTTGGGCACTCGGAAATATGATTGCGGTACGACCCCTCTCACTATCTGATCGCTCCCGTCGAACTACCGCGCGTCAGCCAGGTCCTGGAGGCCACGCCAGAACGACCATACCTCAGCTTTCGCCTGGTGCTCTCCCCCGCCGTAGTCAGCTCGGTGATCATCGAGGCGGGTGACGTGTCCCCGCCACGGGGCGCCGACGTTCGGGCCACGGCGGTCAGCCCGTTGGAGGTGGACCTGGAGGGCGCGACTATACGGCTCGTGCGACTCTTGGATGATCCTGCGACAGCACCGATCCTCCCGCCGGTGACCACCCGCGTAATCGTCCATTGGCTGCTGATGGGACAGCAGGGCGCGCGGCTGCGTTACTTGGTGGTCCGTGACGGCTACAATCCTCTCATTGCCAGAGCGGTCGAGCGACTCCGGCGCGACTTCGAGCAGCCACTGCAGGTCAAGACCGTCACCGAGATGAGCCCCATGCAATTCCGGAACAGAGTCGGCGGCAGGAGGCCCGCCGCCTGATGCTGGGCGAGCAGCTAGACGCGCCAATCGCCGGCTATCGGCCGGGCTACCACGACGCCGCGCACTTCAACCGAGAGCACAAGAGTCCCTTCGGCGATCCGCCGATGCGCGACGTGCAGCGATTACGGAAAGAGGCGCCGGAGACCGACTGGCTGCATGTTCCACGGTCTGGATCCGGCTGTAGGCTATCTGTTTGCATTATGCGACCCTACCGCCTGCTTCCTCCGGCCCGCCCGAACTCCTCCAACATACCCATCAACTTGTACTTGCGGCTGTGCCGGTCACGGATTTCACCCAGGTACGCCCGCCAGTCGGCTTCACGACCTGCAGCCTGATAGGCCATACGCGCTCGCCTCAGCCAGTTCACCGCGTGATGATAATACTTGGACTGCCCGGCTTCGATGATACGTTCCGCCTGCCGGCGCGCGACTCCGATGACCCACTCTGGGCGGTATGCCACAACGGCGTCCATCACCCGTTCGATGAGATCGTAGCTCGCGCCCTCTTCAACAGCAGCGATGGCCTCATCCAGAAGGCCCTCGTGGAGAAAGACGTCGACCTGGGCCTGAATGCTGGCGTAGCCGGAGGCCCGACACAGATAAGCCAGCAGGTCCTCCCGCATCTCGGGCCAGCGCTCGCCCGCCAGCTCCTGTACCCTCTGATAGGCGACCATACTGGGCATCTCGCGGAACGCGACCGTCGCCGCCTCGAGCGCGAGCGCCATCTCCCCCATCCCCTCGGCCAGGTCGCACAGCCAAGCGGCCAGGTCGCCCTTGTGACCCTCGGCAGTCAGCCCGCGCTCGGCCACACGCAGAGCGGCTGTCAGGTCTTGCCGCTCGCGCAGCACCTTAGCCAGCGCCAAGAACTGGGAGGGCTGTTTCAGCACGTGCAGCCCTTCCTCTACCGCCTCCTGTATCCGACCCAGGCGGGCCAACTTGAGGACGTACAACCCAAACTGTCCCTCGGCCCGGGCTAAGTGGAGGTACTCCTGGTGTCGTTCCTGCCGCTCCAGCACCCGGAGGCGGGCGGCGACCAGCTCGTCGGCGTACCAGAGTGCTTCATCCTCCCAGACGCCCACACGGATGGTCTCGCCCTGCATGGCACGCTGAAGCGGCGGATAGTCCCAGCCCTGTAGGATAGCTGCTTGGGCCGCGTCGAACGCGTCGTCTGTCCCATAGTCACTCATCTCAGCCTGCCAACGGGTCAGCTTCTCTGCCCATCGCTCCCGTTCCTCAGAGGTGAGTTCGTCAGCTGCCAGGCCGGCTTCAGTCCAGGCCGCGCCTAGATCGCTAAAGAACTCTCCAGCGAAGCCGTCTGAGTCATCCAGGCCCGTCCATCCCGCCACGTACTCGTCGGTGATCGCCTCCAGGAGCAACAGGGCGTTCCTTCCATCCCCGGCCTCGATGAAGTCCTGTACCTCGTGCAGCAGTTGACGCACCTGATCCACCACGCTGCTCACGTTCCAGTAGGCCTCAGAAGGGCGCATGCGATCCAGGGAGTGCAGGATGCCACTCACCTGGCGCCGGATGGGCCTGGGATCCACCGGTGTGCGCCGCTGCGGTGCACTGGGTGAGACCTCAGGTTCGCTTTTGTCTGACGTGACCTGGTTCAACGCAATCTGGCGCTCGCCAGAGCGCGCGCTCTGGCGCTCGATCTCGTCCGCCACATAGGGATCATTGGCCGCCAGGCGCAGCAGTAGATCCCGCAACTGCTCACGGTCCAGGCCAGCCAATAATTCCTCGAGCGTCGGACGCTCCTCGATCAGGTCGGGCTCGCGCTGGCAGGCCAGCAGCACGGCGACGATGTGCTTGCACCAGCCGCCCCAACTGTAAGGGCAATCGCAGACCGCGCCGATGATGCCCCCCTCGTCGAATGTGACCCGTACGCGGTAGGGCTCGTACTGGCTGCCTTCGACCTCAGCGTGCACCACGTTGGCGCGCTGTACCAGGGAGACCACCGCGCCTTCCCCATAGTAGCGCTCGCCTCGGCTAAACGACTCAGGCGTGCTCTGCCGTCGGATGACCGCTTCGCTGATCGATGGGATTGCCATCAGACTGTCTCCTACGGATCGATCAAGCCAGCTTCGCGCAGAAGCCGCATCAACGCGCGGCGGCGGCTGTACTGCTCACGGATCTGATCCAGGCGTTCCTCGAAGGCAGATTGTCGATGTTGATATTCGGCTAGACCTCGGAGTTTCTTCAGGAGCCGCACAGCTTCTTCGTACGCCTTTGCCTGAGATCGTTGGATCAACGCGTCAACCTCGCGCCAGGTCTGATCCTCTTGCCCGGCGAGCGCGTTCAACTCCGCCAACCGCCGGGCCTCGGCTGCAGCCGCACGCTCTCTACGCCGGTGCTCTCGCAGAGCCTCTACCGCCGCAAACAACGCACCCACCGAGCGACGCTGGCTCGCCTCTCCTTTGGACACGCCGGCGAGTACACCCAACCGCCGCTTCAACGCCAGGGAAAGATGCGGCTCTCCCCATGCCAGTCGCAGCAGGAAGGCGTCTCGTTCCTCCGCTGGAAGCTCGGCGATCGCTCGGCGTAGGTCGTCGCCGGAGATCGCCTCATCCAGCGCACCGCTTCGTTCTGCCGCCACTTGTATCAAGTCTTCGTCGAGATCGAACAACTCGATGAAGCTTTCCAGAGCCGGCGACAACGTCCGCAATCCAGGCGGTACCGGTGGCTCTTGCGCCTCTTCATCCACGCCACCTGCAAGCGTCAGGCCCTTGAGCCAGGCCAGATAGAGCAGACGATAGTCTTGTTGTAGAACTGCCTCTCTCAGGCCCACCAAGGAATCCAGCCAACCTTCACCCTCAATCCAGCCCAAGCCTTCTTCCTCGTCCAACCGGATATCCAGAATCACGTACGCGCCCCGGGTGGAGACACCAATGGCATCGTAGGGATACGTTCGTGTCACGATGTTATACTGACGCACCTTCTCTGCGTCCACAAGGGCTTTGGGAAAGCGGAACATCAACTGTCGACTACCCCAGTTAGCCAGGTAAAGCATAGCGTCGTAGGTATCCACTAACAGATCTTCTGCACGGCGAGGAAGATCACCACCAAAGCTATAGGTGAAGACGGCCCGTCGGGGATGGGGCGCCACGCGGCTGGATAGCCGCGCCACAGCTCGTTGCTCCTCCGACGTCAGCGGACGATCGATGGCCTGGAATTCGTAGTACTGGTATTCGCTCACGGTTGTCCTCCGAAGTTTCAGGGCGTGTCGCTATCGGTACGCACCAACAGCGCGTCCTGCATCTCTGCACCATCTGCCGGCATCCGCCGACCAAGTTACCACTGCCCACAAAGGCAGCTACCATGCACACTATAGGCCTATGATGTATGCACGGCAAGCTGTCAAGAAACACAGAGAGCCCTCTATCGCCAGAGAGGTCTATCGTTTCTGGCGGGAGCGGCGGGAGTCGGGCACGCGCGTGTATCACTGAGCGTGAAGTTCCTGCCGCCTGACGGCAGGGGAGTGCCCGGTATGGGGACGATCTAGGGGCTTCTGTGCCAAGAGCAAGGCAAGGGCGATCTGCGCCGGCGCGCAGCGATTGCGCGAGGAGGCTGAACAAGCCGCCTACTCGCGCTCAGCAAGCTAAAATCCGGCATAGACAAAGGGAAGCTCGTTCGCAACACCCAGGTTCATGATAGCCAAGGCCAGGAGCAGATAGGCTGCCCAGCGAACCTCGGCCCTGCCAGCCACAAGTGAGACCCGCGGCAGCCGTCCGTCACGGTACAGGTGAACGAGGGCCAGCAATCCAATCAACCCCCAGGCCAGGGCCATCTCGAGACCCGTCGCGCTCGTCAAGCCGGCCCACGGCGCAGTGACATCGCCCCCGCTGCCGAAGCGGACCAGGTTGCGGATCACGAGGATGGCATCCGGCACGGACCGCGCGTAGAAGAAGATCCAGGAGAAGCTGATAAGCAGGAGCGTCAGCAGAATGCCCATCGTCCTGCGCACGGCGGTGTCTTCCAGGCGCAGGGCCCCGGCAACCCGATCAAGGGTACCCTTGCCCAGCCGCTCCACGAGAATGTAGAGACCGAGCAGCCCGCCCCAAAGCACAAACGTCCAGTCTGCCCCGTGCCAAAGCCCACTGACCAGGAAAACAATCAGAATGTTCAGGCGCCAGCGCCAGCGAGTCACACGACTGCCACCTAACGGAATGTACACGTAATCGCGGAACCAGGTCGAGAGCGAGATATGCCACCGCCGCCAAAACTCCGAGACCGATGACGCCAAGTAGGGCTGCCGGAAGTTCTGGATCAGCTCCAGACCGAACAAGCGGGCCACGCCGACGGCGATATCTGAGTAACCGGAGAAATCACTGTAGATGTGCGCGGCGCTGAACAGCGTCGCAATCACGATCGTCCAGCCAGCGTGCCCCCCCGGTTGCCCGTAGACTTCATTCACATAGACGGCCAAGCGGTCGGCGATCACAACTTTCTTGAACATGCCCCACCCTATAAGCCGCAGTCCGCTGAACAGACGTGATGCGTCAAGGCTATGGATCTGTCGGAACTGGGGGATCAGGTGATCAGCTCTCTCGATTGGTCCAGCGGGCAGCTTAGCGAAGAAGGCTGTGAACAGCGCAAAGAGCCCCAGGTGCTTCTCCGGTTCGATCTTGCGGCGATACACATCGACCAGGTAGCCGACGGACTGAAGGGTATAGAACGAGATGCCCACCGGCAGCAACAGGTCGGGCGGGGTCACCTGATAGGTGAGGCCCAAGTAGCCGAAAAGGGCGCGCAGGATCTCATCGGCGAAGCCCAGGTACTTGAGGACAAAAAGCAGGCTCAGAATGCTCACGATGCCGAGCGCCAGCAGTACTTTGCGCCTACCTGGATGGAACGTCCATCCCAGCACGCGGCCCATAGCGTAGGCAACTAACGTGGACACTGCGATCCACATCGGAAACGTGGGCGCACAGCTGCCGCAGAACCCGTAACTGGCAATCAGCAGCGGTACCCATCGATAGCGCTGGGGAAGGACCCAGTAGGCGATCACAACAACGGGCAGAAAAACCAAGAATGGCAGGCTATTGAAGGACATATGCTTCCGTCTCGATCACGGTTTCATTCCGACGGCGGGCAATCAGACGGAGGAGCACTTCCCTGAGCGGCGTCCTCCATCCAGGCGAGCGCGTCATCGTAGCTGCGCCACCGGGTGTCAGCATGCGTTGCAGCTCCGTACTCGATCCAGGTCACCGAGTTGCCGAGCGCGCACAGCTGATCCCTGAATTCTCGTTGACTGGGCGGGGTAATCACGGTATCGGCCGTGCCCTGCAGAATCAGCACCGGGATATCGGTGCCCCCGGCAAGTCCGGCGGTATTCTCAGCTAGCTTCTCGGCAAACTCGGGGTAGACCGCATCCAGCCGCCCATCATACAGCACCTCGCGGAACTCGGGCTCGTACATTCGTCGCGCACTGTGCGAATAGGTGGAGAAGATCCCATCCACACATATGGACAGCACGTCATCCTCGAAGTCCGCTACCCAGGGCGGCTGATAGACCTCAGCTGGGTCAATGATGTCCTCGCCGTAGAAGTCGCGGTAGGCGTAGACGAGATACGGACCGAATATGGGATCCTCCTGCAACAACAGCTCAGGATTCGTCACCGGACCAAAGCCGATCACACCCTCGATTGGTAGCTCAGGCGCGTAGTCCCGAGCGCGGTCCTTGGCCGCGAAGATGGCATGACCGCCGCTAGAGTACCCCATCATAAAGGCAGCCTGCGCCGGCCTGGCCTGCGTGTCCAGCTCCTGATCGCGATCCCAGAACCGGTAGGCAGCCCGAACCGCATCAAGCAGCGTATGTGCCTGGAACTCGGACACGAAATAGTAGTGAATACGTTGCGGATCGTCAAAGTGTAACCAGTTTGGGAAGACGACGATGTAGCCTTGCGCGGCATAGGCGAGCGATTGGCTGTGATACGCCCCCCAACTGCGTCCCGTACTCCGTTCGTCAAGCGGCGCACATCCGTTGCCGATGCCAGTCGTGCCGGCGGCGTGGCCTAGGACAGGGAAAGCTTCCTCAGACTCGACGTAGGGGATATACAGGTCCGCCTGTGTCTCAACAATCTCACTGAACTCATCCACGGTCTCGAACGTGATCCGGACCATGTCCACAGGATAGGGTCCCGAAGGCCGATACCGGTCGATGTAGCGGACGTTCGTCACATCGCCGCCGGTGACCGTCTGCGTCACCGCTTCTGTCGCCACTGGCGTTGCTGATGGCGTTACTATTGGCGTTGCTGTCGCTACAGCTTCCACACGCGTGGGGAGCGGAGTCTCGGTGGCCAACGCTGGAACCGCAGTCGCAGTTGGCGTGACCACTGGGGTGGCAGATATCGACGGCTCTTCCTCTCCTCGCACCACCAGGGCAATCTCCTCGGCCACGTACTCCTTACCCGCCTCGGTCAAGTGCTCCGTGTCGGTGAAGTCGAAGGCCTGCAGGTCAAAGGCCAGGTTCAGCAGCGTCACACTGTCCAGCGAGGCGGCATCAAGTCTGGATCGCACCACCCGGACGTTATCGGCGAAGCGTTCGCTGAACGCAGGTCCCAGGAAGCGTTCGCCCTGTTCCGCATTGACCGGAGAGATATAGAAGATCACGTCAACACCGTGCTCAGTGGCGAGCTCCGCCAGCTTGACCATCGCATCCAGCTTGCGGTGATCTGGTTCAAGGTTGAACATATAATGGTAGGTGAGCACGGCCTGCGCTGTTTCCTCATCCTCCAGTTCGACCTCGCGGTAGGCGTTCTCGACGTCCCCCTGCAAGGTCTCGCCGGCCGCCAGCGTCTCGAAGTCCCCGACTTGCCCGACGAGCACGTCGCCATCGTAGACTGGCGTATCGAGAAACTCCTGCCGGCTGATCGATGGCCGAAAATAGCCAAATACCTCCAACGGCCTGAGAAGCAGCCTCGCTAAGGGCAGCCCCATAGCCAGGATCTTGCGTTCCTTCTCAAACTGGTATGCCGGACGCATGTCCCACGCGGGCGAAAACGATCGGATATTGACCGGCAGTACGAGCGTCTGCGGCCAGCCCCCGTGTCGGTCTATGTAGGCAACGTAATCATAGAACAGGTCGAGGCCGTAGGCGGGATGGGCGACCTGACCGATCCGCCGGCTGGGCAGGAGCTCTTGCAGGATCTCCCCTGTGGTCACCTCTCCGACGGGTAACACGAGCGTGCTATCGCCAAGGTACAGCACGTCCACGCCCTCTGCGAGATAGCGGTCAAACTGGACGACCTCATCCGGCAGCGAGGGAGGGAAAAGCATCGAGATCCCGCCATGCACCAAGACGAGCAGGGCGATGAAGACTGGGATTTTGACCAGGGATTGCGCTTTCACGGCTCGGCGAGAAGCCCACAGTCTGATCGCGGCGCGTTACCGGCCAATATGGCCTGCATCCAGGCCAGGGTATCGAGATGGCTGGTTTGCCGTATCTGAAAGTGATTCACACCCGGATAGACACGATAGGTTACGCTCTTATTCTCTGCGCACAGCCGCTGGACGAAGGGCTCCACCGTGCGCAGTTGCACGATCGGATCGGCATCGCCGTGCAGAATGATCGCCGGTGTCGATGGGTTCACCTCGCGCCCTATGTAGTTGAGGTCCAACAGCGCCTTGAACTCGGGAAACTCCACCGCCAACTGGTCGTTCTGCAGAGCATCTCGAAACCGTGGCGTATACATCGTTTCGTGTGTGTTGGGATAGTAACCCAGGGCGTGGTCAATGCACTTGGTCACGTCCTGGTCGAAGGTTGCCATCCAGCGCTCCTGGAAGAGATCCTGAGGATTGACGATCTGTTCGCCATAATAGGCACGATAAGCCTGCACGATGTACGGGGCATAGAGGGGACTATCGCACATCAGTCCTTCCACATCCGGCGCGATGGCGTGACCGACAACCCCCACGATGTTCAGTTCCGGCGCGTAGCGGGGAGCCATCATGTCGCCCGCGAAAGCGCCGTGACCGCCTTGCGAGTATCCACCAAAGAAGACTGCATCCGCCGGCCGAGCCAGGACGTCCTCTGATGGCGGATCAGAGAAGAAATCGTAGATCGCTCGGGTCAGGTCGAGCATCACATAGCCTTCCAGTTCAGCGACGAAGTAAGGGTGCGTCTGATTCGGATCGTCAAACCCTTGCCAGTTGGCAATCGCCGTGATATATCCCTGTGTTGCGTAGGCCGATAGGTGGGCCCGGTAGTTGCCCCATGCCCGTTTGCCCACGTACTCATTCAGCGTCGCGCACTCATTGGCGATGCCAGTCGTACCCGACCCGTAGACGAAGAGCGGAAACGCTGTCTCGCTTTCCACCTTGGGGAAACGCAGATCGGCCTGGACAGTGATCTCTGTGCCCTCGCGGTCGCGCGTCCGGAACTGGATACGGTACACCTCAACGGGATACCGCGAGGCTGGGCACGTTTCGGCCGGCAAGTAGGCGTGCAAGATGTTGTCCACCTGACCGATTGACAAGGACTCTTGCTTGGCGATCGCGCCCTCAACAACAGTCCCCGGATGAGTCAGCGGGAGCGGCGTCGATGTGGGTAGCGGGGTCGGGATCGGCGTCGCCGTATGCGTGGGCGACGGCATCACGGAAGGCGCCGGCGTCTCAGTCGGCGAAGCTGTGAACGTCTCAGTTGGAGAAAGGGAAAGTGATGGGGAGGATTGTGCAGGGCCGGTGTCCGGTGTAGGAAGCGTCAGTGAGTCGTTGCTATGCCTCAAGGCCAACAAAGGCTCCGGCAGATGACTAGCATAGCGGTTCGGCAGTGCACGGATCACAGTGGGGAACGCCAACAGTCCGATGCCCAACAGTGCCAATGCGATCGCTATCATCAGATAGTGTAGTCTATTCATAGTAAGGTAGATGTTACCACAAATCTGTTAGAGAGAGAGAGCGAACCATCCCCGGCCTTGATGAAGTCCTGGCCCTAGCGCAGCAGCTCGATTATGTTGCTCTTATCCTCCGCCTGATTAAAAATTATCAATCTAACATTTAATTTATTGAAATCCAACCTTGACAAAATAAGGGATTTGTTTTATATTTGCAGCGAGGTGGTCTTCGCGCGCTTTACATACTGAGAGACCTGGAGATATCACGCACAGTGTCCAGACAGAACAGGAGAACACATCTTGGAAGTTGAGACAAGCACTCATCGTATCCTTAACGCGTACAAAAAGCTGTTGGGCATCATCGCAGCGGAGGCGCCGGCGATGGTCGTCCTGACCTTTGTCGCGGCCTTGAGTCTGGGCGTGATGCAATTGCTGACGTTAGTCGTTAACCGCCATATATTCGATCAGGGCCTGGCGTTGGCGCAGGGGCAGATCACGTTCGACCGCTATCTTGTCTATCTCGTCGCCTTCGTGCTGCTCGCCCTCCTCCCGCCGATCCTTCGTGACGTCTACATCTACGGCTTCGTCGAGCCGCGCGCCCTGCTGATCCTGCGCACCGCCTTCAAGAGCCGGATGCTGAAGAAGCTGGAGCGCATGAAGTACGAGCACCTCGAAAACGAAGCTTCGATGGAGATCATCGACAAAGCCTACCACCGGGCGGAGAATGCAGCCCGGCACCTCTTCCCGATGTATTTGGTGACCTTCATCTCCAATATCACCGGGAGCGCCGGCATCCTGATCTATATGGGCTCTGTCACGTGGTGGCTGCCTGTCACGATTCTTATCCCGGCGATCCTGGAGATTATCTATGCCGCCAAGCATAACTACAACATCTACCTTGAGCTGGAGAGCTATTGGAACCAAGAACGACAGTACGAGATGCTTGGAGGGTATCTACGCGCGCGGGATTATCTGCGGGAGATGAAACTTTTCGGTTCCGCCCGTGACCTGATCGATATCTACCGCACGCGGCTCAATGTCCGCAACCGGGAGTACGAGGGGTACTATTTCAAGCATCTCAAACGTCACTTTGCCGGCGGGAACATCACCAAGATCGGCAAACTCGTCAATGTTCTGCTGGTGCTCACTCTTTTCACCAGCGGCGAGATCACCCTGGGGTTGTTGATCGCCTTCTCTTTGACCATCCTGACCGATCTCTTTGACGCCATCGCCAAGAGGGGTATCGGAGTCTTGCGCTGGAGTGGGTACCACATCAACTTCTTCGACTATTACGGCCGGTATCTCGACCTTTCGGAGGAAGAGGAGGGCAGCGACGGGGCCGACGCCGGTGCTAAGGCGCTGCCCAAGCACTTTGATATCGAGTTCCGCGATGTCTGGTTTCGCTATCCGGGCACCGACCGGGACATCCTCCGGGGTCTGAGCTTCCACATCGCTGACGGTGAGAAGCTCTCCATCGTCGGAGAAAACGGCGAGGGCAAGACCACGATGATCAAGCTGCTGTTGCGGCTCTTTGAGCCGGATCGGGGCGAGATCCTGGTGGGCGGACGTCCCCTCAGCAGCTATTCGCGCGCAGCGCTCATTGCCATCTTCGGCCCAGTCTTCCAGGACTTCAACCGGTACGCGATCACGCTGCGCGAGAACATCGGCGTAGGCTTCATCGACCAGTTGAACGATGAGGACCGCCTCGCTTACGCGGCGCACAAGGGCAAGGTGGACCAGTTCATCGGTGACCTCCTCCACGGCTACGATACGGTACTCGGGCGGGAGTTTGAGGGCGGGGTGGACGTCTCCGGCGGACAATGGCAACGGATCGCCATCGCCCGGGCCTTTATGGGCGATAAGCCGGTGCTGCTGCTCGACGAGCCCACCAGCCAACTCGACCCCATCGCCGAGAGCCAACTCTACCGCGAGTTCGCCGAGATGGCGAACGGCAAGACCGCCATCTTCATCACCCATCGCCTGGCCTCGACGATGATCACCGACCGCATCCTCGTCATTCAGGATGGCGTCGTCACCCAGGAGGGCACCCACGAGCAGTTGATGGCGTCCAGCGGGCTCTATGCCGAGATGTTCGAGGCCCAGCGGCATTGGTACCGGCAGTCGTCTATGGAAGCGCCGGAGGTGGCTTATGCATAAGCAGGATAAAACCGTCGCCCTAGAAGCGGAGTTGCAGCAGGAGGACGAGAGCACGCTGCGCAACCTGGTGCGCATGTTCATCTACGTCGTCAGCTCCGCCAAGGTGATGTGCGCTATTTTTATCTCCTTGTTGGTGTTTCTAAGTCTGTTGCGACCGGCCCTCGCTTACCTTTGGGGGCGTTATATCGATCTGGCGGCTTCCTACCCCCAGAGCGCGGGGGCGCTACCCGGGGGGAAGGTGCTGCCGATGGTGCTGCTCGTGGTGGCCTACTTTCTCATCGGCTTTCTCTCGGACCTGATTTATCGCTACACGCACGAGTCGGAGGACATTGAACGGCTCGACAAGGTGCAGATGAATCGCCTGCAGGAGCGGCTCAACACCCGGATCTACGCCAAGATCGCCCGCCTCTCGCCCGAGTGTATGGAGGTGCCCAAGATCAACGACACGATCAAGCGGGTCTTCGACTACACCCAGAACGGTTGGGACGGCATGAACCGCGAGATTATGATCAACGGGTATATGATCTTCGCCAAGGCTATCAGCGTCGTCACCATCGCGCTCTCTCTATGGTTCTTCCATCCGTCGCTGGCGCTGATTGTCCTCATCGTGCCGATCCCCACCCTCTATACCACGTACGTCGGCAACAAGCTCTCGTTCAAGCTCATCAAGGAAAACTCGGAGCTGATGCGGCGGGCCAGCTATTACGAGAATCTGATGCTCGGCCAAACGGCAAAGGAGATCAAGGCGCTCGGGTTGTACAGCTTCTTCTACAACAAGTGGCGCACGCTCTCCGACCGGTATACCGCTGAGGAGAAGCGGACGCAGGTCCGCAGCGCGCTGCTGAACACGCTCTCCACCGCCATATCGATGCTGGTGTCGGTGGGGGCCAACGTCTTTGCCATCCTCTTAATGGCCGACGGTCGGATCTCCATCGGTGCACTGGGCGCCGTCATGAGCCTCACTGGCACGCTAATTGCCGATACGTCAAGGCTCTTCCGCGCCGTCGCCACCTTCATCGCTAAGAAGAACGAGGCAACGGCCTTCTTCGATCTGATGGATCTACCGGAGCAACCGACCGAGGGCGCTGCGGTGCCGGAAATCGCGGAGGTCAAGGCGCAGGATCTCCGCTACCGCTACCCGCTCACCGACCGCTACGTCCTGGACGGCATCGACCTCACGATCGACAGCGGCGAGAAGGTCGCCTTCGTCGGTGAGAACGGCGCGGGCAAGACCACCTTCGTGAAGCTGATCAGCGGTATGTTGGCCCCATCGGAGGGCGATCTCCGGATCAACGGCATGCCCATTGAAACGGTCAAACCTGCGGATCACTACGGCGCGATGTCGGCGGTCTTCCAGAATCCGGCACGGTACCAGACCTTCACATTGGCTGATAACGTGTGGATGGGGGACCCGACGCGTGGGCGCGCGGGCGGTAATGGTGGCCCTCGCGACAACGGAGCCATCACAACCTCGCTGGCGGCGGCGGGTTTGGCGAATGTGAAGCCAGATACGCTGTTGGGGAAGGATATCGGGGGTACGGATCTCTCGGGCGGGCAATGGCAGAAGTTGGCGATCGCGCGAGCTTATTACCGCGACCGGGACTTCATCATCCTCGACGAACCGACCTCCAACCTCGACCCGCTGGCGGAGGCCGATATCTTCCGACGTTACATCGAGATGGCGCGGGACCGCACCGTCATCATGGTCACCCACCGCATCAGTATCGCCGCCCTCTGCGACCGGATCGTCGTCTTCGCCGGCGGGCAGATCGTCGAGGATGGCAGCCACGCGGAGCTTATGGCCGCCGATGGTGAGTACGCGCGTCTGCATAATGAACAGTCACAGTGGTACGATCGCTAAGGCGGGTCGCGGTTCGGTGAGCATCTCGGGATTGTCCCGGTTTTGAGGCTTTAGCGGCGGTCTCGAGAAAAATCGCGTGATGCGTTTGGTCCAGGAAGACGGCAGCCGTCAATGGCTCAAGCTGTCGGCCCATGCAGCTACCCTCACGTGCAACGACTGGGTCAAAGTCATCTGGCCCTCCGCCAACGGCGGGCAGAAGATCTACGCCCATCTTGTCCCGACTTGGGTACGCAAGCTGGGTCCCACCTTGGTGCTCATGACCTGTCAAGATCGTGAGGCGCCGCTCAAATCGATGCGGTATTGAGGCTCGACCGGGATGGACCTGGCAGCGCAAGCCCTGGTGGATGTCCTGGTCGTACGCTGGGAAGTGGAGACTTACTTCGAGTACGCGAAGGATCTCTCGGGCAGCGCTCACTACCAGGTGATGACGCGCCAGGCCATTCTCCGCTTCTGGGCGCTCACGGCGTTCTTGTTCGCTTCTCCTGAAGAGAAACGCGCCGCGGCACAGGAGGCAACGCTTACCT
>CAZPJP010000064.1:15252-21095 GCA_964586915.1 uncultured Anaerolineales bacterium
ACGGCGTTCTTGTTCGCTCTTCCTGAAGAAAAAAAGCGTCGCGGCACAGGAGGCAATGCTTACCTGTGGAGACGTTCGACGGCAGCTTCAACAGGAACACCAGCGCAACCTACTGCAGTGGCTCGTGGACGCTCTTCAAGCGGGATGCTCTGTTGATCAGATCTGCGCCCGATTGGCTATTGAACCTGTGAAAGTGCAAGGATAGTGCTTATCAATGATTTCGGCGACCAGTCCCTTGAATTCGTCAATCCTGCCTTCCGGAATAGAAACTTCAGCGATTGCCCGGATATGATTCGTCATCACTCTTTCGCCCTGCTATAACTTGTGCGCCTAACGTGATTCCTGACCGGTTAACGCGATGGGGAGCGAAAGCTATTGTTGAGATCTTTGAACGTGTGCCTGTGTTCGCTCTCAAGGGTCCCCCTGGACGGGGCGAGCAACGGTAACGATATCATCTTCTCCTGTGCGCGGGCCATGACCACACCCTCTTCACCCCTGAAGACGGTGAACCGGAAGCGGGCCTTGACGATCCCGCCCAAGGCCACCCCCATTGCGTCGAAGACCATCTCGCCGTCTTCGCTGGAATCAGTGCCCGGAAATGACGACTCGAGAACATGACAGCGAATTTCCATAAACTTTCCGACCTTCACGATGTACGCGTCGCCCGTCTTGAGTGGTTCTGTGGCTGGGGGAACGATCGTGGTAGCGACCTCCTTGCCCCTCATTTTGCTCTCTGACCTCCACTCTCCCCATCCCGTCTGAGTCGCAATCCTTTCCCATCCCGCCTCGACGCTTGGACAATTGGGAAGGGGCTCGATAACCGTGACGGTCCAATCCACATCGGCCGGCGCTGCTACCGTAGCCTGTGGCGTCTGAGACAGTCGTTTCACCATAACCTCCTAGACCTGCTCGTGTTGGAATAACCCTACCACCCTCACACGCTTCTCACGAAGCCACGTAGTATGCGCCTAACGAACCGAACGTAACCCGCGCGACAGGTACTGCGCCGGGGCCAAGCGTCACCCGCTGCGCGGCGATCAGGGCAGTAGCCGACTGACGTACCGGCTCTAGTCTGGGTCAAGCGCGACAAAGGCCCGAGCTATGGGCTACCCAGAGCCGCCCAACACGCTCTGGGTGGACCCATCTGACCACGCGCAGATACAGACGCGGTTGCCCGCACGGTCGGAGAGCGTCCAGTGCGACGGCGCATGGGAGTCGTCGACGATGCGTCCGCCCGCAGCGACCGCCGCGGCGAGGCGCGCCTTGACGTGCTCACGCGCGACCGATACGTCGATGCGCATCGCGTGGCGCAACGGCTTGGCGTCGTCACCGCGGCTATCCATCACGAAACACCGGTGTTGGCTGGCAGAACCGCGCGTCATACGGATCGAGCGCGCCATTTTCCGACCCTCACTGAGGAAGTCCACGGTCGTATAGGAGAACCAATGGGCGTAGGTCACCGCCGGCACACCCGTGTTGGACAACGCCTACGCGGCGCATCCAGAGCGGTTTGTGAAGGGAAAATCGGTGACCTCGACACCGCTACAGGAGGTGTGAATCAATCCCCCGGTCACGGATTATCCTGAGACCCCCGACGCGCTGGGAACCGCGCGCGGTTCCCAGCGCTGACACAGATATGTTGCACCTTCAATTAGAGTCTGAGTTGTCTCAAAGTCTGTACACATAACACATTATGAACGGCTTTGGCAGTCGGCACGATAACTTGCCGATGGAATTTTATCTCGGATCGCTCCGAGATGAAAGCGTGCACCACGTCACCCATCACACGCGGGCTATGGCCTGTCGCGACCTGTTCCGTTACATCGAGTCCCTGCACAATTGCTAACTTCTGCTTTCATCGCCGGACCATCAGAGTCCAGTGGCCTTTGAGCAGACCTATAATCGGATATTCCGCACTTCTTGGTGTGCCTACCAAACCGGGGGAACCTCTGGGCTCGACGTGCAGATCAAACTCAGCTTCTGTTGGTAACAGTCGGTCGGCGGTGGGGAAAACCAGGCGCGTGGTGGCTATCACTTTTCTGCCGTCCCGGCTGAGTGCATGAACGGCATCAGCATCATAGTGATCCTGCTCCAGACCGTGATGGAACTGCTTCGGTCTGGCCCAACCCTGCGCAATGACCACTTCGTATCTCAGCCGATAGCCGGCCTCAAGATCGCCGGGTGATTGCGCAACACTAAAGCGAATCGGCTCAGCCAGCGCGATGAAACGTGTGGCAATCGCATCGGCGACTGCCTGCTCCGAGGACACCAAAACTTTCTTGGGACCCATCATACAAACACCACACGCAACTTCATCGTCGCCGTGAGCGGAGTTGACCGATCTCTGGGGCGAGACGCTTCGCCTCGCTACCGCTCAATCTTAATGAAGGTTTGGGCGATTGTTTCAGTCGCTGCTGCTACTTTGTCGCGATCGGTATAAACACCAGGTGACCGGTGGTTGTCGCGTTCCCGGCTAGTAAGACAAACGAAACAGGGGGGTCAACATTGGTCCGTGTAGCATTGCCAATCGTTGTCAGTCGATAGAATTGATTAGGCTTTCCGAACTGGTAGTCCTGTCCGTTCAACCTGAAGGTGGAGGCGCTGAGTTGGGTCAACTCACTTGTCCCTGAAGCGAGCCCCTTATTGGGGGACTGTACCAGTAGAATATCGTGGTAGCGCACCGAGGCTGTCGCAATCGGAGTTCCGCTGGCAAAAGAGGCCGCACTATCAAAACTGCGGTCATAGGGTGTTTCGGTGAAGTAGATGGTCATACTTCCCTCCGCATTGATGACAAAAACGTCGGAGAGAATAGCGCGGGAGGTTAAGGTAGTGGTAGCTACATAGGTAAAACGAGCCGTATCTTCCGACGGATTAAAGCTGTCTGCATAGATATCGGCGTTGTCGAAACCCTTGATATAGGTCAGATAGCCGAAGCCGGAGAAATCCAGATCGTTCTGATCAATTCGGCCGATGAACTCAAAAGCATTCTGTTGAGTCGTGCCGATGCCCACTTGTGGTGATGCCGCTTCGGTGCTTCCGAGAGGTCGGTTGATGATCAGCAGCAGGGCGACGCCCAGTAAAACTAACCCCATAAGTCTGAGATACCGACTTGCTGATTTGACAGAGAGATTCCTGAAGTTCAGCATGTTTGAGACCTCCTCAATGCGGAAAACCGCAATCTATATACACCACGACGCCCAACACTCTCGCCGCCTACAAAGCCGCCAATGTCCCGGAGAGAAGATGGAAGAAACAGGAGTCGTCAGGTTCTCCAGATCTCTGCACAGTTTCCCAATGATGACCTATGGGAGAGACACACCACCAGATGTAGCTAAGACGCGGTGGGACCTCGTTCTATGTAGCGCTCTCTCAACCAAGCATGGCTCTACTTGCATTGAATCGGGTCCTACAAGAACAAGTCAAAGTTCCATAAAGTGCTGATTTTGGGTACAAATGGGATGTACACCCATTTCCCTACTCATAAGTATACGGACCTTCTTGGAATTTGTCAACAGAAATGCACAATATCCGGACATCGTTGATATCACAATCTCCTGAAACATCAGATCAAGCTCCGGAACTAGATAGGAGATTCTATTCTCCTGTGGCATCCCACCAGTCTAGGACGCGCCATCCGATCAACGTGAGCCATTTTGAAGACTCACCCGCCGGAGCGTCCACGTCGAACCATACCCGGCCGGGATAGCGGCGGGCCTGGATCCAGGTTCCATCCGCCTGCCGCTGGGACTGGACCTCTCCGATGGCGTCCGCCATCCGCGGATCCGGCGGCGTTCCGTCTATCAGGGAGGCCATCCTGAAATAGTCCGCGGCGTTGAGGATGCTGTACTGCCACCGGAACGGATAGGCGAAGCGGAAGACCCATGGACCCACCGCTTCGCCGGTGGATCTTCGGCGGAACAAGCCTCGCTCGAGAAGGTATCCCTCCCCTCCCCGCCGCACGTCCCGCGTGGAATCTCCGGAAAACGTTTGATAGCTCAACAGTCCTTTGAGGCTGTTGAGTGTCGAATGGAACGAAGAGCGGGTTGAGCCGTTGACCCATTCACAGTTCCAACCGCCATCATCCATGCGGTGCGCGGCGAACCAGGTCACCAGCTCCGAGACATCGGCGCCGAGCCAGGCGCCGTTCGCAAGGGTGTAGCCGTTGATGCAGCAGTCCACTTCTCCGCCCCAGTACGGAAGATCGTCGTATTCCCAACGGCTATTCGACGCCAGCAACTCAGCAGTGCCGGCAAGCACTGCCCCCTCCACCCCCCATTCCCGAAGCGCGTTCAGTGACCAGGTGGTGGCTGTCCAGGGCTGACCGGTGCCGTCCTGGGCTTCTGGTCCGTCGAAATCGAAATTCCCCGGGAAGTACGCGCCCCCGTCCCATTGACCATCGGGGTCTTGAAGAGCAAGAAGGCGAGCACCGAACCCTTCGGTGCTCACGCGGGATTGGGTCGCCCGCCAGACCTCATCCGGTGCATGAAGCAGATCCCGCTCCACCTGCCATGCCAGGGAAGGATCGGAATCGAGAAGCCACGCAATGATTGGTTCGGGAATCTGAGCCAAATCACCCCCTGCTTGATGCAGTTGAAATATCGGAACTGCTAGCCTATAGAGATGATCACGAGTTTGTCCACCAGAAAGCCACCCATAAAAGTCAACGAATTGGTGGCCGATAGGCAGGCATTGCTTGACCAACAGGCAGGAAGCTCTTGTTCAAGTCCTTGAAGGTGTGCCTGTGCTCATTCTCAAGGGTTTCCTTGCGTGGCGTGAGGAAAGGCAACGACGTGATCTTCTCCTGCGCGCGGGCTATGACCGTACCATCTTCCCCCCTGAAGATGGTAAACCGGAACCGGGCCTTGAGTATCCCGCCCAAGGCCACCCCCATCGCGTCAAAGACCATCTCGTCGTCTTCGGCCGCAGCGGCGTCTGGAGACGAAGACTCGAGAACACGGCAGTGGATCTTCATGGCCCTTCCGACCTTCACGACGTATGCGTCGCCCGTTTTGAGAGGTTCTGTGGCCGGGGGGACGAGTGAGGTGGCGACGTCCTTGCCCCTCATCCTGCTCTCTGACCTCCACTCATCCCATTTCGTCTGTGTCGCGATCCTCTCCCAGCCTGCCTGGACGGTCGGGCAATTTGTGAGGGGTTCGGTAACCGTGACAGCCCAACTCACATCGGCGGGCGCCGCTATCGCGGCATCTGACATCGCCAATCGTCGTTTCATAGCAGCCTCCGAAACAAGTTTACCACGCAGTACCCGCCTTCCCCAGTTACCGTTTTGCGATGGTTTCAGCCAGGTCTTTCGCTCCGCAACATACCATCGATCCCCTGATACCGCCGACGAGAGGGCCGGCTTCATCACCTATACCCACAGTCAGTGTGAAATCGTATGTGATTGACTCGGGACCCATCACGAGCTTGGTCGACGAATCACTGTCGCCTCGATCGCAACATACACAGGAATTGGGATGGGCTTACTGGTCCTTCGCCGACGTGCTCCAGTTGGTCGCCATCAGGAAGTTCACCGGAGCACGCTCCGATGGATCGAGTGCCATGATCGTCTCGATGCGTTCCTTGATACGGGCAGCGTCCTCCGAATAGCCGTTCTGCGTGATCAGGACAGGCGTACCGGTGTCCCGGCGAAACGCTTTGTCGACGCTGGGACCGTAGCCGACTACGACACCGCGAAGGGCTTGCCTGCCGGGGGCTTCTTCCAGGACCTGCCATAGCGGATCGTCGGTGATGTTCAGAGAGCTGTCGAGGGACCACAGGGTATGGATGCCGGCAGCCCCCATTACGGAGAACGTATCACGATAGTACGCCTCCGGCTCCGGGAG
>CAZPJP010000065.1:0-7175 GCA_964586915.1 uncultured Anaerolineales bacterium
GAGAGCTGCCGGGCTGCCCTGGAGGGGGAGAAGAATAAAGAAGCAGGTCGGCTTGGGCGCCGCCGGGGCCGGGCTGGAGGTGGAAGCCGAGGATCTGGAGGACGGGTCGGATGAGGGCGTGGGGGGCGGGGGTGGGGTCCCGGCGGAGGCGGGGGCGGGCCTGGGCGAAGGCCTTGCGGATGTCGCGGAAGGCCCGGTTGCGGTCGGGCGCGTCCCAGACTTCGAGCTCGGGCAGGCGCTCGTTGAGGTAGTAGTCGGAGAAGAGGGCGCGGTTGTTGAAGAGGGGCTCGGACCACTCGGCGATGGTGAAGGCGCTCTTGAGCTTGTCGTATTGGGCGTAGGGATCCGGATCGCCGTCCTCGTCGACCTCGGTGAAGGTGAAGCGGCGGAGGACGCGGAGGCCGACGCGGCCGGGGTCGCGCCGGTCGACGGTGAGGACGCGGGGACGCACGAGGGTGGTCCGGCGGGTGGCGGCGCCGGGTAGCTCGCGCTCCAGCAGGACGAAGTCGAGGCGGCGGTAATCGTCGGTGAGCACCAGGAGGAAGTTGCCCGCACGGTCGCGGAAGGTCCTCGTCAGGGCGCGGGTGTAGGCGACGGTGACGGAGGTGAGGACGAAGAGATAGACCTCGAGCGCGCCGTCGACGCTGGTGAGGCGCTCGACGTGACGCGTGGCGTCGGTGAGGCTCCGGTTGAGGGCGAGGGCCGCGGCGGTCATCGGCTGGCGGGTCGCCGCCGGATAGCCGAGGTATGTGAAGAAACGGGAGAGGGCGTCGGCCGAGGCGAGGTCGGCGACCTCCTGGGGCGTTAGGGGACGGTCTTCGACGGGCAGCGTGGGCATAGGCGGCTCCTTCTGACGACGCGCGACGCACAAGAAACGGTGTGCCTAGTCTAGCGCACACCGTCCGAAGGAGCAAACGCGGGGCGGCGCGCGCCGCCCCGCGTTACAGCGTCGTGTTGTAGGGCTTACCGACCCGGCAGCCCTACAGATTCCTCATCATTGTTCCGAGGGCCAGGAGCACGAATCCGGCCACGACCAGCCACACGGCGTAGCTGGCAAGCTCGGAGATGACCCCGAGCGAAGCAAGGAGCCCCAGTGCTGCGAGGGCCACGGCGATCCAGAAGGTAACTACTTTGGGTGCGTTGAGTCTCATACTCTCCATCTCCTATCTCTGATAATCTAATAAGGCTTAGGTTACTCACCGGGAGGGCTTAGGAGCACGGCGTAGCGCAGACCGAAGGACTCGCTGACCACGACCGGAAGGCCGTTGAGCGCCGCAGAGAGGTAGTCCAACACCTCCGGCGCAGCGTAGTCCTGCGTGGGTTGCTCCGGGCCGATCTCCAGGACAACAAAGAGCCAGGCATGGCCTTGTTCTGTCTCGGTCAGGACAAAGCGACTGATGAACGGGCTCAGCCCACGCTGAGCCAGGATACCCGGGATGGCCCGGGCCACGTACCGGGCCGCAGTTAGGTAGCGGTCGGCGCTCATCTCTGGATGCTCCTATCGGTGCGCAATTTGCGCTCGGCTTCCGCAATCCAGTTGATGACGGAGGGCTCATCCGGGTCGACAATCTCCACCGGTGGCATCTCATCGCTCACGAGCTGAGGGTGATGGCGAGGGTAGAGGTCAGGCTGCTCCAGCCGGTAGTCACGGGGGTCGAGATCCACAACGGTGACCCCGGTCAGAGACCGGGGAAGCCTATCGCGATCGCGGTCCCCATGTGGATTGCGCAGGCGATACTCCACTATCGGCAGGAGCCGCCGGAAGGTGATCACCCCGCCCGCGATCAGCAGGATGCTGACCGTGACAACCAGGGCGGCGGTCACGGGAGTGACCACAAACTCATCCCATAGGGCGCGCCGTTCACGTTGATCCCGGCTTCGTACGATGTAAGCCTGCATCGCAGCCTCCGGTGTAGCCGTCAGCGGATACGCGGTCAGCGTGGCGTGCGCCTGGGCCGTCCCTGAGGCGTGCACATCCAGAACCGCCTGGGCTTGTGCGGTCTGTGTGACCTCTAGGAAGTAGGCGGAGTACGTGGCTGTGGCCTCTTGGCTCCGAGCCGTGGCCGTAGCCGCCTGGCTTTGAGCGGTGGCCGTGGCTTCAGCAGCTTGGGCCTGTACGGTGGCCGTGGCGTCTTGCGTCATCTGATTCTGCTCTGCGATGGCGTGCTGGGTGGCCGCCGCCTGGGCCATGTTGAGGCTGACCTCGGTAGCCCGGATCGACAGCTCCAGGAGCCGGCGCTGGTCATCGTCCCTGGTAGCCTGCTCCGCAGCATCCGCGGCCTGGTCCATGCTCAGGCTGACCACCGTGGCCTGATGTGCGAGCGCCGCCATCTCGCTCTGGCCGACTGTCAGCGTGGCCTGCGCTGCAGCATACGCTGCTTCCCGGCCATTGCCGGGCGGGGGTGAAGGTGTGAGCGTCGGGTAGGCAAGCGACCCGGGCACTCCTGGCGTGGTGGTCACACACGCCAGGAGTGCCACAGTCATCAGGAGCAGCACCGTTGCAGTACGTCGCTTGTCCATCGGGAAACGTTCCGGCAGCACGAGCCGGTTACACCACCCCAAGCAGGTTCAGGATGATGAGGACGACGGCGATAACGACCAACAGATGGATCCAACTACCGGTTTGCGGGAAGTTTGGGCTGATGTTTCGACCCAAGAAGCCGAGCAGCCAAAGTACGACCAGAATCACGATGATAGTCCAAAGCATGGTAAACTCCCTTCTATATGGTTAACTGTGAGCCACCCGCTTGATCGGCGAGTGGGTTACTGACCAGACCCCGATGGTTCTACACAACCGGCGATCAGGTATGAACGGCTTCCCCGAGATCCTCGAGGCTGTCTCCCAGATCGTCCCTCTGCTTATCAATCACCTCCTGCCCGCGTTCCTGCAGGCCCTCCGCCTGCTCAACCACGTCATCCGCGATCTGCTGAGTTTCCGCGCGGACGTGCGCCGTCGTATCGTCCACGGTCTTGACGAACTGCTTGCGCAGCTTCTTGCCCTTCTTCTCGATGCCGGCGCGAGTCTTTTTCCCGGATTGCGGTGCAAACAACAGCATCATCCCCGCGCCCAATAGTCCCCCTATCAGGAGCCCCGCCACAAAGCTGCCTATCTGATCGATACGGTCGTCGTGCTCACGAGTGAGTTTACTCATTCCATCCCCTCCCATTGTTAACGATGTATACTGGCGTTGAGCCGTCTGCAAGCAACGGCTCACGCGTGTTAGCACACGCGTTGCGCTTAACCGTTGCGCGTGGTGTGGGTCGTGCGTTCGACACCCTCGCCGGTCTGTTCCCGCGTCGAGCGCGTAGTGGTACGTGCGCTGGGGCGGTCCGTAACGATCTGGATCACGCGCACGATCCCCCAAGCGATCAGAGCATAGATGCCCATCGCAATCAGCGTTGTGAGTTCGAGGCTGATTCCACCCGTTGAAGGCGTTCCCACCAACAACGCGAAGGGTGCAACGAAGGGTCCCGTTATGCCATAGATGAGAGCGGCAAAGCCGCTGTCTGGATTGGCTCCTATCAGTTTCAGCAGGAAACGCAGGCCCAGTAGGATCTCCAGGAAACCCAGAATGCTCCACACGATCCGGACGATCTGGGACAGGCGTTGCTGTCGCTCAGCGGCAAGGTCGTGTGTCACTTGCTCGGTAGCCGCGTAGCCAGGCTGTTGCGTGACCACAGTTTCCTCACGTCGATCCACAGGGGTTTCGTTGCGGATAGGTCGGTTTGTCGACATGCTACCTCCTCGAACTCTCTAGAGCGGTTCCCGCTGGGTACACGAATTACCGTCGCCCGCGCCCGCGGAGGAGCTGAACGATCGCCAGCACGATGACCGCACCCAACAACGTGACGAGCATCGTTGGGATGGTGATCGCATCGTTGATGGTGCCGACGTTGAGGATAGGGCTGAGAAAGTAACCTGCCAGGAATGCACCCACGACAGCCAAGACGATGTTGAGCAGCAGGTTCGAGCGATCATGCATGAGCTCGGTTGCTACCCAACCGATGATCGCAGCAACGACGAGATAGATCAGTAGGTTAACCATTTATATCTCCTTGTATCTCCTAAAAAGTCTCCTTGGCGATCCTTCAACACACAATGCTTCTCTGAAGCTGGCTTCTTCGAAGCTGCTCCCACTACTGACGTCCGGGGCTCTGAGCAGCGTGGCGCGCCGGACCCACGAGCAGTCGTCTATCCTCTGGCCTCTCAGCGGGGACGCCGCTCGGTTTGCGGTCGCTCTGGTTATTCCACGACGTTTGCTCAGCGCGGGCGTAGAGGATCTCGCGCTCGAGCGCACCATACCAGGACACCTGCCGCTGGCGCCTGGCCGCGCCATCCCAGCGCCGTTGACGCTCGTGCGTATGACGCAGATCAAGCATCGCTACGACATCTAGCGCCCCGGTCAGCATCGCCCAGGCAACAACGGCGGAGAGCAGCGCCGGCCCTGCGGCGCTCGGCCGGACGCAGACAAGCACCCCGATGGGGATACGCGCCGCTCCCCTGAGTGCCAACGGCCAACCAGGACCACGCCGGTAGCGGGCAGGCCGGCTCGCAATCAGGGCTGAGAGACCATCTACCAGAACGTAGACACCAAGACCCAGCACAAGCATTGTCAGGAAGGTGCCTGACCAAAGAGCGGTCAGGCCTGACCAAAGAACCGTCAGGCCTGACCAAAGAGCCGTCAGGCCAAACAGCACGGCAATCGCCCCACGCCACCACGCTAACGATCCCACTTTGCGAGTGAACTGGAGACCCATGCGCCCCTTTCCTGCCCGATGACCGGGCACCTTCCCTTTTACACTCTAAGCATACCTCACTATGGGATGGCCCACATCGGTGCGCCGTGGAGTTTCAGGTCCACGTTCAGATGACTGGGAAGGCCCCAGCTCCACTTAGTGTGGAGCCGGGGCCAGGCTCATCCTCGAGCCTGCTTCGGCGGCACGCAAATCAGGACTGACCCGATAGAGTGAAATAGAAGAGGCTCCCCTCCCCCGGCTTGCCGGCGCTCTCGACGCCGGCTTCGCCACCCAGCCGCGCCACGATCCGCCGGACGATCGAGAGCCCCAGACCGTGACCTTCGGCGCGCACCTGATCCAGTTCTTCGAAAGGCCTGAAGATCCGTTCCTGTTCCACCCTCGAAAGCCCTTTCCCGCTGTCGCGAACCCAGAACCGGATCAGGGGTGGACCACCATTCCTGGAGTTCCCCTCTACAACTGACGCTCCCAGCGCAATCTGCGGCGGGTCGCCGCCGTACTTAAGCGCATTGCTGAGATAGTTTGCCCAGACTTCCTCAATCCACGGCTCGTAGCCGACAGCGATCGGCCAGACCTCGGGCAGTGTGATCGTCGCCTGACGGCGTCGGATCAAGCTCGAGAAACGCCAGAGCACGTCAGAGATGATGGGGGCCATATGAACCGGGCCACACGGGATGTCGCCAGGGTGGCGCACGCTCGCCAACAACAGAAGCTCATCCACGATGCGGTGCATCTTGTGGGCACTCCTGCTCATCTCCTCGAGGTACAGACTCAACTTCTCCGGGTCATCGCCTAACTCTAACTCATCTTCCTCGATTAGGTCTGTGTACGCCATCAGCAGCGTAAGCGGCGCCTTGAGATCGTGAGCTACCGTCTGGGCGAAGGCGTCCAATTCCCGATTGCACCGCACCAGGTCCTCGGCCTTCTTCTGGAGCTGCAGCTCGCTCTCGCGAAGCGACCGCTCTACGGCCTCCCGCTCCGCCAGCTCTTGTTGCGCCGCGGCATAGAGCTGCGCAGCCTGGAGCGCTGTGGCCAGCGACCTCGCCACCAGAGAGACCGCGTCAGTGTGCTCCTCGGTGACGGCGCCCGGCGCCACATTCTCGACGTTATGGGTAACGGTCGTCGGTTCCTGCGCCTGAACACCCGACGGCCGCGACGGCCCGTCAGGATCGTCTGTCGGCGCCGATGTTCGCTGGGTAGGCAGCAGATGGTGCATCCGTTTTAGCGTCTCTGTCGCAACCTCCTCGGGTGATTGTGCGGCTGCGATCGCTTGATCGATCTCGTGTAGGATCCTCTGCCTATCCTCGACGCGTAGCAATTCGCACCTCAGTCGTCCGGTATTGATGCCTGACGGGATCGTCTCCCGTCCGTCAGGTGAGTCACCGATTCGGGCGCGCCCCGCGCGTCAGCGCAGCCCGGAAAGCAGGCCTTCGATCTGGTCCGGCGTGAGCTTCTCCAGCGGGCGCTTCACCAGAGGGGGGCCCTCCGCCAAGACCGGCTCCTGTGCCTCGAAGGTGGGGCCGGGGGTGGCGCGGTAGAAAATACCGATGGGGATGCGGTCCCCCCATTCCTGCGCCCGCTCCCAGGCGGCGGTGCGATTGCCGGTATCGTACCCCGCTTCGTCCTGCAGCTTGTAGACCCGCTCGCGGTAGAAGTCGTAGGCGCGCGGCTTATTGAAGGTGACGCAGGGCTGCAGGATGTCCACCAACGCGTAGCCGGGATGCGCCAGCGCCTCACCGATCAGCCACCGGAGATGCGCCAAATCGCCGGGGAACCCCCGCCCCACGAAGGTCGCGCCGTGGGTGAGCGCCAGGGCGAGCGGCTGCGCCGGAGCTTCGATGGACCCCTCGGGCGAGGTGGAGGTCTTCCAGCCTTTTTCACTGGTGGGCGAGTACTGGCCCTTGGTCAGCCCGTAGATCAGGTTGTTCTGCACCAGCTCGGTGACGCCGGGATTGCGGCGGACGGCGTGGACGAAATGGCCCAGGCCCTCGCCGTAGCCGTCGCCATCGCCGTGAACGATCACAACGCGCATATCGTGGTTGGCCAACTTGGCGCCCTGCGCGACGGGCCAGGGCCGCCCGTGCAGCGTGTGCATCCCGTTGACCCGCATATACTGGTGTATCTTGCTGCCGCAACCGATGCCCGTCACGATCATCACCTCGTGAGGGGCGATCTCGTGCTCCACCAGGGCGTAGGTCAGAGCGTTGAGGATCCCATAGTCCCCGCAGCCTGAGCACCAGGTGGGCCGCTCGTCTGTCTTGTAGTCGTCGCGCGTGACCATATTATGCCTCCTCCAAACCGGCTAGGATGAATTCGGGGCGGAAAGGCCGCCCATCGAAGCGGCGAACGTGCTCATCCATCGACAGCCCCGTCCGGGCGCGGATGAGCGTCTCCAACTGCCCGGTATAGTTGCCCTCCAC
>CAZPJP010000065.1:7275-20433 GCA_964586915.1 uncultured Anaerolineales bacterium
GCCCTTACGCATCCGCTTGCTCTGCTGGTCGATGCGGTTCTGGGCGCTCTCCCTAATGCGGGGATACTCGTCGTGCTCATTGCTCTCCGTCACCCAGATGGCGTTGGGATGGCCGGGCAGCGCGCGCGGCGAGATGCCGCTCTCGGTGACCTTGTAGCGCTTGTAGCGCTCGGTAAGGGCGTCGAGGTCGGCGTCGGTGAGCAGCGCGCCGCGATCGAGCGCCACGGCGTCGAAGTCGAGCGCGTCGGCCTCCACTGAGCGGAAGGCGTCCGCCAGGAATTGGTCGCTCAGCACCATGACCGGCGTCTGGTAGCGCTCGGCTACGTTGAAGGCGTGCCAGCCCAGGTGGAAGGCCTCCTCCAGCGTGCCGGGCGCCAGCACCATGCGCGGGAACTCGTCCTGCGCGGCGTGCATCATAAAGAGCAGATCGGCCTGCGCGGTGCGGGTGGGCAACCCGGTCGCCGGACCGGGGCGCTGGGCGTTATAGATGACCACGGGCGTCTCGCTGATGCCCGCAAAACCGGTCCCTTCCACCATCAGGGCATATCCGCCGCCGGAGGTGGGGACGAGCGCGCGCGCGCCCATGACCGCCGCGCCAATCGCCATCGTGATGGCGGAGATCTCATCCTCGACGTGCTTGGCGACCGCGCCGTACTTCGCGCCGTTCTGCGCAAACCAGATAAGCACGGGTGAGCCGGGCGTCATCGGGTAGCCGGAGACGAAGCGGCAGCCGCCGGCCAACGCGCCCATGGAGAAGGCCTGGGTTCCGTTGAGCATGATGCGCTGCGGCGCGTCGGGCACGGCGTGCAGCCTGAACGGATAGTCAGCCACATAGGGCGCCGCCAGCTCAGCCCCCGCTCGGACGACGGCGAGGTTGCTCTCCACGATGTCCTCGCCTTTGCGGGCGAAGTTGTCGCGGATGATGCCCTCCATGTAGCTCAGGTCGAACTCCAGCAGCCCGGCGGCGATGCCCAGCGCCAGCGTGTTGCGCATCAGCTCCATACCGCCGATGTCCCGGGCCATCTCGCCGAGGGCCGCGGCGATGAAGCTCACGTCCTCCCGCCGGAGGGCCTCGGGCAAGTCGTCCTTGCTGTCGTAGACGACGGCCCCGCCGGGAACAACATCGTCTACGTGGCGGCGGATCGTCTCTATGTCCAAGGCCAGCAGCACATGCACGGGATCAGCAATGCTATAGAGGGGCTCGCGCGCCGCGCGCAAGGTGAAGAAGTTGTGCCCGCCCCGGATGCGCGAGTAGAAGTCGGGCACGCCGAAGACGTGCAGCCCGCCCCGCACCAGCGCCTTGGCGAAGCCCGCGCCGCTGGATTCCAGGCCCATGCCGGCCTCACCCCCAATACGAATCGTGACGTCATGCTCGATCATGTCTGTCGCCCTCCTTTCGCTACGCTTGTGTTCACCACACCTATTCCCGGTCCCGTTGCCGTGGCGTTGCCGCAACGGAGAGACGCGCCTGACGGGTCGCATCAAGACGGGGGACAGCTCACTCGCTTGAAGTCGATGAAGCCCCGCTCAACATTGGTCCCGGTCAGTTCCACGCACGCCCGGTCGCCGACATCCAGACCCTCGAAGCCGCTTATAAGTTTCCCCTCAACCGGCACCGTGAGAAGCCGCACCCAGGTGCCTTTGCTCGCAGCGCCGGTGACAATGGCCTCGAACTGCTCGCCGATGCGCGTCTCGAGGAGGAGGGCCGCTGCGGACTTGTCGACCTGACGCTCCACTTTGTTGGCCGCATCCTCCTTGGTCGTGAGCTGTTGTGCCAGGCCCTCCAGCTCGGCAAAGGTGTACGGCGCGCGCCGGCCGGCGAGGGCGGCCTTCAACAACCGCTGGGTGATCAGATCGGCATAGCGACGATTCGGCGCGGTGGAATGCGCATAGTCCTTAACGGCGAGGCCAAAGTGGCCGGGGGCGGTGTCATCGGGGCGCTCCGCAGCGTATTCGCCCGCGCCCAGCAACTTGATCACCGCCAGGGATAGGTCGGGAAACTGTAAGGGGGCGGCGGCCTTGGCCGCGATGAGAAACTCATTCAGCGCTTTGGCATCCGGAGCCGCAGGCAGTTCGTGCCCATGGCTTCTGGCCAGTTCGACAATCCGGTCCCAGCGTTTGGGCGTGCGCACCACCCGGCGGATCGAGGGTAGCTGCCGGCAGGCGAGATAGCGCGCGGTGACCCCGTTGACGGCGATCATGCAGTCCTCGATGAGTTCCTTGGCGCGGTCTCCTCTTTCAGCTCTGAGGTCACGGAGTTGCTCGCCGTCAAAGACCGGCTTGGCCTCGATGGTCTCCAGACTCAGGGCCCCATGGATATGCCGGAGATTCCGCATCTTGCGGACTATGCGGTCCTGCAAGCGCAGATTCTTTGCCAGCCCATTCACGGCGGCGACCGCTTCCGGCATGTCACCGCCCTCCAACCAGGCGGCCACATCGTTATAGGTAAGTTGTGCGTGATTGCGGACCAGCGCGCGATAGATGTCGGAACCCAGAAGCGCGCCGTCGGCACCCAGCACCATTTCAACGACGATCGCGAGGCGATTCTCACTGACGTTGAGCGAGGTGAGATCGGTGGACAACCGTTCCGGCACCATTGGGAAGATCTCAGCCACCGTGTACACCGAGGTCGTATTGTGGCGCGCGTGCTCGTCCATGGCGGATCCTTCTGGGACAAGCGCGTCCACATCCGCAATCGCAACGAGGAGCTTGACCTTATTGCCGGGCAGCGTCTCGGCTACGGTCAGTTGATCGAGGTCGCGGGAGTCGTCGTTATCGATGGACGCCCAGAGCCGATGCCTCAGATCGCGTACTGGCTCACCGTCCTTAGCTACGGCAGGTGACTGAATCCGGTCCAGTTCGGCGAGTGCTTCAGCCGAAAAGTCAGGCAGCAATCCACGCTCAAGCATCGCCCGGTGGGCAAGGCTCTGCAGTAGAGCATGGTGATGTTGTCCATTGATGCTCATAGAATCTCCTTCTGATCACCCTCCCCAGCACAGCCGGGGCTCAGCCCGTTGCCTGCGCCCTTCGACTCCCGCGAAACAGGAAGGTCAAGAGGAACCCGGCCACAAATCCCCCTATGTGCGCCATGTAGGCAACGCCACCCGTATCCGCCGTGCTGGCCATCGACCCAAAGCCGCTGAAGAGCTGGAGAACGAACCACAGCCCAATGACGATAAAAGCGGGTACAGGGACCACTCGTTGCCCCTGCAGCACTTTGACCCTCCCCTTTGGGAACAATAGGATGTAGGCGCCGAGCACGCCGGCAATCGCCCCCGAGGCCCCCAGATTCGGCACATCTGATCCGATGCTGAACGCCAACTGGGCGAAGGTTGCCGCAAGCCCACAGAGTAGGTAGAAGACCGTGAACTTGATGTGCCCGAACCGATCCTCTACATTGTCACCGAAGATCCACAAGTAGAGCATGTTGCTTCCCAGGTGAAGCCATCCGGCATGCATAAACATGGCGGTGAAAAGCGTCGGAAAATCACCTAGGGGATCGGCCAGGAAGCGGCTCGGAACGAAAGCCCATTTAGTAACGAAGGCCTCGCCACCACCAAGCTCCAAGAAGAAGATGAGGATGTTCAGGGCAATCAGAGCATACGTGACCAGCGGAACGATTCTTCGAGCGCTGTTGTCATCACCGATCGGGAACATATTTAGTTGCCTCCTTTAGGTCGTCGTCACGATGTCCAAACGCCGTCACTACCCGGCACGGGCGATCTCGGTCCGTGACGGTGTGCGCATCGTGTCTAACGTCTAGCCTAGACGAAAACGCGGCGGCTGTCATCGGTGTAACGTGGGTATTCAAATCCGCGTTGAGATGGCTTGGACATGCGCGTGCTCCGCCCTCTGTGGAGACGAGTCTCCGCGAAATGCTGATGCGTTAAAGACGATCAAAGTGTTTCCTTATGGTTTTCTGGGATGGCTTGCAGAACGGGTTCAGCTTTCTCGATCAACTGGGTGAGCCTCTCCAGGCTGCTGGTCACCAAGGGCGGAGGCGGTCCTTCCATTCCTTTAGCGATGGTCCATAGCTGGGCCTGACGCTCCTTGAGGTCGGATATGTGGGCCGCAGACGCTGCCACAACGCGACGGCTGACCAGCCTGCTCCACAGGATTTGGCACGCGGCTGATACAGGTGGGGCGATGATGATGCCGATAAGGCCAAAAACATCGGCTAGGGCTATCAGGATGACGGTGGTCAGTATGGTATTGTCCTGCCGGCGCTTGAAGAAGCGCGGCTTGACCCAGGCTCCCAAGGCGATTAGGACTACGAGTGTATAGAGCGTCGTCCACAGACTGAGTTGCACGCCGGTGAGCAGTCCTACCAAGAGTGGCGAAAGCAGCGCCAGGGGCGCTCCAACCACGGGGAACAGGCATAACAACGCGCCGGTTAGCGCCAAGAGCAGGGCATAGGGCGAGCCGATAGCCCAGTATCCCAGACCCAAGAGCAGCCCGGCGAGGAGACTTTGGACTATCTGACCGCGTATGTATACGCTAAGGTCAAGCTCGATGGTCTGCCATACATCGCGCACTTGTCTGCGCTGTTCGGGTGGTAGCAGCGAGAGCCAAAGCCGTTCAAAATGGCCCTGATTGCTGCTCCAATAGAGACTCAAGAGCAGCACGATGACTGCGCTGCTCACGAGACTGCCAATGTCCTGCGTGAAGCTGAGTATGGCCGGCAGCACATTCTGGCCCCGCTCGCCGGTCACGGCTTCGAAGAGCACATCTGGCCTTGGCAGCCGGGCAATCAGCGTCTTCTGAAACGGGGTACCCACCAACCATTGAGGCAGGTTCCACTCGCCCTGCTCCGACACCGCGGACGTCATCTGCTGTATCTCATTGAGCGCGGACCTGCCGGCCATGAAGAGAAAGAAGCCGATGCTTCCCAGGGCGACCAGGTAGAGCACAATCAGGGCTAGACGCAGTGTTACTCTCTGCCTGATCCAGTGCTTCACCACCGGGCGGACTGCTATCGCCAGTGCAAACGAAGCGGCGAGGTAAACGGCGACCGTGCGAAACTGCCACAGCACCACCAGCGCCAGCAGCGTGGTCATCACCGCCGTCCCGATTCGGACCAGGTGCTTCGTCATCGTACTTCCGAGACGTCGGCCTGGGCCAACAGCGCATCGAGTTCGGTGGCCACGACCTCAATCTCATCCATGATCTGCTCGGTCTGCTCGACTCTGAGATCCGAGCCGCCTTTCTTGAACCGCGCCTGCTTCCGCAAGTCTCGAGCCAGATCTTGCGCCTCATAGCGCAGCCGGGCGGTATAGTCACGGCCGGTTGTGCCCTCTGTCACCGCCACACCCGGCTCAAAGACGAAGTGATTGAAGAGGAGTTGAATGATGGCCGCCATGGGAATTGCCATCAGCGCGCCGACAATACCAAACAAAGAGCCAAAAGCGAAGAGCGCCAGCAGGGAAACGAACGGGTTGACGCCGACCGCTTTCCGCATGATGCGCGGGACCAACAGGCTGCCTTCCAGCTGCTGAATGACAACGGTAGCGACGATGACCCAGACCAATCTGGCCGGCGCGACGGATAGACCCACCAGCGCTGCAGGAATGGCGCCCAACAGCGGTCCAACCATAGGTACGGCCTCAGAGAGGCCCGCCACGAGAGCCAGGACCAGGGCATTGGGCAAGCCGATGAGCAGATAGGCAACCAGCGCTAAGACGCCGATGATCAGACACAACATGCCTTGTCCGACGATGTAGGCACCCACCTTGGTCTCCATAGCCGTGATCAGCTCCCGCGTGCCCTTGCGCCGAGCTTGTGGAAGCAGCGTCAATAATGAGTGGATGGTCTGTGGCCCATCGAGCGTCCAGGCAAAGGTCAGCACCAGAATGACGATGGCGAGGAAACCGATCTTAGCAGCCGAGTTCACGTAACCCAGTGCCTGCCCTGCGGAAGCGATCATCTCCGGTCCCGTTTGCCATATCGCCCCCAGGCCGGGGAGTGTGGCTGGGAGAAACTCACTCAAGCGCACCATCAATGGATGGGAATAGGTCATCATCCGCTCGCGCAGGCTTTGGTAGTAGCCCGGCACTGCGACCGCAATCTTTGTGCCTTGCTCCACAATCAACGGAAACAGTAACAGCATGAAGCCGATAAGCAGGCCAAGCAGCAGAAGATAGACCAGAATGACCCCCGCTATCCGGGGAAGTCCACGCCGGTGCAGCCAGGTCACGACCGGTCTGATCACCGTGCCCATCAGAATCGCGATAAACAAGATGAAGACAGCTTGCCTGAACCGGTAGAGCAGCCAGAAGCTAAGGGCGACAGAAACCAGGACGAGGGTGGCCCACACGACCCGTCGAAATGCCCAGTCATACGGTGGCGGAGATGAATCGAGCCTCATGCCTTCACGGGGTGCAGTGCGTTATTCTGTGGGAGGCGATTGTGCTTCGAGTTCCGTCAAGTTGGCACGTGCGCCGGTAACGTCGTCCGCCGTTGTGTGGACTGAGCGGCGCGCCCCGCCCATTTTCATCTTCGCCCTGCTGAACACCAGACCGCCAATCCACAACCCGGTAACTGCAACGAAGCCAAGAGACACACTGTCTCCTACCATGAACGCGATCAGGGCCAGCACGCCGCCGAGCAGCAGCACGCCGCCGACAATGCGGTTGCGGTTTGCCCCGGTGCGACTGGCGTTGCCCCTACCCATATCCTGCTCGAACCGCATCAGTTTACCCCGGGCCTGGCGTGTTTGACGTACGAAATCTCGGTTGTCCATCGATTTTCGTCCACAATTCTCCATAGTTGCTCGTGGCTACTGTCGGCACGGTGGCAGTGTGATGCGCCGACGTTCAATCTGTCTCTCGAAATCCAGGTTACAGATCGTTCCATTCAGTACATTTAGTCTACATCCTCGTGCGCTGTCCAGCATCACCACCATGTGGATTTCCAGCTCCACATTGGCTGACCTGGACAGAGGCGCTCTCCACCGAACGTGGAGAGGAATCTGCACTCAGCGTTGACAGACGAGCACTGCGTTTGGTATATAATAAAGGGCGATGGGGCGCGCCAAGCCGATCGTCGCCACAGACATCGCTTTTCGTGCGGTCGGCGTGAGTGGAAGGAGTGACCGATGCAGTATAGTTTCGCCGAGTTGGTCGACCTACCAGGTTTTCAGCAGATGATGCAGTCGTGGTATAGTGTCGCTGGTGTCGCTACCGCGCTGCTGGATACGGAGCGTAAGGTGCTGTGCGCCGTGGGCTGGCAGGACCTCTGTACCCGCTTTCATGGCCTGCCGCCCGAAGCAGGGGGTCGTTGTCCGCATAGCGATGACTATCTCTACAGCCATCTGCAGGAGGGAACTGCTACGACACACCGGTGCCCGGAGGGCCTGATGAACGCCGCTATGCCGGTCATGGCGAAAGGCGAACACGTCGCCACCTTGTTTATGGGCCAATTTCTGCACGCGCCGCCCGACGAAGCGTTCTTCCGCCGGCAAGCGCAGGCGCAGGGCGTTGACGTCGATGCTTACCTGGAGGCGCTCCAACAGGTGCCCATCATTGCGGAAGAGCGGCTCGAGGTGGTCATGAGGGCGCAGACCCAGCTGGCCCAGATGCTGGCAACGTTGGGCTGGGAACACAAGCAGCTATTGGGCACCTCCGAGACCTTCAACGCCGACCTGGCCAAGGCACAACAGCACATCGCCCTGATGTTGCACGCCGCCCAGACAGCCACCAGCGCGCTGGAACCGGATCAGGTGCTGGAGAGGGTCGCCGACGCTCTGGTCGCTGCCGTGGATGTGCCGTACTGCAGCATCCATCTGCTGGATCCGGAGCGTGGCGTCTTCGTGCCGCGCGTGCGCCGCGGGCCGGGGACCGCGGAAGGCCACACGGGCCAGCCGGAGCAGCATCTGCCGGATCCGGTGGTCAACTCCCTGATGGGTGAGGCATTGGCACAGCAGTCACCAGCCGTCTGGTACGATGCGGCGGCGGACCCCCGGATCAGTGAGGAGCTGCCGGAGGACCGGAATGTCAAGTCCGTGCTAGCCGTGCCCATCCGGGTGAGCGCTAAGGTGTTGGGAATGGCCGTGCTCAGTACCTCAAGCGACTATCGCCAGTTCACGCCCGACGAGATCGAGTTGGTCTGGGGTATCGCGAACTCGGTGGCCCTGGCTGTCGATAATGCGCGTCTGTATGCCGAGACGCGCCAGCACTTGGCCGAAAGTGAGGGGCTGGAGCGCGTGGCGGCCGCGCTGCTCCATAAGGTCGATCCGGAGGAGGTGCTTGAGATCGTCTGCGCCGAGGTACAGCAACTGACCGGCGCTACCGGGAGCGCGGTCCTGCTCGTCGAAGATGAAGACTGGCTGCGCGTGGCCTACACCAGCGGGACGGAGCCCGCGTTCTTTGAGCGGATCCCCATCGCCGGCTCCCTGGCCGGCCTCGCTGTACGCCGGAACGAGCCCTTTCTGACCAATGCGCCCGCCGACGAGTCTCGCGAATACCTGCAGGGGCAACGCCCCACGGCATTGCTCTCTGTACCGCTGTACGCAAACAGCGACGTCATTGGCGTGCTGGAGGTTATCGACAAGCCCGGCGGCTTTGTGCAGGATGACATTCGCATCGTCAGCCTTTTCGCCAATCAGGCCGCGATCAGTATCGAGCACGCCCGGCTGAATGAGCAAGCCGGACAGCTAGCGGTACTGGAGGAGCGACAGCGTCTGGCAAGGGAACTCCACGATTCGGTGGTGCAATCGCTTTATAGTATGGCGCTCTACGCGGATGCTGCCACCCGGGCCTTGACGGCCGGCAAACAGGACGTGACTGTGGGTCATCTGCAGGAATTGCGCGAGACAGCGCGGAGCACGATGTACGATATGCGGCTGCTGATCTTTGAGCTGCACCCACCTGCGTTGGAACAGGAGGGCTTGGTAACGGCGCTGCGGGTCCGGCTGGCGGCGGTGGAGGCGCGAGCCGGCGTACACGCCGAACTCGAGGTTGAGGGCGAACGCCGCTTGCCCATCACGGTTGAGCAGGAACTCTACCGGATTGCGCAGGAGGCACTCAATAACATCATGAAACACGCCCAGGCAGAGCATGTGACGCTCAGGATGCGCTACGAGAAGGAATCCGTGTACCTGCAGATACGCGACGACGGTACCGGCTTTGATCTGCGCAGCGTCAAGCGCAGCGGGGGTATGGGGCTGCAGAGCTTCACCGCGCGGGCAACCAAGATCGGCGGGCGCGTCACTGTGGATAGCCAGCCGGGAGAGGGCACGACGATCACGGTACACGTCACCGTGGACGGTAGAGACGGAAAAGAGGAGGCATGATGAGCCAGGCCATTGGCGTTTTGATTGTGGACGACCACACGATTGTCCGCAAGGGCATCCGCGCCTTGCTCGCGGAGATTGCGGACGTGAACGTCGTGGGTGAGGCCGCCGATGGGCAAGAAGCCATCGCACAAGCCTCACGACTCCACCCGGACGTGATCCTGATGGACCTGGCTATGCCCCGGATGAATGGCATCGAGGCGACGCGCAAGATCAAGGCGCAGCAGCCGGAGAGCCGCATCCTTGTGATGACGAGTTTTGCGACCGATGAAAAAGTGCTTCCGGCGATCAAGGCAGGCGCTCAGGGTTATCTTCTCAAGGAGTCTGCGCCGGACGACCTCGTGCAAGCCATTCACCAGATCCACCGGGGAGAATCGTCGCTGCATCCCGTGATCGCCCGCAAAGTCCTGCAGGAGCTTGCCCATCCCTCGGACCGCCCTCCTGCGACCGATCCGCTGACCGACCGCGAGGTTGAAGTCCTGGGCCTGGTGGCGCAGGGACTGGGCAATGAGGACATTGCCGAGAAGCTGCACATCACCGCGGCGACCGTGCGCACACACGTGAGCCACATTATGGGCAAGCTCTACTTGGCCAATCGGGTGCAGGCCACGCTCTATGCTCTACGGGAGGGGCTGGTCTCGCTAGACCCAGATCCGAACGGCGCCGAGGACCTCGACTGACGTCAAGGGGGATGCGTGGTGGAGCTGGCGATGGCTACATTCTTCTTGCGGATGTGAGCAGGATCGCGCGTGCATGGTAGATAGTCAGGCGTTTGGAGGGTACATGTCTCACCAGGGAGGCACGGAGGACACAGAGAAGTCAGACGCTTTCTCCGTGGCTCCGTGGTGAGCAATCAGGTGACGCCGAGGTGCAACGCATCTAAGCTTTGTCAAGGACGACCCACCGGCGGGAGCACCGCCCGTTGTCGAGTCTAGGTGCGTTGCACTTGGTTTTGCGGGTGCCGCGCGGAGGTGCAACGCACCTAAGCTTTGTCAAGAATGGCTTACCGGCGGGCGCGCCAGCTCTTGTCGAGTTTAGGTGCGTTGCACCTCGTCCCAGAGGGCGTCGATGCGGGCCTTGACCTCGGGCGTCATGCGCACGACGTCGGGCCAGGGCCGGGGGTGGCCCTCCTCGGGCAGCTTGGCGGTGGCGTCGATGCCGATCTTGCCGCCGAAGGCCTGGCGAGGGGCGGCGTGGTCGAGCTGGTCGACGGGGCCGTCGGCGATCATGACGTCGCGGGTCCAGTCGACGTTGCCGAGCGCCTGCCAGGCGGCCTCGGTGGGGTTCTGCACGTCGACCCAGTCGTCGACGACGACGATGGCCTTGGCGAGGCTGAGCAAGGCCAGCCCCCAGAGCCCGTGGATCACTTTGCGCGCGTGGCCGGGGAAGCGCTTCTTGATGCTCACGAGCACCAGGTTGTGGAAGAGCCCCGGCGCGGGCATCGCGATGTCGACGACCTCGGGCAGGAAGAGCTGGATCAGCGGCAGGAAGAGCCGCTCCGTCGCTTTGCCCATCCAAGCGTCCTCCATCGGTGGGATGCCGACCACGGTGGCGGGGTAGATCGGGGCCTCCCGATGGGTGATGGCGGTGACGTGGAAGACGGGGAAGGGCTCGACGGGCGTGTAGTAGCCGGTGTGGTCGCCGAAGGGGCCCTCGGGGCGGTGCTCGTTGGGGTCGACGTAGCCCTCGATGACGATGTCGGCGTCCGCCGGCACCTCCAGCGGCTGGCTGACGCAATTGACGAAGGGGACGGGGCGCCCGCGCAGCCACCCCGCGAGCCAGTACTCGTCGATGTCGGGCGGGAGCGGCGCCGACGCCGACCAGGTATAGGCGGGGTCGCCGCCGAGGACGATGGCCGCTGGGATGCGGGGCTTGGCCTGCTCCAGGGCCACCCGCTCGTGCTCGGCGCCGCCCTTGTGGCGCTGCCAGTGGACGAGCAGGGTTTGGGCGTCGATCTGCTGCAGGCGGTACATCCCCACGTTGCGCGTGCCCTTGACGGGATCGCGGGTGACGACCTGGGGCAGGGTCACGAAGGGGCCGCCGTCCTCGGGCCAGCAGGTCAGGATCGGGAGGGCATCGAGGGAGGGTGCGTCGGTCTCCACCACGTCCTGTATGGCGCCGTGGTGGACCTTTCGCGGCTTGATGCCGGCGTCCCGCAGCGCCCCGAGCAGCGCCCGACCCCGCGACAGCGTGTCGCCCAGGCCGTCGGGCGGGCTGAGGTCGAGGAGCGCGTCGAGCTTCCGCCGGAGGTCCTCCAGCTCCTTGACGCCTAAGGCCCAGGCCATCCGCTCGGCGCTGCCGAAGGCGTTGGCGAGCACCGGGATGTCGTGACCGGTGACGTTCTCGAAGAGCAGGGCCTTGTTCTGCGCCGCCGGGCCCTTGCTGACCCGGTCGACGATCTCCGTGATCTCCAGCACCGGCGAGACCGGCGTGGCGATGCGGGCGAGCTGGCTTCGTTCCTCCAGGAACTCGACGAAGTCGCGTAGGCTCTTGTAGGGCATTGGATTCCTCCTTGTGGCTGGGGCTGAGAGCTGTCGGCTGAGAGCTGTCAGCTGACAGCTCTCAGTCTTGCGTTTTGCATCGTCCGTCGTCCATCGTCTGTCGTCCATCCTCACACGCGCCACCGACACAACCGGCGCTCCGCTGCGTCGACGGCGGTGTAGAGGGCGAAGCCGAGGGCGCTCATGGCGACGACGCCGGCGTACATGCGGGGGTAGTCGAAGAGGGTGGAGCCCTGGAGGTAGATGTAGTAGCCGAGGCCGTAGCGGGTGGCGATCAGCTCGGCGATGTAGAGGACGGCGATGGCGGTGCCGATGGATTGGCGCAGGGCGGTGAGAATGGCAGGCAGGGAGGCGGGGAGGTAGACGAAGCGGAAGAGGGCGCGGCGCCCGGCGCCCAGGCTGCGGACGCTGGTGAGGAGCTCGGGGCGGATGGAGGCGGCGGCGTCCCGGACCAGGACCAGGATCTGGAAGAAGAGGATCATAGTGATGATGGCAATCTTGGGCAGGTCGCCGACGCCCAGCACCAGCAGGACGATGGGCACCAGCACGACCTTGGGGATCGGGTAGAGGAGGTAGATGAAGGGCGCAGCGATGCGGTTAGCGCGCGCGCTCTGGCCCAGAACGAGGCCGGCGGGCGCAGCCAACGCGATGGCGAGACCGATGCCGGCGATGACGCGCCCCAGGCTGGCGAGGGCGTGGCGGCCCAGCGCGCGCGGCAGCTCGCGCATGAAGACGGCGAGCACCTGGGTCGGCGGCGGCAGGATGGGCCGCTGTATCGCCACGGCGATTGCCTGCCAAAGCGCGAGCAGCAGGGCGAGGGCCGCGATGCGTGGCAGCAGCGAGCGGCTCATCCCTCCGCTCCCTCCAGCCTGGCGCGCAGGTCGCTGCACACCCGCTGGTAGTCGGTGGAGGCGCGGTAGGCCGCGTCGGCGCGGTGGGGATTATCGACGATCTCGGCGGCGCGGTTGGGCGGCGGGTTGAGGACCAACACCTTTTGTCCGACGAAGGCCGCCTCCTCGATGTTGTGCGTCACCAGGATCACGGTGAGGCCGACCTCAGCGGAGAGCTCCAGGGTGAGGGCCTGCAGGCCTTCGCGGGTCGGGGCGTCGAGCGCCGAGAAGGGCTCGTCCATCAGGAGCAGGTCGGGTTGGAGCACGAGGGCGCGGGCGATGGCGGCGCGCTGCCGCTGTCCGCCGGAGACGTTGCCTGGGACCTCGTCGGCGACGTCGTGGATCGCCAGGCGGCGGAGCCAGAGCTCCGCCCGCTCCTGGATCTCGCGGGGGTTCAGGTCGCTGTCGGGTGGGGCGTGGCGGCCGTCGGGGCCGTAGAAGCGGCGAATGCGCAGGCCCAGCGTGGCGTTCTCCCGCA
>CAZPJP010000066.1:0-17712 GCA_964586915.1 uncultured Anaerolineales bacterium
AGATAATTCGCCTCGCGCCACTGCGGCCCCTTGATAACGAAGCCGGGGCTGAAGAAGAACTCCGGATTTCCGTCGTACTGGAAGTCGCTGTGTCCCCCATGAAGATGCGTGACAATGGGCACGCCATCGTCACCTATAGAGTAGTCCGTGTATCCCTCGAGGCTGTACGCCCAGTGAAGTGACGTGTCCACGGGCAAGAGATGTGATGTACCGAGATGGTTCTCCCATCTGACCTCAAGAGGTTCGCCACTCTGTACCTCGAAGGTCTTACCAGGCCAGGTGTATCCAAACTTCGAGTCGCCATACCCCCAAACCGGCGTTGGCACCGGCGTGACGCCGTCGGGTCCAACAAGCCCCGTCATTTGCACGGAAGGACCGGCCCCCACGGTGATCCTGCCGCGCTTCGGTCGAAACTTAAACGTGGGGGCCAGAGCATCAGGCACCGGATTCGCGAAGAGCGGTTGTTTCGCCGGATCGCTCAGGCCCAGCCCTTCAACCGCAGGTGCCGCCTCCGCCTGCAGCGTGCCCCCTAACTGCCCTCTGCCCACTCCATCCGTCTTCAATCTGATCACAAAACCAGCACCAGCTGCCAACCCCAATTTCAGGAATTGTCGTCTGTTAAGCATAGGCTCCTCCCATTTCGATATCGCAATACTATCGGGTTCTCTACCATCAGAATCGAGCGGCGGTCATATTTTAAACTACAACCATCTTCATTATTATCGCACAATGGATCCTCCAGCACATCGGACAGTGGAAGGATCCAAGTGGACGATTTCGGCCTATACTTTTGGATGGGATTCAGACTACTCGAAGGTACAGACACGGGGTCAGGTCGCGCCTCGGCATTGCGAGCCGAGCTTAATTGAGCACCTGACAGCAGAGATATAGTAAGGGGAACGTCGCCGAGAGGCCGAACGAAGAGGGAAGACTGCCAGTGCGGAGCTAATGCTGGATCAAGCCCTCCTCCAGCGCCAGAACTGCGGCCTCTGTCCGATTGGACACACCCAACTTAGCGAAGATGTCTCCTACGTGGAACTTAACCGTGGCGACGCTGATCCTAAGGCGGGTGGCGATCTCAGCATTGCTGAGACCCTCGGTGAGAAGGCTCAACACCTCCTCCTCGCGCGGGGTCAAGGCGTAGTCCCGGCGCCGGGCCCTCCGTCGCGTGCGCTGAATCAAAGCCTCCAGAGCCTCCCCAGCAAGCGTGGGACGCCCCAGACAAGCCTCACGCACGGACCGGGCAAGCTCATCCGCCGAGACCCCCTTTAGCAGATAGCCAATCGCCCCCGCCTGCACCGCCCGCATCACCAGGTCCTTCTCCTCAAAGGCGGTCAGCACAATAACCTTTATCTCGGGCCAGCGATCGAGAATTTCCCGCGTCACCTCATCCCCCTGAAGATCAGGCAACCGCATATCCATCAGGATGACATCGGGATGCAGGCGAGCGCAGAGGTCAATGGCCTCAGACCCACAGGCGGCCTCGCCGACGCACTGCAGATCATCAAACGACTCGAGGAAGAACCTCAGCCCCCTTCGCAGCATCTCGTGATCGTCCACAATCAGCACTCGAATCTGAGATGCACCCACCATGGGACTCCCCTGTTCGCTATGAGCTATTGAAGGGCACCTGGACTGCGGCGGAAGCTGGGAACCATCTATCATGCAAAGCCGCCTTGGACGGGTCATGGAAAAGCCGGGCCCAACCGACATCAAAAGTATAACTCAATTCCAGCATCGCGCGTCTGGCGAAAGCGCGATCCTACCGTATCATAGAGCCCACAATCAGAGGAAGGGCACCGATGCAGTCATCACACACCAGACTTCGTGCAGGCACAGCGACCATCGACATCACGCCAGCCATCAGCGAGGATGCTGCCGACAGGATCTACCTGTCGGGCTACGTGGCGCGGACTGGGCACGCCGTTGGCGTCCACGATCCCCTCAGCGCCCGCGCGCTGGCGCTGAGTGACGGCACGCGGCGGGCAGTGCTCGTGGTCTGTGACCTGATCGGATTGGAGGCCAGATTCTCTGCTGAGGTGCGGCGCGAGATCGGCGAGGTCACCGGCACACCCGCCGACGCTGTGATGCTTGCATGCACGCACACCCACAGCGGCCCCGCGACCCTCAAGCTTCACCAGTGTGGCGCGGTATCCTCTGCCTATTTGGAGTATCTTCGGCGCAGGGTGATCAGCGTGGCAAAGCGCGCCGCGGCAGCGATGCGTCCCGTGCGTCTCGCGGCTGGGAGCGCCGCCTTGCCCAAGGGCGCTTACAACCGCCGCCGGGACGGGCGGGAGATCGACACCGAGGTTGGCATCGGCTGGCTGCGGGACCTGCGCGGCGAGTCGGTCGCTCTGATGGTCAACTACGGGTGCCATCCCGTCATGTTGGGCGCTGACAACCTGTGGATCTCCGCCGACTATCCCGGCGCCGCGGTCCGGGCACTCGAGGCCGCATTTGGCGGTACAGCCTTCTTCCTGACCGGCGCGGACGGGGACGTCGATCCGGCGGTCCGCGCCGCTAACGTCCGGGGGCACGATAGCTTCGAGGACGTCGACTCGTTGGGGCAAGCGTTAGCCGATGTCGTCATCCAGACTCTGGCCGATACAGAGAGGTTTGCAGGCCAACCTGTGTCGACTGTGTACGCTGCGAGCGAGGAACTCGCACTCCCGCTCGGTCCGGCGCTCTCAGTTGCGCAGTTGAGACGCGTGAGGGCGGTTCACGAGGGCAGATTGGCAGGCGTCTCAGCCTTCCAAGAAACCGTAGAGGCCAAGATCCAGCGGGCAATGGTAGCCTGGGCGCATGAGACGCTGGTCCAAGTGCAGCACGGGACCACGCCGACCACCATCTCGGCCCCGGTGCAGGTGATCCGAGCGGGCGACCTGGCGCTGGTGGGCATTCCGGGGGAGCTCTTTTCCGCGCTTGGCAGGCGGATCAAGGAGGCGCTGCCACATAATCAGGTTTTCATCGTCGGATACGCCAACCAGGACATCGGGTACATCCCCGACCGGGCGGCCTATGATAAGGGCGGCTATGAGGTCGACGAGGCGTACAAGTACTATGGCTATCCGGCCGCGCTGGCGCCAGAGGCAGGGGAGATGATCGTCGCGACGAGTATCAGATTGGCACAAGCAGACAGTGAGTCACACAGCACAGGAACCTGAGCAAGTCTATGCGGAGGCGAAAGAGATGAGCGATCAACTGGCGATTCTGGGTGGCGAACCGGTGCGCACGGCGCCGTTCCCGAGCTGGCCGGTATGGGATGAGAGAGAGCAGGACGCGCTGCTGTCGGTGCTTGAGTCAGGCATCTGGGGCATCGCCCCAGACGGCGGCAAGATCGTCGAGTTCGAACGGGCCTTCGCGAAAGCACACGATGCAGCCCATGGCCAGGCCGTCTTCAACGGCTCCGTCGCGCTGGAGGTCGCCCTGCGGGCGCTCGACATCAACTACGGGGACGAGGTCATCGTGCCTGCCTATACCTTCCTGGCGACAGCCACGTCGTGTTTGGAGGCCGGGGCCATCCCGGTCTTCGTCGATATCGATCCCGACACCTACAACATCGATCCGGCGGCGATTGAGGCCGCCATCACACCGCGGACCCGAGCGGTGATCCCCGTGCACATCGGCGGCTTGCCTGCGGACCTCGACGCGATTATCGAGATCGCGCGCCGCCACGATCTGGCCGTGCTTGAGGACGCCTGCCAGGCGCACGGCGCCGCGTGGAAGGGACGGCGGGTCGGCGCCATCGGTGACCTCGGATGCTTCAGCTTCCAATCCTCCAAGAACATCAACGCTGGCGAGGGCGGCATGATCGTCACCGATGACGAGGAGCTGGCCGAGCGCTGCTGGTCGGTCCACAATTGCGGGCGCGTTCGCCAGGGGGCATGGTACCAGCACGAGATCCTAGGCGGCAACTACAGGATGACCCAGTGGCAGGCGGCGATCCTTCTAGCGCAGCTCACCCGGTTCGAGGCGCTGGCCGAACGCCGGGAGGAGAACGGGCGCTATCTGGCCGAGCGCTTGGCGCAGGAGACAGCGCTTCGCCCGCTGGCGCGGGACGCCCGGGTTACCCAGCACGGCTATCACCTCTTCATCAGTCGCTACGATCGCGACGCCTTCGCCGGGCTCCCGCGCGGTCGGTTCCTGGAGGCCCTGCGCGCTGAAGGCATTCCCTGCAGCGAGGGGTATGTGCCGCTCTATCGGATGCCCGCCATCCAGGCTGGCGTACGGCGGCTCGGACAGGCAGTCGGATGGCCCGGCGCCTTTCCCGATCACCTACCGGACTGTCCGATCACCGAGCGCGCCTGTGCGGAGGAAGGTATCTGGTTCGGCCAGACGATGCTGCTGGGCACGCACGAGGATATGGATGACGTGGTGGCGGCGGTGAGGAAGGTGCAGCACAGCGCCCATACCTTGACGTGAGCCGTCCTCGGTCATTCCCTTTCGACATCGGTCGCCGGAGGTTGGCAGCGGTTCGCGACGAACTATAATCCGTACGATGAATGATGCCCCACGCCAAGCGCTCAAGCAGATACTGGATCGGTTTGGCCGCGACGTCTGTGATGACGCGCGGCGCTGTGAGGCGTTGCTGCGCGACTTTGCCGGCGAGCATCGGCGCGAGATCTTCGTTCTGATCAGCGCGCTGGAGCACGGCGTCGCGGAGGACCTTCGCCTGCTGACCGGACAACTGCCCTTCAGTGTTGTGCTTCCGCGTCTGACGGCGGAACTGCACGAGACCACGGCCCTGTCAGAGGATGCTGCGCGCTGGGCCGTGAAGGCCTGGGCCGAAGCCCTGGAGCTCGTCGAAGAGGGGGCGTTGACAGACAAGGGCGGGGCCACCTCTACCGCTGCAGCTGCAAAATCGACGACCGCCTGGTCAGGATTCCGGTTGGTGCGTCGTTGGACGGCTCACGAGCGCGAGGTCGGGGATCTGGCCTTCAGCCCGGATGGTCGGCAGTTGGCCTCTGTCGGGCTCGACGCAGTGGCGTACATCTGGCCCCTGGGGTCCGGCTCCGCGACGTCTGCGGATGAGGGTGACAACGGACTGCAGGCCGGGGATCGGTCGCGGGTGGCGACTTTGAGGCACCAGACGGGTATCTTGACCAGCATCGCGTGGCACCCGGATGGCCTGACCCTGGCGTTGGGCAGTGGTGATACGGGCATCTATCTGTGGACATGGACGGAGGCTGGGAGCGAGACACCGCGACTTCGTGGCCACAACGGCGGTGTCACCGGCGTTTGCTTTCTGCCGGGAGGTACGCTGTTAGCCTCCTGTGGGCAGGACGGCGTCGTCAACCTCTGGGACGTCGAGATGGAAACTCTCCAGGCGAGCCTGCGAGGGCACACGAAAGGGGTGTTGGGCCTCGCCGTAAGCGCCGACGGGCGCTCGTTGGCGTCGGCGGGCGGCTGGGATCGCACCGTGCGGGTGTGGGATGTGGTGCAAACTCAGGAGATGTGGGTGCTCTCGGGCCACACCGCCCAGGTGACCAGCGTCGCCTTTGGCGCCGGAGATAAGCTCCTCTGCTCGGGTGCCTGGGATGAGACGGTGCGGCTCTGGGATCCCAAGTATGGTCGGGAAGCAGGGCAGCTCACCGAAGAGGGTGACGCGTTGCACCTGATCTCCAGCATTGCGGTGGCGCCCGCCCGTGCTGTCCGCGGGCACGCACCATGGGTGGCAACAGGAGATTGGAGCGGACAAGTTCGAGTTTGGGATGTGCACCGCAAGGTCCTGCTCGGCAGGCTCTCCGAGCACGCGGGGCAGGTGCGCTGTGTCGCGTTTAACTCAGAGGGAAATTGGCTCGCATCCGCGGATGACCAGGGCGAGATCTGCCTCTGGCGCGCGGAGCGCTCTGGCGCCGCCCCGTGAGTTTCACAGGGCCTGTGGTTTCACAGCGCCTGTGGTCTCACAGGCATGGACCAAGCAGGACGCAACTTAGTCGCGGACGTTACGTAATGGTACTAGAACCAACCGGGCAGAACGAAGATGTCAGCGAACGCGGGACGGATGCAGATCCCTCGCGCACTCGTTGTGCGTGTCGACGCTGCCCTTGATATGTTGCGACGCTGTGCGCCACACACCGTGAGAATAGAACGTCACACCTGTGAACCTGACAGGCAAGGGACTTGAATATGAACCGTACACGCTGGATCTTCGTTGGGATTGTGGTCGTCGCGTTGGTGATCGTCGGGGTTTCGCTAGCCGTCAGCGGCCTGCGCCCCGATGGCGGCGCAGGTTCGAGCGCCGGCACCGATGGCCAACCCATCACCGTGGATCGCCCGGACGCGATCACCGTCAGGGTCATCACCGCCCTGCCCATTGAGACGTGGCTACGCAACGCCGCAGAGACCTATAACGCAACTTCCGCCTCCATCGACGGCGTTCCGATCAGCGTGGAGATCACGGCGATGGACGGGCTCACGGCGCTAGGGCGATGGGATCGTAACACCTTTGGTGCCCTGGAGGCAGGCGTCAGGCCCGAGGATCTCGACGAGGCAGCGCGGATGGCACTGGAGGACTTCCCTACAGTGTGGATCCCGGAAAGCCGCTACTTGGTGGAGCTGGCGAACGCTTCGTACAAGGAGCGGCTGGGCCGAGACGTCTTCCTCACCGACGGGGAGTATCGCGCGCGCCCGATCGCGACGAGCCTGCTGACCTGGGGTCTCTATCAGAGCCGCGCGGAGGTCCTGCAGGCGGAGTTCGGCACCATCAGCTGGGACTCGATCCACGACGCGGCCACGGCCGCAGGGGGCTGGCCCGACCTGGGCGGCGAGCCCGGCTGGGGATACTTCAAGCTCGTCGTGCCCAATCCGAACAAGAATATCGCCGGACTCCACGCGATGATCGCCGCGGCCGGTGAATACTATGAGCGCCCCGATATCAGCGTCGCCGATGTCACCAACCCCGAGTTCCAATCCTGGCTGAAGGAGCTGATGGGCGCGGTGACCGACTTCAGCAGCGCCAGCGCCTACACCGCCGAGGACTTCGCGCTCTTCGGCTACAGTGTCGGCGACGGCGGGCAGCTCCTTGAGGCCGACCTGCTGCTCAATATGGAGGGCATCCTGACGCGCTGGGAGGATCCCATCAATCTCTACTACCCGCGCTATGTGACGTGGTTCGATTTCCCCTTCTCGGTCTGGGTAGGGCCGGAGACCAGCGCCCTGGAGAAGAACGCGGCGCTCGACTTCCAGCAGTATCTACTGAGCGACGAGCAGCAGAGGGCGGCCCTCGCCTATGGCCTGCGCCCAGCCAACCCGAGGGTGCCGCTGGATGCGGACCCTCAGCCCATGGCATCAACTGACAATCTCTTCGTGGCGTGGCAAGATCGGGGCGTCGAGACGGTGGTGCCGCGGTCCGACGCGATGCGCAATCCCGATCGAGAGGTGTTGTTGGCGCTCCTGCGCTGGTTCGAGCTAAACGTGGCGGAGTGAGATGAGCCGGGACACCAATACCCCGTTGAATCTGCCACCGGACCCACGCCAGCGGCAACGCCAGGTCCGCCTGGCCTGGCTGCTGATCGCCGTCGGCGTGGCGTGCGCGTTGACCGGTGCTCTGATCTTTGGCGGGAGGTTGGCGCTGGAGTGGCTGGGTGATGCGCTGCCCGCGCGGTCCCCGGGCGATGGCACAGACGCCCCACAGGCCGAGGTGCTCACCATTGCAGTCTCGCCCGGGATGAAGCCGACCTTCGACCGTCTCGTAGCAGCCTTCAACGCAGTTCCTGCGGAGGGGAAGGAATCCTCTGGCGCCGAGATGCTGCCCATCACTACGCTGGAGCTCACCCCAGAGAAGATGGTGGAGCAGAGCCTGGAGGCGACCCCATCCTTTCAAGCCCTGGCGCCGGACAGCAGCCTGTGGCTCCATCAACTCGAGCAGCATTGGGCGGAGATGGTGGGCGACCAGGAACAGGGGGCGCCCACAGGGCCTGCGGGGTCCACCGGCGTGATCCCAATTGCCAATCGGCGTACCAGCACGCCGGCGCGCTACGCTGTCAGTCCTATCGTGATCGTGGCCTGGGAAAGCGTCGCGCGGGACCTCGGCTGGCCGTTCGAGCCGCTGGGGTGGCAGGAGATCCAGCGCAAAGCCACCCGGGACCCCGACTTTAAATGGAACCACCCCAGCACGACGAACGCCAGCGGCCTCCTGGCCACATTGGCCGAGTTCTACGCCGGCGCCGGTCTCACCCGGGGGCTGACCGAGGAAGCCGCGACGGATCCCTCGACCCTCGAGTACGTGCGCGCGGTGGAGGCAACCGTGCGATTCTACGGTGAGGGGGAGGCCGTGATTCTGGAGCGGTTGCGCGCGGAAGGCAGGGATTTCCTTGACGCCTTTGTCGCCCAAGAACAGATGGTGATCGCCTGGAACCAGGACCAGCCGGCAGAGCGCCTGGTCGCCATCTACCCCGCCGAGGGCACGCTCTGGGCCGACCATCCGCTGGCGCTGCTCGAGCTCGGCGAGCTCGCTGAGGCCCAACGCCAGACCTATCAAGCGTTCGCCGCCTATGTCAATAGCGATGAAGCGCAGCGCATGCTGCTGGCCGCGGGCTACCGCCCAGCCGATCTCTCGATCCCGCTGGATGGACCCGAAAGCCCCTTTGCCGATACCGACCCTGTGATGGCCGGTGCCGTCGACTGGCGCCAGCCTCAGACCACGCTCCAGATGCCCGCTCAGCGGGTGGTCGAGGTCGTGCAGAATGTCTGGTGGTACACCAAGCGCCCCACCAACGTCTTCCTGGTCGTCGACACCAGCGGGAGCATGGAAGAGGGCACCAAGATGGAGAGCACGAAGGCAGCGCTGCTGGCTTTCCTGCACAATATCCGTGGCGATCGGGATCGCGTTGGGCTGATCGAGTTTGGGACTGAGATCAAGCGGCTAGAGCAGCTGCGCTCGCTCACCGACGAGGAACGCCAGCGGTATGAAAGCATCATCCGTAGCATGCAGCCCCGGGGCAATACCGCCCTCCTTGATGCGGTCTGGGAGGCGCACCGCCAGCTGACCGCAGCCGCGGACACTGACGCCATCAATGCCATTGTGGTGATGACCGACGGGTTGGAGAACGCCAGTGATCGCACGCGGATTGAGCTCCGGCGCGCATTCGACGACAGCGCTTCGAGCAGGATCGTCGTCTTCACTATCGGCTTCGGCTCCGATGCAGATATAAAACTCCTCCAGGAGATCGCACTGATAGGGGGTGGGCAGTTCCGGCGGGCGGACGAGACGGATATCGAAGAGCTCTATCGCACCATCTCGACCTACTTCTAGGGCCTCGTTATGGCGAATTTGCGCACGGAGTTACAGCGTCAGGCGTCGGGCGCCGCCCTGCAGTATGCGCTGATGCGTGTGGAGAGCGCCGTGATCGTCGCGGGCACCATCTTACTCACCGCCCTGCTGCCCAGCCCTTTTCCGGGGTGGCCGGTATGGGCGTGGCCTCTGCTCGGGCTGCTCGGCTGGGGCGCCGTCGTCTACACCAGCTTGAATGATCCAGAGACCTCAGCCAAAGTGCTATGGCAGCTGCTGCGCGAGCGACTTAAGGTAGACGAGATTCAGGACGAGCATCTTCGCAAGCGGGTGGCAACGATGGTCGATTACGTCCGCGCCGTCGAAGCGGATCTGCACCGGCTGCGCCATTCATCCAACCTGCCGGGTCTCGAGACGGCGGTCAGCGGCGTCTACGACTGGGTCGAGCAGGGCGCGCTCTTTGCCCGGTACGTCGACACCTATCGCCGCGACTACCGCCTGGAGAAACGGCGTCAGGAGCTTCCAGGCCTAATCGAGACGCTGGTGGCGCGTCTCAAGTACGAGAAGAACCAGGACATCATCGATCGATTGAACGAGGAAATGGAGAGCTTGGGCAAGGACTGGCAAAGCCTGAAGCTGCTGGATGCCCAGATGCGGCAGGCCGAGACGCAACTGGGACAGATGGTCACGGCGCTGGCGAGGGTGGCGAGCACCATGCACGTCATCGTGGCCGAGCGCGGCCTGGGTCAAGATCACCTGCCGCACCTTGAGCAGGAGATCGAGCGCCATCTGGGACAGATCACCGACCTCGTCATCCAGATGGACCGGCTCTATACAGATGCGTTGAACAAGGGATGATGCCGCCTGAGCGGCACTCTCGGAGGACAGAGACTATGAAGCGATGGTGTAAGATACCGGCTGTGATCGCCGCTGTGGTCATCGTGATGACGTTGGCGGCGTGCGCCGGGGGCGCGAGGCCGCCAACGAAGGGCGACGTGCTAGTTTACGTCGCCGTGCCCCTGAGCGGCTTTCAGGCAAACGGCGGGCAGACGGTCCTGGGCGGCGTGCGTCTGGCGGCCGAGCAGATCAACCGCGACGGCGGCCTCGACGGCTACCGCGTGGTCGTGGTGCCTCTGGACGACGAGTCGGATAGCGATGTCGCCGTCGCCCAGGTGGCGGAGATCCAGGCCCAACTCCAGGGCGGAGAGGAGGTTCTGGGCGTGATCGGCCACCTCAACAGCGGCCAGACTCTGGCGGCGATGACGTTGTATGCCGATATGGATCTGGTCGTGATCACGCCGACGGCCTCGGAGCAAAGCCTGACGCAGCAGGGCTACACAAACTTCTTCCGCGTCAACGCCAACGACGCCGTGCAGGCGGCGGTGGACGCGGAGTTCCTGGCCGGATATCTCGACGCTCGACGCGTCGCCGTGATCTTCAACGACACTGAATACGGGAAGGGACTGGCGGCCTCGTTAGTCGATGAGCTGGCCACTCGCGGGGCCGAGGCCGTCCTCCAGGTCGAGGTCGAAGAGGGCCAGAGCCGCTACGATGCAGAGATAGCCCAGATCCAGGGCGCAGCGCCTGATGCCATCTTCTACGCCGGCTACGAGATTGAGGCTCCATACCTACGGGCACAGCTCGTCCGCGCCGGCGTGACGGCGCCGATGCTGTGCAGCGACGGCGCCTTCCTGGCGGCGACCATCGACGAGGCGGATGGGACGGCGGAGGGGATGTACGTCAGCGCCTTTGCCCCCAGCCCGCGCACCGTCGGCGATGAAGCGTGGTTTGAGGCCTACCAGGCGGTGGAGTATCGCAACCCTGACACCTACTCGGTGAACGGCTACGTGGCGATGCAGGCGCTGGCGGAGGGCGTGCGGCGGTCGGGCTCCTCCGAGCGCGACGCTATCGCCAACGCCCTGCGTGCAAACCCAATCCCCACGTTGCTTGATGAGGTCCGCTTCGATGCCAATGGCGATCTAGTCGACCCTCAGATCTGGATCTATCAGGTGGAGAGCTCAGAGTTCCGGCCTGTGGACTTCACAGGCAGAATAGATGAGTAGGTGTGCAGAGACCATAGGGCCTGTGAATATGAGTAGTTGATCGAGCAGCAGATATGAAAGGAGAGGATGGATGGATATCGTACGACTAGGACGCTCGGGGCTCAAAGTATCGCGGATCTGCCTGGGAACGATGACCTTTGGCTCGGGCGCCGACGAAGCAACGTCTTTTGAGATCATGGACCGCTTTATGGAGCTCGGCGGGACCTTCCTCGATACGGCGAACGTCTATAATGGCGGCCTTTCGGAGCGGATTGTCGGGAAGTGGATCAAGGAGCGTGGCGTGCGGGACGAGGTCGTCCTGGCGACCAAGGTCTACGGGGCGACCGGGCCCGGGCCCAACGAGCGGGGGCTCTCGCGCATCAACATCCAGAGAGACGTCGAGGACAGCTTGCGGCGCCTGCAAGTCGACACAATCGATCTGTACCAGATTCACCGCTGGGACCTCGAGTCGGAACCGGAAGAGACGCTGGAAACCCTCAACGACCTGGTGCGGCAGGGCAAGGTCCGCTACATCGGGTGCTCGAACCTGCGGGCCTGGCAGCTCAGCCGCTACGTGGCCATCGCGAAGGAGAACCACTGGTCGCGCTTCATCAGCATCCAACCGCTCTACAGCGCCCTGAATCGCAGCATCGAGAACGAGGTCTTGCCTTACTGCGCGGAGCAGGGCCTGGGCGTGATCCCCTACAACCCCCTCGCTGGCGGCGTGCTCACCGGCAAGTACAAGCGGGGCGAGCCCCTTCCCGAGGACACGCGGCTGAGCGACTCTGAGGCCTATCGCGACCGCTACTACACCGACCGTACCTTTGATATCGTAGAGAGGTTCGTCGACGCAGCGAAAGCCCAGGGGGTGACGCCAGCCCAGCTGGCGCTGGCGTGGGTGCTGGCGGAGCCGCGGATCACGGCGCCGATCATCGGCGCGCGCACCCTGGACCAGCTCAACGACACGTTGGGACGGCTCGACGTCTCGCTGACCCCGGCGGAGCGCAACGCGATTCCCTCGGTGTTGCCGGGACGCTGGGTGGGGAAGGATCCCGTCTACGACCGCGCCCGCTAGCACCCGGACCCATCTGACGTAGAGCTTGACGCCCACACCATCAGGTGTTCTCAGACTGTCATCCTGATCGCTGCACAGCGATCAGGATGACAGCACGGCCCGGGCCCGCGTAAATTCCGCCCTTGACATCTGCGCCGGTTTCGTGTAGGATGTTACACAATTCGAATATAGAATGACGTTGATCCGGGAAAGTAGCGTCGGTACGTGCGCCAGAGAGGTGAGCCCAGAGCTGAAAGCTCACTCGCAGACGACCGGGGTGAATGGGCCGGGGAGTTGCCAGCTCGATCAGGGCCGCCTGCGGGCGCCGCTGGGTAGAACTGGCCGGAGTCGCCACCGTTATCAAGGCAGAAGGTATCGGCAAGGTCCCTGATCTGGGCCCGGCCCGTACCCGCAAGAGTGGAGCTGGCTAATCGCGTCACCTGACGCGATTTTTCTGTTTCTGGGGAGACTCAGAGACCGAAGCTCAACCAGGGTGGCACCACGGGAAGCAAACGCCTCTCGTCCCTGACCGGGACGAGGGGCGTTTTGTGTTGCCTAGGCGTCTGAGAAGACGAGGGGGTTCAAGATGGTAACTGCATCGAAGACACGATCGACGACGCAATCACGGATGCTGTCAAGGGAGGCGTTCCGCGATTACGTCGCCCGAAGTGCGCTGGTTCCTGTTTACCGGGAGCTGCCGGCGGATCTGGAGACGCCGGTCTCAGTCTATCTCAAACTTCGCGGCCAGGGTCCCAGCTTTCTGCTCGAGAGCGTCGAACGTGCCGAGCAGATTGGGCGCTACTCTTTCCTGGGCTTCGACCCTAGCCGTCAGATCATCGCCAGCGGGAAATCCGTGACGTTGATCCGAAAGGATCAAACAGAGACGCGCACGCTGGCCACAGACGAGGATCCGCTGGACGTCGTCAAGGCCGAGCTGCAACCCTACCAGCCTGTGGCGCCGGTCCACACGTCGATCAGCGGATTGCCGCGTTTCTTCGGCGGCGCGGTGGGCTACCTTGGCTACGACCTGGTCCGGTTCTTCGAGCACCTTCCTGAACCCGATGTGGTCGCCACGGCAGATGACCTGGGGCTCCCGGACCTGCACCTGATGATCACCGACTCCCTCGTCGTCTTCGACCACGTCCAGCACCGCCTGTTGCTCTTCGCCAACGCTCATGTGCCCTCCGGCTGCGATGCGGACGCAGCCTATGACGAGGCGCTGACGCGATTGGATGCCCTTGAGGCGCAGGTGCGGGCGCCGCTGCCGGCGCTGCCCGCCGCTCCCGGGGAGCGCGGCCCCGAGGCAACCTCTACAATGAGCCCCTCGCAATACGAGGTGGCGGTTCGCAGGGCGAAGGCGTACATCGTGGCTGGGGACATCTTTCAGGTCGTCCTGTCACAGCGACTGGCACGGCCCACCGAGGCGGACGATTTCAGCATCTACCGGGCCCTGCGCCGCGTCAACCCTTCCCCTTATATGTTCTTCCTCGACCTGGGCGGCGATCCGGGGACGAGCCTGATTGGCTCATCGCCGGAGGTGCTCGTGCGGCTGCAGGACCGCGCCGCCGCCGTGCGCCCCATTGCCGGCACGCGGCGACGCGGCGCTACGCCGGCTGAGGACAAGCGCCTTGCGGCGGATCTCCTAGCCGACCCAAAGGAGCGAGCGGAGCACGTGATGCTCGTCGACCTAGGCCGCAATGACTTGGGCCGCGTCTGTGAGTTCGACACCATTCACGTGCCGGAGCTCCTCGTCACCGAGACCTACTCTCACGTCATTCACCTCGTCAGCCACGTGGAAGGCCGTCTTCGCGACGACCTCGACGCCTTCGATCTGCTTCGCGCCGCCTTCCCGGCAGGCACCGTCAGCGGGGCGCCCAAGGTACGCGCGATGGAGATCATCGATGAATTGGAGGGGCTGCGACGGGGGCCGTATGCCGGGGCCGTCGGCTACGTCGGCTTCAACGGCAATATGGACACGTGCATCACCATTCGCACCATCGTCAAACGGGGATCGACGGCCTACCTACAGGCAGGCGCCGGCATTGTGGCAGACAGCGACCCAACCCGCGAGTACCACGAGACTCTGCACAAAGCCAAGGCCCTCAGCGTGGCGATTCAGATGGCCGAGGAAGGGATCTGAAGAACGTTCAGACGTTGTAACGTGCCCACGTTTGAACGTCCAAGTGAGAGGAGAACCATGATGATTCTGGTTATCGATAACTACGACTCGTTTACGTACAATCTGGTGCAGTATCTCGGAGCGCTAGGCACCGACATCACCGTCAGACGCAACGACGCAATTACAATTGAGGAGGTGGCCGCGATACGCCCCAGTCATATCGTCATCTCGCCCGGGCCCGGGACGCCCGACGATGGCGGGATCTCCCTCGAGCTCATCCGCACGTTCCACACGACGACGCCGATCCTCGGTGTTTGCCTGGGCCACCAGTGCATCGGCACGGCCTTTGGGGGGAAGGTCGGCGCCGCACCACGCCTGATGCACGGCAAGACCAGCCCCATCCACCATACGCACACAGGCATCTTCGAAGGCGTGCCCAGCCCATTCATCGGGATGCGCTACCACAGCCTCATCGTCCACAAGCCGCTGCCCGCATGTCTGGAGGTCATCGCTACCACCGAGGAGGGGGAGATTATGGCGTTGGCGCACCGCACCGCCCCGGTGGTCGGCCTGCAATTCCATCCAGAGAGCATTCTAACCGATCACGGTCAAACGATCCTGGGCAACTTTCTAGCGCGGTACGCTGCATAGACAGTCGATAATGGCAGAGTGCACGATGGATCGCGCAGCACACTCGATCAGCCAGTCAAGGAGAGAACGATGATTCGCGAAGCAATTGAGCAACTGTTGGAGGGACGCTCACTGTCGAGGGTACAGGCGGAAGGTGTGATGGATGAGGTGATGGGCGGAGACGCTACTGCCGCGCAGATCGCCGGATTCTTGATCGCCCTGCGGAGCAAAAAGGAAACCGTCGAGGAGATTACCGGGTGCGCCCACGCGATGCGGCGGGCGGCGACCAAGGTGCGTCCGCGCACTGCCGGCTTGATCGACACCTGCGGGACCGGCGGTGATGGCGCGGGGACGTTCAACATCTCCACCACCACGGCCTTTGTCGTGGCTGGAGCGGGGCTCCGCGTCGCCAAGCACGGTAACCGCAGCGTCAGCAGTAAGTCTGGCAGCGCCGACGTGCTCAGCGCCTTGGGCGTCAACCTGGACCTCACACCGGATCAGGTCGCTGCGTGCATCGATGAAGTCGGCATCGGCTTCCTCTATGCTCCGAAGCTCCATCCGGCGATGAAGCACGCTATTGGCCCACGACGGGAGCTAGGCGTTCGCACGATCTTCAACGTCCTGGGCCCGTTGACCAACCCCGCTGACGCGGAAGCGCAGCTGATGGGCGTCTACGACCCCGAGCTCACCGAGATCCTGGCTCGAGTGTTGAGAGAGCTCGGCTTGAGCGCTGCCTACGTCGTGCACGGGCACGGCGGCCTCGACGAGCTGACGACGACCGGCCCGAACCGGATCAGTTACTTTGGCGTGGGCGCTGCGAAGGACCAGATCTTGACCGACATCCTCGATCCCCAGGATCTCGGCTTCCCGCGCGCGGAGCCCACCGCCCTACAGGGCGGTGACCCCGCTGAGAACGCGACCATCACCCGGGCCATCCTGTCGGGGAGAGAACGCGGGCCGCGGCGGGACGTGGTGCTGTTGAACGCGGGGGCCGCCCTGCTCGTGGGCAGCGCAGCCACAACCCTGCGCGAGGGTACAATGCTGGCTGCGGAGAGCATCGACAGCGGCGCGGCCCTCAGCAAGCTCGACGAACTGATCACCCTCAGCCGGCGATTCGGCAGTGCTGCGTACGCCGCGGCATAGGTTGAGGACGGAGGGGAGGACAGCAGGATGAAGCTTCGAACTGGAACTATCCTCGATGAGATCGCGGCGCACAAACGCGAGGAGCTGGAGGCGCGGCGCAGCGGGCGCCCGTTGGTCGATCTTCGCGCCGCCGTGAAAGCGGCGCCAGCGCCGCGCGATTTCACGGCGGCCTTACGGAAGTCCGGCATCTCGCTTATCGCGGAGGTCAAGCGGGCCTCCCCGAGCCGAGGGCGACTGCGCCCCGACCTGGATGCGGCGAGCCTAGCCAAGACCTACGCTGCGAGTGGCGCTGCGGCTATCAGCGTGCTGACGGACGAGCGGTTCTTCCAAGGCTCTTTGGACGACCTGCGGGCTGTCCATCGGGCCACGTCCGTCCCTGTGCTTCGCAAAGACTTCGTCCTGGATCCATACCAGATCTACGAGGCGCGTGCGGCTGGTGCCGACGCGGTGCTGCTGATCGTGGCCATCCTCGACGATGCCCTCCTCAACGACCTGCTCGCGCTGGCGGACCAACTGAGCCTCGCGGCGCTTGTCGAGGTGCACAACATGCCGGAGCTCGAGCGGGCCCTGGTCTTGGACCCAGAGATCATCGGCATCAACAACCGCGATCTGCGGACCTTTGAGGTCGACCTCGAAACCACAGCGGCGCTCCGGCCCTACATCCCCAGCGACACCGTTCTGGTGGCCGAGAGCGGCATCGAAAGGCCCGCGGACGTCGCACGTCTCCACGCGATCGGGGTCGATGCGATGCTGGTCGGGACGGCGCTGGTGACCGCGCCGGATCCCGCTGCTAGAGCCTGGGCCCTGGTGGCTGCGGGGATGTGGGCGGGACCTGGCGAGGAGGTCGCCGCGTGACCCGGATCAAGATCTGCGGAATCACCCGCCTCGACGATGCCCGCTGCGCCGCCGACGCTGGGGCGGACTTCCTCGGCTTTATCTTCTATCCAAGGAGCCCGCGTTATCTTCCTCCGAAGAGAGCCGCGGCTATCGCAAAGACGATCCGCGCCGAGCTCGGGGTGGAGAGCCCGCGGTTTGTCGGCGTCGTGGTGAACGAAGGGATCGAGGCCATCCGCACCCTCATTGAGGACGCGAACCTCGATCTCGTTCAGCTTCACGGGGATGAGCCACCGGAGGTTCTGGAGGCGCTCGGGCAGCACGCGTTCAAGGCCCTGCAGCCCCGCTCGCTTGAGGATGCGCAAGCGGCCCTGCGGATCTATCCACGCAGGTCGAGTCAAGGGCCGAAGGCGACGCCCGATCTGCTGGTCGACGCCTACCATCCGCACAAGCGGGGCGGGACCGGCCAGCCGGCGGAGATCGCGTCGGCACAGTGGCTGGCCTCTCGCTGTCGGCTGATGCTCGCCGGAGGGCTGGCGCCCGAGAACGTCGCCGAGGCGATCCGGCAGATACGTCCCTGGGGCGTCGACGTCTCCAGCGGCGTCGAACTCGAGAAGGGCGTCAAAGACCACGCACGAATCCAAGCTTTCGTCGACGC
>CAZPJP010000066.1:17812-20172 GCA_964586915.1 uncultured Anaerolineales bacterium
TCAGAGCACGTAGCGATATCCAGCGGCCCCTACTACGGCCCCTTCGGCGGCAGGTTCGTGCCGGAGATCCTGATGCCGGCGTTGCAGGAGCTTGAGACGGCCTACGAGCAGGCGCACTCCGACCCAAGCTTTCAGGCGGAGCTCGATGAACGGCTTCACTCGTACGCCGGGCGGCCCACCCCTTTGACGAAAGCCGACAACCTGACCCGGCTCTTGGGCGGCGCCCGGATCTATCTCAAGCGAGAGGACCTGGCGCACACCGGCGCCCACAAGATCAACAACGCTCTGGGACAGGCCCTGCTCGCCCGGCGGATGGGCAAGCGCCGCATCGTCGCCGAGACGGGAGCGGGTCAGCACGGCGTCGCGACGGCGACGGTCTGCGCCCTGCTGGGGCTGGACTGTATCGTCTATATGGGCACGACCGATATCGAGCGGCAGAAGCTGAACGTCCTCCGTATGAAGCTGCTGGGGGCCGAGGTTCGCGGCGTCGACAGCGGAAGCTGCACCCTCAAGGACGCCGTCAACGAGGCCATTCGGGACTGGGTGACGAACGTCGGGGCCACCTACTACCTCCTGGGCTCGGCGCTCGGTCCGCACCCCTACCCTCGCATCGTCAGGGACTTCCAGCGGGTGATCGGCCTCGAGGCCCGGCAGCAGATTCTCAAGGCGGAGAACCGGCTCCCCGACCTGCTCATCGCATGCGTCGGCGGCGGCTCGAACGCCATCGGCCTCTTCCATCCCTTCCTGGAGGACAACGATGTCGAGATGATCGGGGTCGAGGCCGGCGGCACCGGGATTGAGAACGGCAGGCATGCAGCGCGCTTTGCGGACCCGCAGCGCGGCCGGCTCGGCGTGCTGCACGGCACGCGATCGTACGTCCTGCAGGATGCTGATGGTCAGATCGCGCTGACGCACAGCATCTCCGCCGGCCTCGACTACGCCGCCGTCGGCCCAGAGCACGCCTGGTTACGCGAGATCGAGCGAGCTAAGTACACCTATGCGACGGATGCGGAAGCGCTCCACGCGCTCCGCCGCCTGAGCGCATCGGAAGGGATTATCCCGGCGCTGGAGAGCGCCCACGCCGTCGCGGAGGCCATCAAACGAGCGCCCAGGATGCACCCGGACGAGCTGATCATCATCAATATCAGCGGGCGGGGCGACAAAGATATGCACACCGTGGCAAGCACGTTGCCCGGATATTCGACCGAGGATCTCGGTGTATAGGAGGCGACCTATGAGCCGAATTAGCGAGACATTTCAGAAGCTACGGAGGGCCGGCGGTACCGCCTTGATGCCCTACCTGACGATGGGCTATCCAGCTCGTGAGAGCGCGCTTTCGTTGGTGCCGGCCATCGCCAACGCGGGAGCGGACCTCATCGAGCTGGGCGTGCCCTTCAGCGATCCGCTCGCCGACGGCCCGACCATTCAGGCCGCATCCCAGCGCGCCTTGCAGAACGGCATGACGCTGGCGCGCTGTCTCGAACAGGCGGAAAATCTGCGCGTGCAAGGCGTGACGGTTCCCTTTGTGCTGATGGGGTACTACAATCCGATCTTTCAGTTCGGCCTCGAGCGCTTTGCGGATCGCGCGGTGGATGCGGGCATCGACGGCCTCATCGTGCCGGACCTGCCCCCGGAGGAAGCGGAGTCGGTGCAGTCCCTCTTCAGGGGCCGCAACCTCGATCTCGTCTTCCTACTCGCGCCCACGTCCAGTTCAGAGAGGCGCGCATTGGTCACGCGGCGATCCACCGGCTTCGTCTATATGGTCTCCGTGGTGGGGGTCACAGGGGCGCGCGATCGGATTGCCGGGGACCTGGTCGGCTTCGTCCGCGACGTGCGAGCCCTCACCGACAAGCCCTTGGCAGTCGGCTTCGGCATCAGCACCCCGGAGCAGGCAGCGGACGTGGCTCGGATCGCCGATGGCGTCATCGTGGGGAGCGCCCTGATCAAGACGCTAGCCGGTGCAGCGGACCCAGTTTCAGCCGCTGGCAAGTTCGTGAGCTCGCTGAAGGTAGCTATGGATCGGGGCGACCCGGTCGCGCTCCCATAGGCCCGGTGGACGGCAAACCCAGATTGAGCCGAAGACAAGTTCGTGTGCACTATGCGCCACATATCGTGGCGATGCGCGACACATCGTAGCGCAGCGCGGTTCGTTGTGGCGACAAACAGCAGGGTTCGCTCCTGCGGATAAGCTCCCACTTGCTAGCAGGCGGCATACCCTATGGCTTCAACATCGATAGCGGCACATTCCTCGATACAGCGAACGTCTATAACATTGGCCTTTCAGAGCGGATTATCGGGAAGTGGATCAAGGAGCGTGGCAGGCGGGACGAGGTCGTCCTAGCGACCAAGGTCCACGGGGC
>CAZPJP010000067.1:0-6888 GCA_964586915.1 uncultured Anaerolineales bacterium
CCCAGCAGGATGCCGCCGCCAAGCAGACGCGCGGCGAGCACGGTCCCCGCCATACCCGTCAGAATGTATAGCGTTCCGGAGCGGGACGGCACGTCCGCCAGGACCCATTGGCCCATCACCATATACCAGCCATTGACGGCAGCCGATGCGACCATCAACATAACACCCAGGAGATCGGCGGGATTGCCCGAGCTCCAGGGAGAGGTCACCAACACCGCGCCGGCCATTGAGGCCGCCAACTGCACCATCGTCACAGCCCGAATCATCTGCCCCGACGCGCTGAGGAAAACGACGACCCAGACGGGAACCAGCGCGCCTAACAAGGCGGCTCGGGAGGCTTCGAGCCTGTTCAAGCCATTGTAGTAAAAGAGGGAACCGACACCGTTGATCGCGCCGACGAGCAGGCAGCTCAGCGCGTCACGCCAACGCACCACGATTCGACGCCGCCAGACAAGGAGATAGACGGCCCACAAGAGAGCCGCTGCTACAATCGTCCTCAGCGACGCCAGGGTCATCGGATCGACGCCGGCACGGTAAGCGAACTTGCCTAGAACCGGCGCCCATCCCAGAAGCAGTGAGGCAAGAAGCCCACTATAGACACCGGACACGCGTGATCTTACCGTGCGCTTCGTTTCTCTCTCGCGACCCATTCACGCTCCCTTGCGATCCGAAACGCCCTACAATCCACTGACAGAGCCTGTCAACGGCTTTGTGATATACTGCTAACCATGTCCCGACGACAGAAGCTGCTTCTCGCTATCTTGGGCCTTGCGGATCTCCTGGTGATCCTGGCGATGGGGCTCTACGTGTTCAACCACACGCGTGCCTCTCCGCCGCCCACACCACCTGAAGAGCAACCAGTGCTGTCAGCGTGCACAGCTTATCTGCTCGATAGCCTGGCGGACACCGGCGGGTCAGTCGTCATTTCGTGGGACGATACGGCCGCCCTCATCAACGTGACCTTCCCCGAAACCACCATCCGTGAGGAGGTCCCGCAGTTGTTGTGGATCGTGCTGACCAACCTCTCGCCTCAGTTGTCAGACGTGTGCCCCCTCCCCGATACCATCCAGCTCCAAGCAGTGATGCCAGGCCCCAGAGTAACGCATCGCCACGCTATCGAGCTGTCCGGCGCTGCGCTCAATGATTGGCTCAGCAAGGAAATCACCGACGCAGAGCTCGCAACCCGGAGTCGCTACCGGGACCTCTCGGACGATCTGCCTTAGGGTGCAGCAGACCCCAGCCGCCTCTCCGGACGCAGCACATCGACCGCTCGTCCGGGCTCATTGGTGATCACCGCATCGACCCCCCAGCTCGCGAGGTCCCGGAGTTTGTCGGGATCATCAACCGTCCAGGCCGCAAGCCGGATACCAAGCCGATGTGCGACCCAGACCGACCATCGAGAGAGCAGGGAGACGTGCGGATGCAACGCGTCGGCCGGTGTGACCGGTAACAACCAGAGTGACCCCAGTGAGAGCGGGCTGAAGAGCAGCCCACAGGGGATACCTGGGACTAGCTGACGCATTCTGAAGAGCAGATACGGTTTGAATGATGATACCCACACCCGACGGTGCAGACCTAGCCGGTCTATGATTTCCGCAACCGGAGCGGCAACGTCGAGGCCGGGCGAGCTCTGCGGTTTGAGCTCGATGTTGACGAGCAGGCGATCTCCATACACGGCCAACACCTCCTCAAGGGTCGGGATCCGCTCGCCGGAGAACCTCGGCGCAAACCACGAGCCCGCGTCGAGGTGTCTGACTCGATCGAGGGGAAGCGCGTTGACCAGGCCCTCACCATCGGTGGTCTTATCGACGCGCGCATTGTGGATGACAACGGGGACGCCGTCCTCCGTCAGATGGACATCGAGCTCTACCCCATCGGCGCCATCCTCCAGCGCGGCCTGAAAAGCCGCCAAGGTGTTCTCAGGCGCACGTCCACTGGCGCCTCGATGACCAAAGATGAGGGGCTGGGCAGACCACCACTCAGGCGGGAACGTGGTCATCTCAGTCAAAGTCCACGAAGTACGATAGCGCAGCACGATCGATCAATTCCTTACTCAAAGACGGCGGCACGCTGAGATAGTTGGCGATATCCACGATCTGATCGAGCAGATCCCGGGCGTGGCAGGCACGCGGTGGCCGGCTTGGCTTGATGTAATGCTCGCGGATCAGATAGGCCAGAGCCGGCTCGGCAAAGGGTATACTTTTCCCATCAGCCACGCGCTTGAAGATCTCCGCGTACTCATCCCACGTGGGATTGTCCACTTCGATCTTGTGACGGATGCGCCGCAGGAAAGCCTCGTCGACAAGCTCACGAGGCTCCAGATTCGTGGAGAAGACGATAAGAAGCTCAAACGGCACCTCGAACTTCCGCCCGGTATGAAGCGTCAGGAAGTCGGTGCGTTTCTCGAGGGGCACGATCCATCGATTGAGCAGATCAGAGGGTCGCACCGTCTGTCGTCCAAAGTCATCGATCAAGAAGACGCCCCCGTTTGCCTTCATCTGGAATGGGGCCTCGTAGTACTTGTAGTCGCTGTTGTAGACTAGATCAAGCCCCTCCATCGTGAGCTCCCCGCCCACGACAATGAACGGGCGACGAATCCTAATCCACCGCGCATCGACGCGATGCGGTTGACTCTCCTCAACGATCACGTGATTGACGTCATCAAACACTTTGATGATCTGTCCCTCGACCTCGACAGCGTGAGGGATGTAGATGTCGCCCTCCATCAACAGACTACCGATCGCCTCCGCGATGGAGGTCTTGCCATTCCCAGGAGCGCCGAAGAGAAAGATGGATCTTCCCGAGTTGATCGCGGGGCCTATCTGCTCGAAGGTGTCCTCATTGAAGACGAGGTGTGCGAGAGCTCGGCGCAGCTGTCGCTGATGGACGATGACATCTCGCAGGCCCTGCTTCCGAACGGCGTCGTTGTAGACATTGAGTGGCACTGGCACCGGACCCACGTACTGGCCCCGCTCGAGCGCTTCGCGCGCCATATCCCTACCCCGACCCGTCAGGATGTACTCATAGGTCGACTCGGAGAACCCGCCCCGTCCCGTGGCACTGCGAACTTCGCAGAGTTGCTCTCGTCTCAAGAACTCCAGGACAGGTGAGACGACGCTGGCAAACGGCAGCCCCATTCTGAGCGCCAGGTCGCGTCCGGTGACGTAGCTCTCGTAGTAGAAGATCTTCAACGCCAGATCAGACAGGAGGCCCATACTGATCCCGGTGGCCTCCACCGATCTGGGAGCCAGCGGCACGAACCTCGTGTCTTCGTTTTTCTGTGACGATGCCAACTCTGCCCCCTATCTCCCTCGTGGGTAACCGCGTCGCGCGGTCGGTGGTCTAGCAACGCTCATTATATGCATCCGGTCATCGACGGCAACCGAAAGCCGTGCCCATCCCCGACCAGCCGGCCGCGTCAAGATGCCGAAATGCCGTCCAGGTCTGGCGCAGGCTCTGCGCCTCAACGAACGACTGTGATGAGTTGCGGTTCGGTCTGCGCCCAGACATCTGGGAAGTACAGCTCCTCCGCAAGGCCGGGCAGGATGTGAAAAGCACCAGGCACCGTCGCGCGCAGCGCGTACGCAACCTCGTACAGACCTGGAGCAAGCTCATCAGCGAGGAAAAGAATTCTATCCCGATCCACCTCAGCTATGTGAAACCCTGAGGCGTCTGCGTCGCCGTCGGACTCTGTCCCACCCACCGCCGCCGGCATCAAAGCGGGATCGACGCTTGAGACCTCGAAGGGGATGATGACCTCAAACCCCGACGGATAGCGGTCCTCGATCTTGACGAAATGACGAGTTTCCGGCACCGTCAAGATGAGACGCACCTCGACCAAGTCCCCCACCCTGACAGCCTCGACCGGTTCACAGCCACGCAAGCTGTCGGCCTGCAGCTCCGGCCCTCGTGCAACATCAGCGGCACAGTAGCGGCGCATCAGGGACATCCCCCGACGTTGCGTCCCGGATATCTGATCGAGCGGCAACACGGGATCCAGCCAAGCCGTATAGTAGAGGTCCCCCGCCCCGATCCCCCGCTCGACCTGCAGAACGTTCGACCCGCGACGCAACGCCACGGGATCCGCGTCCGACAGATCGAGTACATAGGATCCACCAGCGTCAGCCTCATCGCCCGAGACTGTCCCGGCGCCGCGCTCGGCGACGACGGCGCCATTGAGCCGGACTTCCCACGGATACGTGGAGGGACCGGCCTGGCTCACGGTCGCGACATCAGCCAACGCCGTCAGCGCCCACGCGGTCGCATAGCCCCTCGCCCCTGGTTCCGTCTCGCGAGTGGCCATCAACCAGCGCACGGTCTCTGGGACCATGTCCTCTGCGCCGGACACGTCCTCCTGAGACACGTGGAGCAAGGCCTCCAAAACCAGAGCCGTGACCTGAACATCGGTCGCCCGCACCCGTCGATCAGCATCCTGCCAGTGCGCCCCGGAGGCATCCATAAAGGATGCGGCCTGAATCTCGCCGAGCAACGTAGCGACGCGCGGATCCGACGGATCCAGGGCGCCGAGCGCCAAAGCCAGGTAAGCCCTTCCCCCAATGCCCCACCCCGCTCGATCAGCGTATAGAGCCGCGCCTAGCCCTTGTGGCCACCTACGGCCAGCCTTTGACAGGACGTAGAGACCGAAGACAGCGCCGGGATCCAGCTCCGCAGCGGGGTCCACCGAGATGGACGCCTCGAGGAACTGGACCGCCGCGTCCACAGCGTTCTGTTGAACTGGCAGGCCCGCTTCCTGAACCCGCAGCAGTGCATACGCAGCGTACGACGATAAATGGACGTCGCTCGACGCTTGCCACCACCCCCAGCCGCCATCACCGTTCTGGCGTGCATAGATCTGGTCGAGAGCCGCAAGCACCGCTGCTTCATCAAAAGCAGCCACATCGAACTCGGCTTCCTGAAGCGCTCTGTATGTGGCTACAGCTGGGAGGACGTAATTTACCCACGCATCCACGGAGCCGGTCGCCGGTGGTTCAGCAAGCGCAAGCCTGTTGGGAAGCGCCGCCACCAATGATGGGTCGATCTGCAATCTGAGGGCCGTTGCGGCACCGCTTGTGTCCGGCACGATCAGCGTCTCGACCCGGCTCTCACCCTCACCGACCGTCCCCGACATCCGAGGACGATCCCGCGCCTCGTGACGATACAGCGGAATCCCATCCGCGCCCGTCCGGAGGTCAGTGAGGCGCGCCGTATCATGGTACGTTCCCCCATCGACGGCAAAGACGGCCTGCACAAGGCTCTCCGCCTCGTGGACCGCCTCAACATGCCACGAGATCTGACGGCGCGTGCCGGGCGGCAACCTGATCCGCTGATGCGTCGAGGACGTGACCACGATCCCAGCCTCTCCCGTCAGGGAAGCGACCGCACTGAGCGCCTCGGTTGTGTTGTTCTCGATAGACGCCGTGAGCTCCAACGAGTCGCCCGATACGAGGAAGGGCGGGGTCAGGGGCCGGATGACCAACGGACTCACCACCGGCACCAGAGCCCTCGCCTCCCCTACAGCGGTTCCGTCAGTGATCGCCCAGACAACCGCCCGCCAGGTCTTCAAGAAATCCGGCAGCGCCACGGTCACGGTGACCTCCCCGGTCGGCCCGGTACGCAGGCGGGAATCCCAGTAAGCGACATCGGGAACGCAGCCCGGGGCTACACCGGCGCGACCCGCATCCACCGTAGCGCCCGCGAACCTTCCCGAGGCAGTCTGGTGCTCATCTACCCGCATAAACACATCCTCGGATGACAGCGCACCTACGGCGTTCGCCGCACGCAGAAAGCCGTCGCCGGTCAGCACCCGAAGAGGCCGTTGACCGTGAAAGACTTCCTGAATAGTGCTCCCCTCGCCGCGCTGCGGCAGCGGATAGGATGCCTCAACCAGCATCAATGCGAACTCCGCATCAACGGGGCTACCCTGGGCGTCAACCGCGCGAACCACCAAGCTCGCGTCCTCTCCGGGCTCGTACGTGGCAGCGCCGGGCCGGATCTCCACACCTATCGTCTCCTCTTGTGCATCCACGGCTAAAGCGGCGTAGCCGACACGGATGTCAGGCCGCGCCGCACCGTTGGCCGGTCCGACCACCACGCAGGAGATATAGAACTCAGGCGCGTACGCCATGTCGATGGGGACCTCGACCACAGGGTTGGGCCGGTCGAACACGTAACGCCTGGCCAGCAGCACCGCATCCTGCTCGACGGTGAGGAGCACTTGATAGGACCCCTCGATCTCCACCGGAATCAGCACCTTCGCGGTCTCCCCGACCGTGTATCGACTGGCATCCGACAGAAGTGTCAACGCTCCCTCGCCGAAGGGCCACGCGGATGTCCCCTCACCGGTGGCCGCGAAGCGCGCCTCCGCGTAGGCCGAGCGTCCGGCAGCATCCACCGTCTCCGCGCGCACGACGTAGGATCCGCTCCGCAAGACGCTGAACGTAACGGAGCCAGCGCCGTCGTTCCCTGTCGTCACCGTCTGCTCAGCTATATTTTCGGCCGCGATCTCCCAGGTGCCGGTCTGCGCCGCGGGATCCTGCCTCTGGTGGATCAGCCGGACCACCACCTCTTGATCGGCGACACCCGCCCCCCACCAATCCACGGCCTGTATCGGGACCACGATCCGCTCGCGCGCCCGAACGATTGCGGTCTCCAGACCGAGCGTGAGACCAACATTCGCCCTGTGTACCCGGATCTGGTCCATCCCCGAGACCTGAAAGCCCATCTGATCTACAGCGGTTGCGATCACGATCCACTGCTGAACGTCGGGCGTACCTGTCTCATCCAGCGATGCCAGTTCCGCCGGGACACGGATCACCAACCGACCGTTCGCATCCGTCGTGCCGCGACCACGGGCTACGAGAACCTGAGCGCCGCCACTTTGTCCGACGT
>CAZPJP010000067.1:6988-19793 GCA_964586915.1 uncultured Anaerolineales bacterium
GTCGTGCCGCGACCACGGGCTACGAGAACCTGAGCGCCGCCACTTTGTCCGACGTCTTCACCCCACGACATTGTTGGAGACAGCGCGGTCGCCTGCGACAGCGTCGCCCGCGACGGTGTCGCCCGCGACCGCGTCGCCTGCGACCTATGGACCGGCGCCGCGTAGACAGCCCAATCCACCCCCGCTCCATTGCCGGGACCGAGATTGACACGATCGACCTCTACGACGAAGCGGGCCATCTCGCCCACGACAATGTCAGAGGCATCCGCCTTCACAGTGACCGCATAGCCAGGCTCGTGATCGGCGACCATAGCAAACCCCAGCGACGCCACCTTCGTCACGCCATCACGGTCAGCGTGAGCCGCCCTGACCTCAAGGGTATGATCGCCGAGAGGCGCGCCTACCGGCAACCCAAACGCCGTCTCAAAACGCCCCGAAGCTGTGGTCTCTGTGGTCGCAGTGAAATAAGCTGTCGCATCGAGGTCCCGCAGCACCAGCGTCAATGCCGTCCCAGGCTCGGGCAGTCCATGCCGCTCGCTCCCACCGGTTCGCAGCCAGCCTGCAATGCGCATCGCTTGGCCCGGCTTGTAGACCGGGCGATCCGTCATCACATACGCGCCGTAGGGGCGCTCAGACCCCTGCTGAATGGGCAGCCGATGACCTAAGACGGCAGCGCCCTGCCACGTCGTCAGCGCCACACCGAAACCCGGTTCACCTGGCTCGCCAACCACAGCCCCCATGGGGCGCCAGGCGCTATCGCTTTCGGCGACAGGCAGCCGTACAACACCATCATCGTCAGTCGTGCCGCCGGAGACGAGCAGCCCCTCGTGATCGACCAATTGCACCGCCGTCCGGCTGATTGGGCGGCTGCCGTCGATCTCTGTGACCCAGACCAGCGCCTCCTCCACGGCGCGCTTGACCATCACGTGCCGGTCGACAACGGCGAGCAGGAGGGTACGGCTATGCCGCGGGTCTCCCGCGACCTGCCATCCAAACGAATAAAGGCCTGGTGGAACCGAACCCGGAGGCTGGTCGATCGTCACCGTCACCGCCTCGGTGCTGTTCAGCGGTGTCTCAATGGGTAGCGACCAGTCACGCACCACCTCGCCGCTAAACACGCGTCGCTCCATCCAGTCAGTGGTGCCCAGCCTTCTGAGCGTGAACGAAACGGAGCCGGCATTGCGTGCTGCGAAGTGCAGATCCAGCGGCCCACCTGCGCTGAGCACCGCCGAGTCGCCAGCCTGCACGGGCTCGAAGATCGAGGGGAGATCTCCAGTCTCAAAACAGAACCGCTCGGCCGCCACAAGCGGATGACCATACACATCGACCACGTCCTCCGAAACATCCACGCAATACTCGGTACGAGCGGCCCGATCCCACGAAAGATAATAGGTGTTCCCCTGAGTGTCGTAATGGCCGTAGACATCCTCCGCGTCGGGCGCTGGGGATACTCTGATCCCATCGAGTAATGACCTCTCATCAATGGCGCCCTCAAACGTCAATCGCAAAGGCTCCTGGACATCGACGCCCGAAGCGCCCTCAGAGGGAGTGTATGCGACCAACTCAGGGTATGCTACGGTCGCGAAGGCCCAAGATAGCACCTCATCCAGCGGCGCACTCGTCGCGGCGCGCGCTCCCGTTCCCAGGCGCACCTGGTAGACCGTTCCCAACATCAGCTCCTCTGTCGGCGTGAAGACGAGAAGCGCACCGTTGTCCCGCCACGCGACGGTGCCGGCGACGGGCTGACCGTTGTCGTCCACCAACGTGAACACGCCTCCTGTGGCCACTTGGTCCATTGGGGTGTTAAAGCTCACCGAGACAGAAGCGTCCAGCGCTACATCGCGCGCGTCCGGTGCAGGCTGAACCGCCAGCACCTCTGGCTCTGCAGTGACGAAGGACCAGGAAAACGATTCGGCTAAGGATGCCCCCTCTACGCTGGTGACGCCATCAGCCAGCGTTACCTCATAGAGCTGTCCAGCAGAGAGGCCGGTGAGGACGTCAAACCGGTACAGGGCGGGATTCACCCAATACCCACTGCCGATGAGCCGTGGCGCAAAGGTCAGGGGAAGCTCCACACAGGGTCCCTCCGCAACGGCCACCTCCCCGGTACAACCCGCCGGCACAACAGGCCGGTTGAACTCAAGCAGAATCGACTCATCCGTGCGCACATCCTCGCACCCGCCCTGGGGACTGACGCGCGTCACCTCCATCGGCGACATCGCGACGAAGCTGTAGGTAAACGGCGCTGTCATCTGCGAGCCGGCGCTTGACCTCGCCTCTGTGTTGAGAGTGACTCGATAGCGAGTCCCGGCGCTCAGTTCGCTCGGTCGGAACGTGAGGGTCTGATCGTCCAGCCACGCGAGCTGGCCATCCATCGGCGGCGAGAAATGCAAGCTCGCCGCGACGCTCGCGCGGTCCATCGGCTCACTAAACCGCCAGGACAGCAATGCGCCATCGGGCACTTCCTCACCGGGCAGGGGTTGGTACTCAACGATCGTCGGAGGCAGGGAATCATGCGGCGTTGCCGGCGAGGCGGAGGGGGAGACCCGGATCTCAGGCTCTGTAACAAGGGGGCCCGTCAGTTCAGCGCTAGGCAGGGTCGGCGTGAGACCCGGTCCAGCGCAAGCGATGAGCGCGCTCGCGACGCCCAACGTCGCGATGGCACACCAAAGTCCACACCTGGATAGAGCACGCCTTGAGGCAACAGAGAGCACGGGATATCTCCGTCAGATCCCTAGGCCACTCGGGGACTCATCAATCGCGGTTGCGCCATGCGGCTTCCTCCATGTCAGCCTTGTAGGACACATCCTTGCGCCATCGGAAAGCAGCATGATGTTATCTGAGACGCAACAAAACGCAACCGTGTCGGGTCTCCCCCGACACGGTTGGCCTTCAAACGTCGCGAAGCTGTGACCGATCCGTCACTCAGCGGCGTCGCCGTTGGCCCCCGAGCAGCGTCAGGTAGTACAGCATCGTCGAAATCGCCTGCGCCAGTGCAGCGACGTAGGTCAGAGCCGCCGCTGACAAGACTTTGCGCGCCCCCTTGATCGCTTTACGATCCGTGACGATACGGGCATCCTCCAGCAACCGGATCGCCCGGCGACTTGCGTCCAACTCCACCGGTAGCGTCAGCAAGGCAAAGACGATCGCCCCGCCAAACAGAAAGACGCCCACGGTGGCCAACGACGGATATCCCAGCATCCATCCCAGGAAGAAGAGCACCGGACCGAGGTGCGATGTTAGGTTCACGACGGGTACGAGGCCCGAGCGCAGACGGAGTAATGCAAAGGCCTGCGCGTCCTGAAGCGCGTGTCCCATCTCGTGGGCCACGATGGCGACAGCACCCACCGAGGCCGAGTCGGACACGCCGCGCGACAGCCGCAGCACCTTCGTCCGCGGATCGTAATGATCGCTCAACATCCCTCGCGTACCCTCGATCTTCACAGAGAGTCCCTTCATCCGCTGCAGGCTGCGAGCCGCCTCCAGCCCCGTCATCCCCGCATCGTTCGGGACACGCAGATAGTGATTGTACGTACTTCGCACCTTCCACTGCGCGTAAAGAGCCAGCAACAATGCCGGCAGCGCGAAGAGGAAGTATGTCGGATTCCACACCATGGCTTCTAGCCTCCCAAGTCCTTATTGTGAGCACATTGTACCTCAGAAGTGTTAGATCGGCATCAGAACCCGCCAACGCGCGAAAAAGCCCCTCCTGGTGGAAGGGCTCATCAGCCAGGCTATCGGCTGCGTGCTACTCAGTCGTTGTCCTGCGCGTCCACGTCCCGATTGCGGAAGTCGATGAAGCGATAGCCCATGCCCCGCTCCGTGAGGATGTATCGGGGATCGGACGGCTCCGGCTCGATCTTCTTCCTCAAATAGTTGATGTAAAGACGAAGATACGAGATCTCATCCCTATACTCATATCCCCAGACCTTCGACAGAAGCGTGCTGTGAGGCACGGTCCATCCGGCGTTCTCGATCAGGTGGCGCAGGAGCCGCAGCTCCGTAGGCCGCAGTTTGATCCGCTCGCCATCCACGATCACCTCAGCAGTGTTGAAATCGATGCTGAGATAATCATCCACCTTCAGCACTGAGGCCTCGGCCGGCGTGAGCGTCTGGAAGCGCCGTAGCACCGCGCGGACACGGCTGACCAGCTCTCGTGGGCTAAAGGGCTTGGTGATGTAGTCGTCTGCGCCGAGATCAAGACCGCGCACCTTGTCTTCCTCTGAGCTCCGCACCGTCAACATGATTACCGGCACGCTTGAGATCTCGCGGATCATGCGCAGGGTTTCAAAGCCATCCATCTCGGGCATCATCACATCGAGCAGCACCATATCCGGCATCTTCTCGCGCACCTGATCCAGCGCCTCAAGTCCATCCGACGCCTCGATCACCCGGAAGCCCTCCATCTCGAGGTTGATGCGCACAAAGCGGATAATCCGCGGCTCATCATCCACGATGAGCACGAGCGGATGGCTGTCCATAACGCTATTCACGGATGAAGGTAACAATTTGTTCATCACTCTCCGACGGTAATATCTCTACACAATGAATCCGGCTCCAAGGATAGAGCACCGTATTCGTCTCGGGCAACAGATAACTGACCTCACGACCATCTCTCAAATGCGGACTGCGAAGCGCCAAATACTGCGCGCCAGGATCGGGCAGCTCCTCAATCTCACCGACGACCGAATCCTCATTCATAATGTGCAACAAGACCGTATAAGGCATAGGGTATCCTCCGATGCTGCGCCTAGACGTCTTCTTCTACGCTGTGGATATGGAATTTGAGGCGCAGGGTACCGAACGTAAGCTCGTCTCCATCGTGAAACGCATAGGGGAGATACGGCGTGACCCGTTCACCGTTCAGAAATGTCCCATTTGTGCTGTCAAGGTCCTCCACAAAACAGGTGCCATCCCGGGCGTATATGCGCGCGTGCCGCCGGGAGACGCCCTCGTCGAGCCCCCCATCTGTGGTCAGATCCAGTTCGGGGAAAATCCCGTGCGCGGCGTCGAGTCGTCCCACCAGGATCTCACGATCCGCCGATAGCGAGACCTTCCGCCCTGTGTTGAGCACATCAATCTCGATCCTGATCGTCTTCGTCCGCTGCTCCTGATCATCGCTGCTGCGATCCGGACGCGCCGATTTGCCGTCCTCCTGTTCAGGCAAAGGCTCTGTCCGCAAAGGCCCCCCGGACGGCAGGTACGTACCGCACTGCACGCAGAACAGCGTCCCCGGCAGATTCTCAGCACCGCACGAGGGGCAAACGACCTTGCTAGCCTTCTGTGCCATGGTTACCTCCGAATTCATAGAGAAGGGATTGTGAGCGCGCGAGTTCCATAACGAAGTTGTTTCCGGCCCTCGGATGTAGGCCGGTGGCCCTGTGTGATCCGAGCGACCTCCAGCATCGCCGCCTGTCCGAGATCTCGATACCCGAGATCGAAGAGATGCGTGGCCGCGGACTCCAAGTAGTGCGTCGCCTCGTGTGCATCGCCCACCTCCAGGGCCGTCCAAGCTCGCTCCTGCAGTTGGAAAATACTCAGACGCGACATAATGCTCAGCAAGCGCGGAGGAACGCCCTGGTCCTCGGGGTCCGGTGAGAAGGTGACCCTGATATCGCGCCACAAGTCCACACGCCGCGCCGACGCGACATCCTCCCCTTCTACGACAATACGTGCAACGCGCCTTGCGCCCACGCCACTCATCGACTCGATATGAAACTCGAGGGCCAGCACGGAGGTCTCACCGCTCGACAGATCGCCCAGAGAGAAGGTATTGGCCTCCTCCACGGGCAGAATCGCCATAAAAGGCGTGACCCGATAGACACCGACGAGGCTTGCAAATGGCGATGTCGTGACGCGGACACGAACCTTCCGTAAGGCGATATTCGACAGCCCTCTGATCTGCGCCCGCAGTTCCCGCTGCACCTTCGACACCGAGTCGATATACTGCGAGGTGCCGCCTCCCTGCCGCGCGAGTGCATCGAGGAAAAGATCGTTCCAGTCTCCACCCATGCCGAACGCCGAGACGCCGATGCCTCTCTCATCAGCGCGAGCCGCGGCTTTGAGCGCCTGGTCCTCATCGCCGTACGTCCGCCCATCGGTGAGAAGGATCACATGGCTGATCACATCAGCGGCTACGTGGGGCATCGCCTGTTCGATACCCGCCTGAAGCCCCTGGTAGATCTCGGTTCCCCCCTCGGCGACGATCGAGGCGATAGCCGATCTGAACCGGTGCCGCCCCTCGCTCAAGGGACCCGCTATCACGACCTCAGCCCGATCGCTAAAGGTGACCAGAGCCAGGCGATCCTCGGAGTTCAGAGACCCAAGGAGATCGACCGCGGCCTGTTTCACGTTCTCCATCCGCGCCCCCTGCATGGATGTGCTACGATCAATCACCAGGGCGAGATTGAGACGCCTCCGCGTGCCACGCAGCCCCTCGTTGGGGCGGATATCGACGACGGCGTACAGCACCTGCGCCGCATCCAGCTCGTGTAGCTCCTGACGGCTCTGCAGCAAGTCAATGTTCAACGGTCCGGACCCAAGACCGCGAGAGAGACGCTGCCGCTCATAGGCCTTGCGCCAAGCAGGGTCGCTCAGGATCTGATAGGCTTCAACCACCCGCTGAAAGCGCCGGATGTCCCCGTGTCCAGTGTCCGGATGAAGCTCCAGAGCAAGACGGCGATACGCCTGCCGGATCTCGTCCGGCCCAGCATCGACGGAGACCCCCAGAACCTGAAAGTAATCCCGAGCAGGATCTATCTTCATAGCGTCAGCGCAACATCCTAAGCTGGGAGAGCATAGATGTAATGATCGCTGGAGCCAAAATAGACAATCCCATCCGCTGCCTGTGGGGCGCCCGTGATCGCAGCATCGGTCTGGTAACGCCACCGTAGCGAGCCCGACTCCGCGTCCAGGCAGTACAGCGCCCCGTCCACGCTCCCAATGTAAACAGCACCCTCGTAGACCGTGGGAGACCCGGTCACCTGTCCATCGGTCTCGTAACGCCATACCAGGCGACCGTCCGCCGTCTGAAGCGCGTAGACGTAGCAATCAGCAGAACCAAAGAAAACCAGATCCTCCCAAACGTCCGGCGTCGAGACGATCGGTCCGCCGGCGCGGTATTTCCACACCGCCCAGCCCGAACGAGCGTCCAGCGCGTAGAAGTACCAATCCAGGGCACCACTGAACACCATCCCGTCGTGCGGCACGGGCGATGAAAGAATGCCCCGCCGGGCACGGAAGCGCCAACGCAGATCCCGGTTCAAGCCGAGCGCATAGATCATCCCCTGATGACAGCTGAAGACCACCCCATCGCTGTCGACGTAAGGTTGGCTACGGACCTCGCCATCGGAGGCGAAGGACCAGGCTCTTCGCCCTGTCTGACCTTGGATCGCGTAGAGATTCCCATCATCAGATCCGATGAAAAAATGTCCGAACTCCGCATAGGCTGACGCGAACACCCGGCCCTTCGTCGGCATCGTCCACAAGAGGTCACCCTGCGATAGATCCACCGCATAGACCAAGCGGTCGGTCGACCCAAAGACCACCATGCCATCAGCGGCGCATGGCGTCGAGGCGATGCCGCCTCCCGTCGCGTACTTCCAGAGGAACTTCCCCTCATCGACGTGGAGGGCGTACACATTGTGATCGTAAGAGGGCACCAATACCACATCGCCGTGCACCGTGACCGAACCCCTTATCTCGTCCTCACATGCAAATCGCCAGATCGGCCTGACGCCCCCGGAGGTCAGAACCGCGGTGGACTCCTGCGATCTCGCGCCGGACAGGCCCCGCGCAGCAGGCACTGACAGCAACGCCCGCTTCAACTCGTCGGCCGACCCCCACCGCCTGTTCACGTCATACTCCAAGGTCTTCTCGAGCACCGAGAGCATCTCCCGCGAGACCGTCGGGTTCTTCCGATGAATGGGACGCTCCTTGAACGAGAAAGGGGGCTCCAACCTGGGATCCTCCTTGCTCAAGAGATGGTGGACCGTCGCTCCCAGCGCGTAGAGATCGCCTCGCGGTTCGGCGACGCCGCGATACTGCTCCGGCGGCGAGTACCCCTCGGTCCCGATCATCGTGCCCTTCTCGCCACTCTGAAACAGCTTGGCGATGCCGAAGTCCACCATGCGGATCCGGCCATGGTCATCGAGCATGATATTGGAGGGTTTCAGATCTCGGAAGATAATCGGTCTTGGCTTGTGATTGTGGAGATAGGAAAGCACATCACAGAGCTGAACGGCCCAGTCGACGACCTGAGTCTCACCGAAGAAGCCTTCGATGCTGGCGATCCGCGCCTCCAGATCCTCCCCTTGGATGAACTCCTCAACGAGGTAGCTTCTCGACCCCTCGGTGAAGAAATCGTAGACCTGGGGAATGGCCGGATGGCTCAAGGTCGCCAGGATGCTCGCTTCGCGCTCGAAGTTGCGGATGATCATCTCCCGCACCTGAGGATCCGTCGCTGTGTTGATCATCTCCTTGACCGCGCACAGACGCGTCACCCCGGGGAACCGCAGATCCTGCGCCTTGTAGACGGCGCCCATCCCGCCAATGCCGATGACGCCGAGGATCTTGTAGCGCCCCTGGAGTTGCGTCCCAATGCTGAGCAAGCCCTCGGTCGAGTCTCGACCCTTATCACGGCTCACCACACGCGTCTTGAGCTTTTGGTCCACCTGACGCGGATCGGCTTGCATCGTGGGGCCACGCTCGCCGCTCGGCCGAGAGGGTTGAGAGTCCTCAGCCTCGTCCCCCCCACCCTCCGAATCACCCTCGCCATCGGGTTGCCACGACAATGGCTGACCCAAGCGATGTGATAACCCGCGCGTGGGCTCCGGGTCCGCTTGGCGAGATCGTTTTGCGCCCCGCTGACCAGCGCCCCGCTGCTCGTCAACGGCCCGCTGCTCGCCAGCGGCTCCCTCTTGGCTAGCAGCCCGCTCAGGGTTCGAGGCCGGTCTGGGATCACGTCTCTCTTCGGTCATAGCTCCCGCATTCTCCTGGAGGATAGCGTGATTATAGGGTAAACCAAAATAAAAGGCAACCTTTCACGGCGGCGTCACCGCCCGAGAGAAGCGCTTGTTGTTGTCTGACCTTATGCTATCCTAGGCAAAGCTTGGCCTAGGCAAAGCCCGGCGGACCCAGGCGACGCCTGGGCGCGACCTTCGGAGACGTGACGAGGTTAGTGACATGCCCGTGATTCGTTCTGCACTCCCTATGGATATGGAGTTGGCCTGCGGCAGATGCCATCACCGTCAGGCCTACGCCTTGCCCACGCCGTCCTGCGAGGCGTGTGGCCACGATTGGATGGACGTCGTCTACGACTACCCGCGTATCCGCCGTTTGTGGCCCGAGATCCTCCAGCAACGCCCCTTCTCCATGTGGCGCTATCGAGAGCTCCTGCCCCTGCGAAGCGACGACTACCAGATCTCAATGGGAGAGGGCGGTACAGCGCTCTTGAGGGCGCGAAACCTCGGCCTGATGTTGGGCGTCCCGAACCTATGGATCAAGGACGAGCGGCAGAACCCCACCAACTCGTTCAAGGATCGCCAGGCCGGCCTGGTCATCTCCATGATGAAGGAAAGCGGCGTGACCGAGCTGGTCGTCGCCTCCACCGGCAACGTCGCGATCTCCTATTCAGCCTATTCGGCGCACGCCGGCATCAAGCTGTGGACCTTCCTCCCGGGGCTGGTCCCGCCCGAGAAGATGCGCGAGATCGCCATCTACGGCAGCGAGGTCGTCAAGGTCACCGACACCTACGACGCGACCAAGAAAGTGGCCGCGGAGTTTGCCACGCACAAGGGCATCCTCGTCGATCGGGGGATCCGCGACATCGGGACGCGCGAGAGTATGAAGACCATCGCCTTCGAGACCGCGGAGCAGCTGGGCTTCGAGTTCGGGCCGTCCGCGTCCGGAGCCCCCTGGCGCACACCCGATTGGTACGTGCAGGCGGTCAGCGGCGGGATGGGGCCGGTTGGCTTCTGGAAAGGCTATCAGGAGCTCCATCAGATGGGCTTTGTGGACCGGCTGCCCAAGCTCGCGCTCATCCAGGCCGCGGGCTGCGCGCCCATGGTCACGTCCCATCGGAAGGGCCTCGCCACCGCCGAGCCCGTGACACAACCGAACACCCGCGTGATCACCATCGCCACGGGCTACCCGGGACCGGCCTACGAGGTTCTCTCCGGCATCGTCTCGGAGCACGGGGGTGCGTTCGAGGCCGTCACCGACGAGGAGACGTTCCACGCGCTACACCTGCTGGCCAAAATGGAAGGCCTGTCGGTCGAGGCTGCAGCCGCCACTGCCTTCGCCGGTCTCTTCAAGTTGCTCGATCGCGGCGTCATCCGCCTGGACGAGACTGTCGTGGTCAACTGCTCCGGGCACACCTTTCCCGTCGAGAAGTTCCTCCTCGATGGCGACTGGGTCAAGGTCGTGACCACCGGCGAGAAAACGGACCCGGAGCCTTCAGCGGAGACGCCCGCTGCGCCGGGCTCCGGCGATCTCCTGACGGCGCTGGACCAGCTCGATCGTCGCGTGCGCCGCATCGCCATCATTGAGGACAACCCCGACGCGGCCCGGCTCCTGCGACGCATCCTGCAGACCCAGGGCGATTTCCAGGTCTTCGAAGCCTATACCGGCCAGGAGGGCCTGGACCTCATCGCGTCAAAGCGCCCGGATCTCGTGCTGCTCGATCTGATGATGCCCGATATCGACGGCTTCACGCTCCTCGAGCGGCTGAAGGCCAGCGAGCGTCTCGAAAACATACCCGTGATCGTGGTCACCGCCAAGGAGCTCAATCGGGGCGACCGGGAGCGGCTGCGCGGGCGGATCGAGATGCTGCTACAAAAGGGCAGTTTCACCGACGAGGACCTACTCGAGGGCATCCATGCCCTACTTGACACAGGATAGGGGGAGAAATCAATGACGAGGATCCTCTACGTCGAGGACGACCCCTCAAGTCAGCGTCTGGTCCAGCGCCTGCTGACCTCCGAGGGCTTTGAGGTCGAGCTTGCCGGTGACGGCATCGACGCGCTAGAGTTGGCGCAACGCAACAGGCCCGACCTGATCCTGATGGACATCGACATCGGAGGGTTGGATGGCTACGAGGCAACCACCCGGCTGCGCTCGCTGTCCGGGATGCAGGACGTGCCGATCGTCGCCGTCACGGCCGCAACGCTGCGCGGGGATCGCGAGCGCGCCATCGTCGCCGGATGCTCCGGCTACATCCCCAAGCCCATCGACGTCGACACCTTCCCCGACCAGGTGCGTGCCTACCTCGTCGGGATGGAGGAGGACGTCGAGTCGCCGGAGGAACGAGAGGAGTACCTCGTTGAGTACAACCGGCGCCTCGTGCAGCGGCTCGAGGACAAGGTCCGCGAGCTGGAGCGCGCCAACGCCGAGTTGCAGAAAGTCGAGAAAATGAAGTCGGACTTCCTCGTGTTGGCCGGCCACGAACTCAGAACCCCCCTCACCGTCATCTACGGCTACCTCCAGATCCTGCGGGCGAATCCCGACATCCCCGGCGACGCGAAGTCCGAGGGAAGCCCCATGTACCTGCTCACGAAGGTCTCTGAGGGCGTGGAGCGTCTGAGCGAGGTCATCCGGGACATCCTGAACGTCTCCCTCATTGCCGCCGAGCGGCTGGAGCTGGCGCACGAGCCCGTGTTCGTCCACTCGGTGGTCCAGTCGGTCGTGCACAACCTGCGTAGCTTTGGGCCCCAGCGGGATCTCAAGTTTGACCTTCGCAGCGGCCTGGCCCAGGTCCCGGTGCTCGAAGGCGACCCCCGGCGTCTCCACCAGGCCTTCAGCAACGTCATCAGCAACGCCGTCAAATACACGCCCGACGGCGGGACGATCACCGTCGACGCCGAGTGCGTTGATAACATCGTGCATCTCTGGGTCAAGGACACCGGAGTAGGCATTCCGCCCGAGGAGCTCTCGCACGTGTTCGAGCGCTTCTACGTCCTGGAGGACACCTCCTTCCACCGCTCCAGCAAGACCGCGTTCAAGGGCGGCGGCCTTGGCCTCGGGCTAGCCGTGGCCAAGGGCATCGTCGAAGCCCACAGCGGCAAGATGTGGGCCGAGAGCCCCGGTCACGACGAGGAAACGCTCCCCGGCAGCACCTTTCACATCCTGCTCCCCGTCGGCAGCCCCCTCGGCCAATCCTAGGCCGCAGCCCCCCGCTCGCGATATCTAGTTGTAGGGGCGAGGCATTCCCGCAAGCCATCATGTAAGCGCGCCTCCCCCGCACGCGGCACGCATCACAAAACAGGTCACCTTCGCAGGAATGCCTCGCCCTGCGCGGGCAATCATCCGCCGGATCCCGTCACCACGCGGTGCACCAACCCGGCCCGCACGAAGCCGCGCCCCCACCTCACCTATGGCGCTACGCTATCCGAACCTCACGCCCGCGACGCCTCCAGGCGCCACCAGGCGCCACCCCCCGAGCCTCCCACTTGGCCCGGACCACAGTCCGGGCCCACCCCGCCAAACAACACCCGCAGCCAGCACCAAACCGCCACACTTTATCCGTTAGTTAGGAAATGCGCAGGACGCCCCAAGCCAGAGCCCTTCTTTCACGCTCGCGACGGATCACAATCCGTCGCCCCGCGGCTTGCCCTCTCCGGCCCTTATGGTACAATGTTCATCGTCGTGGTGGATGTGGCCTAACGGTTAAGGCACCTGTCTGTGGAACAGGAAATTGCGGGTTCGAATCCCGTCATCCACCCCAAAAACCAAGATTCCCGTGGCCTCGCTGAGGGCCACGGGAATTGTGCTTCCAGAGCAGCCTTACCCCACCCACCACGCCCACTTA
>CAZPJP010000068.1:0-3307 GCA_964586915.1 uncultured Anaerolineales bacterium
GTCGTGAGGACTATTTTACCTTTGACGTTGCCGGCTGCTAGTTGGCGGTGGGCTTGGGCGACTTTAGTGAGGGGGAGGACGGTGTCGATGACGGGTTTGAGTTGGCCGCGTTCGACGAGGACGCGGAGGGCGTCGAGTTTGTAGCGGTCGCGCTGGAGGAAGGTGGGGTAGACGTCGATGTTTTTGATGAAGGCGCGGGCGAGGGAGGCGTTGGTGCTGACGATGCCGACCATGCGGCCGAGGGGCTTGGTGACGGGGATGGAATGGGTCAGGGTGTCGGCGCCGACGGTGTCGAGGACGACGTCGACGCCGAAGCCGTCGGTGGCGTCCATGATGGCGGCGGCGAACTCGGGGCCGGCGAGGTCGGTGGTCTGGTAGGCGATGGCGCGATCGGCGCCGAGGAGCTGGGCGTCGTCGCGCATGTAGTCGCTGCAGACGGCGATGACGTAGGCGCCGGCAGCTTTGGCGATCTGGATGGCGAGCGATCCGACGCCGCCAGCGCCGTGGATGAGGACGGTCTCGCCGACGCGGAGGCGGGCCTTGAGTAGGAGGGCGTCCCAGGCGGTGGCGGCGGCGAGGGGGAGGGCGGCGGCCTCGACGTGGGAGAGGTTGGCGGGCTTGTGGGCGACGAGGGCGGCGGGCGCGGCGTGGTACTGGGCGTAGCTGCCGGGCTTGCCGCCGCGGACCTCGGGGGTGTAGAAGACTTCGTCGCCGATGGCGAGGTCGGTGACGGCGGCGCCGACGGCTTCAATGACGCCGGAGACGTCGTAGCCGAGGACGGCGGGCGGTTGGATGGCGGCCCAGCGCCCGTCCTGACGGACTTTGGTGTCGACGGGGTTGACGGAGGTGGCGTGGACTTTGACGAGGACCTCGTCGGGCGCGATCTCGGGCTGGCCGACCTCGGTCTCCTCGAAGACGTCGGGGCCGCCGAAGCGGGTGATGATCATGGCGCGCATGGGTAGGCCTCCTTAGGGAACGAACGTTGGAACGTTTGAACGTTGGAACGTGCCCCACAGCATGGGGACCAACGTTGTGTATTCATCGATGATCGTGGCGCGCATGGTTAGACCTCCTCGATTTCGAAGTCAATGTGCTCCACGGAACGGAGGACGTGGCCGTTGTAGAGGGAGGAGGTTTGGCGGAGGGTGAGGGCTTGGTCGAAGGTGGTGAGGGCGGAGATGGCGTTGGCGGGGAGGACGACGTGGAACCAGCGGAGGCCGGCGGAGGCGGCGGTGTGCAGGACGCAGATGTTGGCGACGGTGCCGACGATGACGAGGTGGTGGACGTCCCAGAGGCGGGTGAGGACGTGGTCGAGGCCGCTGTCGTAGAAGGCGTCGTAGCGGTTCTTCTTGAAGACGAGGTCCCGATCGTGGGGGGCGAGCTCGTCGATGATGCGCCAGCCCCAGGTGCCCTCGAGGCAGTGCTGGGGCCAGATGTCGAACTCGGGGTCGTCGGGGAGGGCGGTGTCCTGGGTGTAGGCGATGCGGACGTCGCGGGCGCGGGCGGCGGTGAGGAGCTGTTGGATGAAGGGGACGGTCTGCTGGGCGGCGGGGACGACGAGGCTGCCGCCTTGGCGCTCAGGGCCGCCCTCGGGTTTGACGAAATCGTTCTGCATGTCGACGACGATCACAGCGGTGTCGGCGGCGGGGAGGACGACCCGCGGCTCCCAGGGGATGTCGGGGATCTCGACTTGGCCGGTGGGGGTGAAGTCTATGGGCATGGGTGGCTCCTTTGGGTTTTGAGTTTCCAGTTTCCGGTTTCCAGTTTCCAGTTTCCAGTTTAACGTTTGAACGTTGGCGGACGGCGGACGATGGACGATGGACGGCGGGTTCGTGGTCTATCGTCCATCGTCGGGCGTCTGTTGTTGGTAGTAGCGGCGGGTTTCGGGTTCGCGGCCGCGGACGACGCGTTGGCCTTCGAGGGGGCCGTGGGTCTCGGTGACGACGGTGCACTGGTCCTCGGCGCCGTCCTCGCGCCGGTCGCGGCGTTGGTAGTAAATGACGACCCAGTCGTGGGTCTTGTCGAGCTCGTGGGCGCGGGCGGTGTTGGAGTAGAGGGCGGTGAAATGCCAGCCGGCGCGGTCGAGCTCCATGATGGGGAGCCAGGCCTCGCCGTCGGGGTTGAAGCGCTTGGGCGCGATTTTGCGCAGCTCGCCGGCGGCGGCGCGCTGGCGGTAGAGCTTGTCGATCTCGAGCAGGAGGCCGACGGGCGGCTGAGGAGCTGAGGAGCGGAGGGGCAGGCGGGCGGAGGGGCTGAGGAGGCCGGCAAGGGCGATCTGGACGTTGCGGACGCGCTCGTCGCCAAATCCCGGGACCTGGGCGAGGCGGCCGTCGTGGGCGGCCTGCTCGAGCTCGGGGAGGGTGGTGACGTCGAGGTGGTCGACGATGCGCTGGGCGAGCTCGTCACCGATGCCGGGGAGCTGCTCGAAGACGGCGGTGGGCTCGACGTCGCTGCGGAGGCGGTCGAGGAGGTTGGAGCGGCCCTGGCGCACGATCTCGGCAATGACGGCGGCGAGGCTTTCGCCGATGTCGGGGATCTCCTCCAGCGCCTCGGGGCCGCGGTCGCGGACGATGCCGGCGAGGGGGCGGTCGGCGGCGCGGACCTGGACGGCGGCGTCGCGGTAGGCGCGGACGCGGAAGGGGTTGGCGCCCTGGATCTCGAGGAGGCGGGCGATCTCGTCGAGCTGGTTGGCGATCTCAGCGTTTGAACGTTGGAACGTTGGAACGTTCGAACGTTTCTGCGTGTGTGTGGACATGGGCGTGGGTCAGAGAAGGGTGTCGAGGTCGGTGGATTCGTCGGCGAGGGGGGCGGCGAGTTGGTCGTGGGGGGGCTGGGCCTTGACGAGGGCCTGCATGGGCTCGCGCTCGCGGTCGGGGCGGCCCATGGCGAGGACGCCGGTCAGGCGGCCGCCGGCGAAGTAGTAGTAGGCGACGGTGCGGTTGTCGAGGGATCCGCGGGCGACGGTCTGGTCCCAGGCGCTGAGGTCGCCCCAGACCTCGAAGCTGAGGTCGAAGAGGTCGGAGAAGAAGTAGGGGAGGGTGTCGTAGGTCTCGGCGGCGCCGGCCATGTTGCGGCCGGCCTGGAGGCCCTGGGCGCGGGCGACGTCCCAGTGCTCGACGCGGAGGCGCTTGTGGAAGGTCTCGTCGGGCCAGGCGGCGATGTCGCCGGCGGCGTAGATGTCGGGATGGGAGGTGCGGAGCTGGTCGTCGACGAGAAGTGCGTGGTCGGGTTCCCGACGGTCGAGGCCGGCTTCTGCCGCGAGCTCGGTGTTGAGGGTGATGCCGACGCCCATGACGGCGAGGTCGAT
>CAZPJP010000068.1:3407-19182 GCA_964586915.1 uncultured Anaerolineales bacterium
CGCCGAGGAAGCGCTCGGGGGTGATGCCGGGGAGGATGCGGACGTTGCGCTGGGCGTAGAGGGTGTGGAGCCAGGCGGACATCTCCTCGGGGACGATGCGCTCGAGGAGGCGGGACTCGGGGAAGACCATGGTGACGGTGTCGGTGCCGATCATGGCGAGGCTGGCGGCGACCTCGGAGCCGATGAAGCTGCCGCCGAGGACGAGACCATGTTTGCCAGGGCCGGCGGCGTCACGGATGGCGTCGGCATCCTCGATGGTGCGGAGGGTGAAGACGCCTTCCAGGTCGCTGCCCGGGAGGGGCAGGCGCTTGGCGCGGCCGCCGGTGGCCAGGAGCAGCTTCTCGTAGCCGAGGACGCGGTCGTCCTCGAGGGTGAGGGTGTGGTCGGCGGGGTTCAGGGCCGTCGCGCGCACGCCGGTGAGCAGCTCGACGTGCTGCTCGACGTAGTCCTCGGGCGCGGCGACGTAGACGACGTCCTCGGGGCGCTCGCCGCGGAGGTAGCCTTTGGAGAGGGGCGGGCGCTGGTAGGGGCGGTGGGGCTCGGCGGTGACGAGGGCGATGGTCCCGTCGTGGTCCTGCTCGCGGATGCCCTCAACGGCTTTGCCGCCGGCGAGGCCGCCGCCGACGATGAGGTAACGGTAGGTCTGCATGACAGGCTCCTTTCGGGTAGTAACGTTGGAACGTGCCCCACAGCGTGGGGGGCGCTTCCAGTTTCCAGTTTCCAGTTTCTGCCCTACAGGGTGGGTTCGCCCTACAGGGTGGGTTCGCCCCACAGGGTGGGGCCGTTTAACGTTCTAACGTTCAAACGTTTCAACGTTCAAACGGTTGTTTCATCTCTCTAGCGGGCAGGTGGTGGAGTGCCAGCCCTTGGTGCCGCCTAGGATGACGGTGAGGTCGGTCCAGCCGTGACGTTTGAGGACGCTGGCGGCGATCATGGAGCGCAGGCCGCTGCCGCAGAAGATGTGGACGGGTTGATCGCGCGGCACGTCATCCAGGTGTTGGGGGAGCTGGGTGATGTGGATGTGGTGGGCGTCGGAAATGGCGCCCTCGGCGTCGAGCTCCTCGTCGCTGCGGACGTCGAGGATCCAGGCCTCGGCGCCGCGGTCGAGCTGATGGCAGAGCTGCTGGGTGGTGAGGGTGGCGATCTGCTGGCTGTCGCGTCCGGCCATGTGCCAGCTCAGCATGCCGCCGGCGAGGCTGCCCGCGATGTCGTCGTAGCCGAGGCGGATGAGGGTGCGGATGGCCGGCGTGGGGTCGTCCCCCGGGGTGACGAGGAGAAGGGGGCGGTCGTAGGGGAGGAACCAGCCGGCGAAGCTGGCCAGGCCGCCCTGCCAGATGGAGAGGGCGTCGGGGACGTGGGCGGCACCGAAGGCGAGCTCCATGCGGGTGTCGAGGAGGAGGGCGTGATCGCTGGGGCGATCCCCATCGCGCTCGGCGAACGTATCGCCGTTGGCGAACGTATCGCCGTTGGCGGCGAACTTCCCAGGTCCCAGAGGCGGGGCGGTGGGCAGGGTCCCGAGGAGGGGGGCGCCCTCGAGGTTGAGGCGCTCGATGGTGCGGAAGTAGGGCGGGCGCTCGAGCATCTGGGCGACGCCCGCGACGAAGGCGTCTTTGGACTGGTATTGGAGCTTGGGGTTGTGGCGGCGCTCGAGGCCGATGGTGGTCCAGACGCGCTCGGCGATGCTGCCGCCGCAGACGGATCCGGAGCCGTGGGCGGGGCAGACGATGACGTGGTCGCCGAGGGGCAGCAGGGTCTCGAAGAGGGTGTCGTAGAGCATGGCGGCCATCTCGGGCAGGCGGTCCTCACCGAGGAGGTCGGCGCGCCCGACGTCGCCGGCAAAGAGGGCATCGCCGGTGAAGACGATCCAGGGGTGGCCGTCGGGGTCGTGGAGGAGGTAGCTCATGTGGCCGGGCGTGTGGCCGGGGGTGTGGAGGGCTTCGAGGGAGAGGCGGCCGATGCGCCAGGTCTGGCGGTCGTGGACGGCGTGCCCGTAGTGGTAGTCGAGCTGGTCATCGGCGTGCCAGATCTGGACGTCGGCCTCGTCCCCACCCAAGCGGGCGGCGAGTTCGAGGGAGCCGATGGCGTAGTCCTCATTGCGGTGGGTCTCGAGGATCTTGGAGATGCGAAACCCTGCACGGGTCGCCCGATCCACGTAGATATCACAATCTCGCCGCGGGTCGATGACCACGGCCTCGTTCTGGTCTCCGATCAAGTAAGAGTAGTGCGCCAGGCCTTGAGACTCAATGCGTTCGAATAACACAGCTTCCTCCGTGCTGATGCTCAGAATAGTTAATGCAAATGGAACTCATTTACGCGCGTCACTGGACTATGAGAGTGCGTGCCTCACTCGTGACAGTGAGGCAGGTGATCGCGATGCGCGGCGATCAGCGCGGATTAGGGCCAGTTACCGTGGGATTTTCAGCATACGCACTCCACTCGGTGAAAGATCCCTCATAGATCTTCACCTTCGGATAGCCCAGATACCATTTGAAGAGCAGAAATTCGTTCGTCGCTTCTCGACCCGTGCCGCAGGTGCAGATAACGGTCTTCTCAGGAGTGATGGCATGCTTGTCGAGGACCTCCTGAATCTCCTGATCCGTCTTGAGCAGTCGCGGGTTGTCTGGATTCATGAAGCTCTTCCAGGGCACGTTGATCGCTCCGGGTATGTGGCCTGCCTGTGGCCACGGACCCTGCCCTTGGTAGACGTTGCTGGGACGCGCATCTAGGACGACAACCTCCTCACGGTCTTTCATCGTGCGGAAAGTGTTATAAGGAACGTAGTATTCCTCCCGAACGTCAGCAGCGAAATCGGACGCTTCGATCTCGGGATAGGTCTGTGATAGGGGGCCCTCATCGGCGATCCACTTTTCTAGACCGCCATCCAGGACGTAAACGTGGTTATGGCCGAAGCGGGCCAATGTATAGGCCATCATTGTCTGCTCAAGGCCGTCGCCCCAGCCTTTGAAGGCCCCTTTGCCTGTATACACAACCACGGGCACGTCGTCGTTGAGCCCCACCCGGCGTGCGAGTATCTCGAAGGCCCGCGCGGGAATATACTGCGCTGGCAAGCCGTTGAAGGGTACTCGAAGAAGAGATTCGTTCATATAGAGAGCGCCCGGAATATGCTGCTGTATGTAATCATGGACGTTTGGCTGTGTGTCCAGCACTTGGAGCTCGTCGCTAGGCAATTGCTCCATTAGCCATTGAGTGGAAACCCACTTGACGATGCCTTCTCCATACGGATAGGCTTTGACCATATACTAACCTCCTTGATTCTGCGATTCTGCATTGTGCCTTTGACCCCATCTCCTTACCTCATGCTAGCATCAAAGGCATGGTCCAACTTCTGGGTATGGTTGGCGGTGGGGCTGACATTGGTTAGTAATGTTGGATCTGAGTTGGCCCTTGCCACCGCACGGCTGCGCCGTTGCCACGGGTCTACCAGTAGCGATCGGCGCCGTAATGATCGTAGATTCTCGCGAGCCATGCGTGGCTCGGTGTATAGTCCGGCCACGCTTCGTCCCCAATGCCCGGTGCCTCTTCCAGCAACTCTTGGCTCACGTCGAGCACGAAGCACTCCCTACTGGCATCGACGCTGAGCATAGGCCAAGGGATCGCGACTAACTTGCCGCCGAGCCCCAGGAAATCGCCAACGCTGAGGACGGCATAGGCGACACGTCCGGCCTCCAGGTCGATCATCAGGTCTGTAATGGTGCCTAACTCTTGATCCGCAGGGTTCATAACGTGGTCACTCATAATCGTCGTTGCTGAGAGAAACTCAGGTTGCGTGCTCATAGATTGCTCCTTTACCACTCGCGCGGCGGTTTGCGCAGCCGCTTTTTCTCGCTTCGTCGACGTTTATTCTCCAGGCGGCGCCGTTTCGACCAGCGGGGGGTTCGTGTCTCACCCCGCTTCTTAGGTTCGCGCGCTGCCCGACGGACCAGCGCCTTGAAACGTTCTAGGGCCTCCCGGCGGTTCTGATGCTGCGATCTGTGCTGGCTCGCCTCAATGATCAGCACCCCATCCTTCGTCACCCGGTTCCCCGCGATCTTCATCAGGCGCTGCCGAACTGCTCTGGGCAATGAGGGGGAGTGGACGACATCGAAACGCAACTGTACCGCTGTCGCCGCTTTGTTTACGTGCTGACCGCCCGGTCCTGAGGCGCGCACGAAGTTGAAGTCGAGCTCGCTTCCATCGATCAGGATATTATCCGTCACCTTAACCAACGAGCACCTCCACGTCACTCCCCCGCGTGCCTTCTCTACTCAACTACCCCCCGATGTTGCCGAGCAAGCCTTCCTCCTCTTCCTCCTCTTCCTCCTCTTCCGGAAGTTCCCCCTTAGGATACCAGCGCCCGCTGGATTCATCATTGACGAACTCCTGCTGAACGGCGTGCCAGCCATCCCGATGCGCCACTGCTTCGCGGCCCATCTCCCCACCCTGGTACTCCTCGTAGGTATCCCAGGATTCCTGGTAACCTTCGAGATATATCTTCTGGGCTTCCTCGGGAAGCACGGATGTGAGAGACTCTGGTAGATCTTCGATTGTCTCGTATCTCATCGCTCTACTCCTTTCAAGAGTGAAAAGTAGCGAACTACTTCACCAATGACTCCAACCCAAGCCCAAACCAAGCTTACTCCTCGATCACGCCAGGTGCTCGTTCTCGCACGAACTCCACAAACTCTGACTCGTCCAGGATCGGTACTGCTCGATCCTTGGCCTCATCCAACTTGGAGCCAGCCCCTGGTCCTGCTACAACGTAATCAGTCTCGCCGCTCACACTTGAGGTGGCGCGCGCTCCGAGCTGTGCGACCAGCCGCTGCGCCTCGTCTCGCGTCCACCGGTCGAGGGCGCCGGTGAAGACAAACGTAAGCCCTTCCAAAGGCGCCTGCTCGACCTCAGCATAAGGATTACTCAGGCTCAGGCCAGCCTCGCGTATCGCCGCAATCATCTCGCGGTTACGTACGACCTCGAAGAACGAGACGATACTGCGGGCGACCTCCGGCCCTATCTCGTGGATGGACTCCAGCGTCGATTGGTCGGCCTCCATGAGCTCGTCCAACGTGTCGAAATGCTCGGCGAGCACGCGGGCGAGATGCTCCCCCACCTGGGGAACGCCTAAGGCGTAGAGGAAACGGGGCAGCGTGGTCTCTTTGCTCGCTTCGATCTCATCCAACAGATTCTGCGCCGATTTCTCTGCAAATCGCTCTAGGGCCACAAGATCGTCTTTGGTCAGCGCGTAGAGATCGGAGAGTGTCTCGACGAGACCGGCATCAATCAATTGCTCTGCCCGCTTTTCTCCTAACCCCTCAATGTCGAGCGCAGCGCGGGAAGCGTAGTGAGTCAGCCGCTCGCGTAGCTGCGCCGGACAGTTGAAGTTCGGACATCGCGTCATCTTCTTGTCGTCGCTCATCACGACCTCCGCACCGCAGACCGGGCAGTGCTTCGGCATGTGGTAGGGTTCCTCAGAGCCGTCTCGAGCGTCCAGAATGGGTTTCACAATTTGAGGGATGACGTCTCCTGCCCGTTCGACCAGGACGCGGTCCCCGACACGGATGTCCTTGCGCTCGATCTCGCTCTGGTTGTGCAGCGACGCGCGACTGACCTCCACCCCGCCGATATGGACAGGGTCCAAGCGTGCGATCGGGGTGAGTTTCCCGGTCCGACCGACCTGCACGATGATCTGCTCGAGCGTGGTCGTGGCCCGTTGGGGCTCGAACTTGTAGGCCAGCGCCCAGCGCGGATCCCGAGAACGTACGCCCAGCTCCTCGCGATCTGCCAACCGATCGACCTTGAAGACGACGCCGTCGATCTCATAGGAGAGATCCTCACGCCGACCGGCCATCTGCTCATGATAATCGAGCAACGGCCCGACACCCTCGCAGCGCTCGCTAAGAGCCAGATTCGTCCTAAGCCCCCACTTTGGCAACGTATGGATGATCTCCCATTGGGTCTCAAAGACGTGCCCCTCCACTTCGCTGGCTGCATAGAGGAAGATATTCATCCGGCGGCGAGCGGTAACCTGGGGATTCAGTTGCCGCATCGAGCCTGCCGCCGCATTGCGGGGATTGGCGAAGGGCTCCTTACCCTCTTCCGCGCGCTGTCGGTTGAGCTCGTTGAACTCGTCCTTTGGCATATAGACCTCGCCTCTGACGACCAGGCGGGACGGGACGTCGACATCCTCCTGAGACGCAAGGACCAAGGGAACGGCCTGAATTGTCTTGACGTTGGCGGTCACATCCTCGCCGGTATCACCATCTCCACGTGTGGCTGCGACATTGAGTTTGCCGTCCTCGTAGATGAGCTCGATGGCCAATCCATCGTACTTAGGCTCGGCGACATAGATGACTTTATCTCGATTCAGCTCTCGGCGGCACGTCTCGTCGAAGCTCCGCACTTCCTCTGCCTCGTAGATTGCCTTGAGGCTGAGCATCGGCGATGGGTGCTCCACCAGCCCCAGCTCATCGCGAGGCTCGCCTCCCACGTGCTGGGTGGGGGAGGTCTCGGTCTTCAGGGAAGGATACCGCTCCTCCAGCTCGATGAGCTGCTGCATCAGATGATCGTACTCTCGATCAGAGATCAGGGGGTCATCCAGGACGTAGTATCGATAGTCATGATAGCGGATCGCCTCGCGCAGTTGCTCGACGGCTTCCTTGCCTTCTTCCTTGTTCTCGATCTCGTCCAGCGAGATATCAGGTTTGTGCACTTCGTTCATAGCCAAGCCTTGCGTTACTCTCGTCTCATACGCTGACGTAACAACGTCAGATTCACGCCAAATAACACAGCTCCTATAGAAGTCAGACCGATCATCAGCAATAGGCCTGGCGACCGGCCTCGCAGCATAGTGGTCTGTAGAAAACGAATCCCGTACGTTGCCGGCAGGCTCCACGAGACGACCCGGAGCAACGGACGGAGCGACTGAAGCCTCTGAAAGAACCCTGTGAAAAAGACACTCGACAGAAGCAGGATCATCGAAGCCTGCACGGCTTGGCCGGTTGTCTTTGAGAGCAGTGAGACGAGAAAACCGACACTGAGCGAGGTAAAGATCACGGCCAGGAGTGCAAGCGCGTAATGAACCCATTCGCCCAGAAACGGGACGTCCAGCACGTAGATGATGAGCAAAGAGAGACCCGCTGCAACGATGCCGATGAGCAGGATGAAGCTGATGTACTTCCCCAGGAGGATCTCGAACGAAGAGAGCGGCGCCACCTGGAATAATGTGATCGCGCCAATGAGATCCTCTTGTACGATCGAAAGCGCTGCAAAGGTGACGCCAAGGTGCTGCAGGAGCAACGCGATGACGCCAGGCGCATAGTAGTCCGTCATCTCAAGGCTTACCGGCGTGATATTGTGGTTTATCGCGTCGAAGGGACTGACCAGCACAGCGGCGGGGAGTTGCTGCGCTGAGTTTAGAAGGGCATCCATCTGCTCCAGGTCGGCGTCGATGCGCGACAGCGTGGCTGTGTAACTGCCGGTGCTCTCCAGATCCAGATCCGCCAGTCTGCTTAGGTCACGGCTGATTTCCGTCAGCAGGGCCGACATCCCGCTGATCCAAGTCTCTGAACCGATCAACTGCTGGTCTTCAGCCTCCCGCAGCGTCTCGGTGATCGTCCCGTCTGGGGGTGTGATCCGCTCCAGTCGCCGCTGGAGCGCGCCCAGGCTTTGGCGCGCTTCAGTAAGCTCACCGCTGTTGAGCGCTTCCTTCACCCCAGTGAGCTGCTCCTGCGCCGCTTTGACGTTCTGCTGTATTGAGGCAACTTCGTCCTGTCGCGCCTCATAGATGTTTGATAGAACTCGTCGGTTGAGCTCACTGAGATAGAGATCCATTGTGAACTCGACGTAGCCAGCCTGAGTTGGCTCGATCTCATTGTGGTAGACTTGGAAGATGGCTTGCTCTCCATTCTGAATCGTCTCGAAGGCGCGGCGTGGAACGATGACCACGCTATCGACCGCTTCTTGTCTTAGCTGCTCAACCGCTCTTGCTTCCTCCTCTGCAATGCCGACAAAGATCAGTTGGGGACCCAAGGTCGTGGCGTACTGGTCGATGTAGGGGCGCAAGACGTTATCCGGGTCCGCGACGAAGAGCGTCCGGAGCGTTCTCGCCTCCTGGCGAAATCCCACACCAAAGAGGAAGAGGATCAGAAACGGCCCCAGGACCAGCGTCGCCATCAGTTGGGGCTGGCGCAGCACGTTCACGATCTCCTTGCGCAGGAAAGCCGAAACCCGGATCAGAAATCGGCCCATCTATACGTTCTCCTGGACGTTCTCATGACCTTCAACCAGCGCCACAAAAACATCGTCGAACGGCGGAAGATACTCCTCGACAAACAGGGTATCGATCCCGTGCGCCTTGAGCCAGCGGATCAGCTCGGGGATGGCTGTCGCGGCCTCCCGTGCAACGACCCGAAACTCGCGGGGAGTGATCTGGGTGATCTCCTCAACGCATTCGCATTGCATCACGTCTTCAAACAAATGCTCACCCAGCGTTTGCTCTGTTTTGACCTCGATGATATCTCCACCAAAGGCTTGTTGGCGCAGTCGATCGGGTGAATCTAGCGCGAGGACTCTCCCTTCGATCAGCAGCGCGATCCGATCACAATTGGCTGCCTCGTTGACGTACTGCGTTGTGATGAAGAGAGTCTTTCCCTGGTTTTTGAGCTCTTTGAAGTGCTCCCAGAACTTGTTGCGTAACACCGGATCGAGGCCCGTTGTGGGCTCATCGAGGAAATAGAGATCCGGATCATGAATCAGCGTCGCCGCTAGGCTGAGCCGTCGACGCATCCCGCCGGAGATCTCCCTGACGGGTTGTTTGGCGTGATCGCTCAGTTCAACGAGATCCAGGACCTGACGCATCCTCTTGCGCCGTCCCCGACCCAATCCGTAGATTGAGGCGGCAAAGCTGAGATTCTCCCAGACCGTCAGGTCCGGATAGAGGGAGAAGAACTGTGGCATATATCCGATCCGGGCCTGCGTCCGCTGGTCGAAGGTAGCTGGAGATGCGCCAAGGACCTCTGCTTCGCCGGCAGTTGGATGGTACGTCCCCGTCAGCATACGAATGGTGGTTGTCTTGCCGCTCCCGCTCGGGCCCATAAAGCCGAAAATGGTGGCCTTCGGCACGTCGAACGTAACGCCCCGCACTGCATACATCTCCCCGAAGCGTTTAGCTAGCTTCTGGGTGCGGATCGCAGTCTCCGTCAAGTTGTCACACTCCCTTAGATCAGCGCTTCAGGAGGGCTCTCAGATCCTCCCAAGTGCGGGTGTTGAGAACATCATCGGCCGTCAGCCAGCCGCGGCGGGCCTGATCGACGCCATAGCGCAGGTAGGAGAGCGTTGCGACGCTATGGGCGTCCGTGGAGATGGCGAGTTTGAGGCCCATCTCCCTCGCCATCCGGGCGTTGAGGTCGCTCAGATCCAGTCGCTCAGGGTGAGCATTGATCTCCAGGTAACAACCTCGCTCCAGCGCCGCCTCCACGATCCGTTCGAGATCCAACTCATAGGGGCGACGTTTCTGAATGCGTCGCCCGGTTGGGTGTCCGAGCAGATGCACGTTCGGATTGTCCAGTGCGCGGAGGATGCGCTCGGTCTGCTTGTCGCGAGAGAGATCGAAATGGGTGTGAATCGAGGCTACGCAAACATCCAACTGAGACAGGATATCGTCTGGGAGATCGAGTGAACCATCCTCGAGGATATCTACCTCGATCCCTTTGAGCACGTGGATGTCGTCGAACTCATCGTTCAGCTCGTCGATTTCGTCGATGCGCTCAGCAAGGGCCTCGGCATCCAAGCCCTGGGTCACGCCGATGTAAGAGGAGTGATCCGTTATCGCAATATACTCATGGCCGACATCACGCGCGCCCTCGACCATCTCTTCCAGGGTTCCGGTCCCGTCGCTAGCATCAGTGTGCATCTGGAGGTCGCCGCGCAAATCATCGAGACTCACAAGATCCGGCAGGTTCTCTTCTGCTGCCGCGTCGATCTCGCCCCGATCCTCACGCAACTCCGGCTCGATGTAAGTTAAGTCGAAGAAGCGGTAGATCTCGTCTTCCGTCTCGCCAGCGACGCGGTCCCCTTCTTCATCATCGGCAGACTCGAAGACGCCATACTCATTGACCTTATAGCCACGATCGAGGGCAAGATTGCGCAGCGTGATGTTATGCGCTTTGGATCCCGTAAAGTAGAGTAGCGCAGCTCCATAGCTCTCTTTGGGCACCACGCGGAGATCGACCTGCAGTCCCGATCGCAGAATCACCGTAGAACGGGTCTCGCCCTGCGACACAGTCTGCCTGACATCCTCGTAATTGACGAAGCGCTTGATGGTCGCTTGACCGGCGTCGCTGACTGCGAGGACATCCAGATCCCCCACGGTGGCCTTGCGCCGGCGATAGCTCCCCGCGATCTCGACGCGCTGCACATTCTCGCCTTCCTTCAGATAGGCGAGCAAGGGCTCGACAAACTGCTCAGCCACATCGAGGCGTGTTCTCTCTGGCGTCTCGCCCCTATCTCGAAGCGCTTCGAGGATGGTCTGCTGAGTCTTCTCGCCGAGGCCTGAGATCTCAGCAATATCCCCCCGTTCCGCTGCCGCCTGCAGCTCCTCCAGCGTCGTGATGCCCAGTTCCTCGTGGATAGCCTGGACACGCTTAGGGCCCAGGCCCTCAATCTCCAGCATCTCCGCCAACTCTGCCGGGGTTCGGGTCTCCAGCTCCCGCAGCTGCGGGAGCTCCCCGGTCTCAACCATTGTCGTGATCTTCTTTGCCAGATCCTCTCCGATGCCAGCAAGCTCGGTCAAATCTTCATCATCGCCGACCATATCACGAACGCTCTGCGGTAATTCCTCGATGGTTCGAGCTGCGTTGCGATAGGCGCGCACACGGAAGGGGTTTGCTCCCTCGATTTCTAGGAGGTCGGCAATCTGCCTGAAGGCGTCGGCGATCTCTGAGTTAAGAACTGGCACTGTTACTCCTTACTCCCGACTGCTTTCTTCCGGCGTCACGCCACAATCTCCTCCGAGCGTCCACCTCACATATTCGGGTCAGGACGAGGAGGTCGGACGCGGCTCCAGTTCGACATCCACCTCTATCTCTTCTCCATTCCGGAGGATCGTCAGCGTGACGGTACTGCCAGGTTCCTGGTCGGAAATCCGCAGCTGTAACTCGGTGTAGTCCACAATGTCGTTGCCGTTGATCGCGGTTACGACATCTCCGCCCACGGGGATCCCCTCGAATCCCGCCACCGTCGCCGTGTCGGTGGCTCCCTGGAGCTCCGCCGCCTCAGCCGGTCCGCCGACGACCTCGACGATGTACGCGCCGCGTTGGGTGGGTAAGTTATTGGCTTCCTGCAGGAGAAGGTTGACAGAGCCACCACGGATGCCCAGCCATGGCCAGGCGAACGAACCCGTTTCGATCAGCGACGGTGTGATCCGCCTTACAGTATTGACGGGAATTGCGAATCCTACACCGGCGTTAGCACGGCTGGTGCCCCCGGTAGCAATCTGAGCGTTGACACCGACGACGTTGCCCTCGAGGTCGAGCAATGGACCTCCTGAGTTACCGGGATTGATCGCCGCGTCCGTCTGAATGGCCTGCGGGATCGCGAAAGGGGTCGCGCCGGAAGCAATAGTGCGGCCAACGGCGCTCACTGTCCCCACGGTCAGGCTGCTTCCCAATCCAAACGGGTTTCCGATCGCGATCACCCATTCGCCCACCTCAACCGCATCGGAATCGCCAAGCGAGAGCGGGTACACGTTGTCGGGCAGCTGATCGACCTTGACCACCGCCAGGTCGCTGTCAGGATCGGTACCGATGATCTCGGCTCTGGCCTGATACCCATCGAAGAAGATAACGGTCACTAGCTCGGCCTCGGCCACCACGTGGTTGTTGGTCACGATATGCCCCTCTTGATCCAGGACGAAGCCCGACCCCGCGCCTTCGCCCTGCATCCCGCGTTGCTCGACGAAGACCTGAATGTTAACGACGCCGGGGTTCATTTGATTGTATAGATCCGTCAGCGGCTGGAGCGCTGGGTTGGGGATCTGCCCCGGACTGGCTGCCGGTAGCGTGGGGAGCACCTCTTGCGTCGCCACGACACCCGGTCGCGGTGTCGCCTGAACCACCTCAGTCTGTGTCGATTCCGCGCCACGAAACACGGGAATGGGGAAGAGCCAGATCACGGCGCCCGCAACGAGCGCGACAAGGAGCAGGAGCCCGCCACAGCCTAATCCCACAATTAGCCAGAATTTTCTGTTATTCTCCATCGGTCTTTACTCCTTGCCCGTCGTTGGGTGCTCTCTCATGCATAGGCGTGCGCTACCTATTTCCCGTGTCATCGAGCCTACCTCGTAATACTCAGATGCTCTACGGCATGATCGATGCGGCGAATAGCGGCAAAAAGGTAAGCGTGTAGCGTGTAGATGCCTTCCTGCTCCGGTGTGAACTCCACCGTGTAGGTAGCGGTCTCGTCCTCCGGGATCGGGTCAGTGGGCATCTTGGCGATGGACACGACCTTATCGTCGGGTGTCTCAGCCCAGAACTCCAGCCCTAGCCCTTGGTTGTAAGCGAGGCCGCGGATCCTGGCCTCCAGAGTTACGGGCGTCCCCAAGGTGGGATAGGGTTCTGTGAGGGCGAAGAGGCTGACCAGTTCCGCAACCTCGGCCCCCGCGACGACCCGAATCCCCGGCGACTCCCAATGGAAGTCCTCGTCTCCACGCCAGCCATCAACGCTGGCATAGAGTTTCGTCGTTCCCTGCGCTGTAACTTGAAAGGGTAGATCCTGATACTCGTTAGGCCGCAGAATCGGGACAAAGCTCCCGGTCCCGTGTACATCGATCTGATACGTGTCAGTGGAGTTGAGCTGAACACTCAGGCTCCGTAGATCCTCGTCACTGATGTTGCCTAGGGTCAGCGTGAGCCATCGGACGCCGGCGTCAATCTCTTTTGGCTCTAGCTGGTATTCGAGCGGCGATTTGGTTGGCATAGTCACTCTCCGTGTTAGCTGATAAGCTGAATAGTGCGAACTACGATTAGCTTACGTAGACTGTATCCGTCTGGCGACCGATTCGACGCATCGCGTCATAGAGGTAGGCGTACACGCTGTAGAGACCTTCCTCCTCAGGTGTGAATTCTGCGGTGTATCGAACCGTCTCGCCTTCAACCAGGGGCTTGACGTCGATGTCGCCCAACTGCATGAATGCCCCGTTGGGGGCCTCGGCCCAGAACTCCAGGCTAAGGCCAGAAACTTCGTTGAGAGCCTTGACGGTGGCTTCGCATTTCACTGTCTCTCTGAGGCTAAGATAAGGTTGCGTCAGGACGAAGAAACTGAGGAGGTCCGCGACCTCCTCCCCGACGCGCAGGCTGATCGCGGGAGTCTCCCAGTGGAATGCCTCCTCCTGCTTCCAACCATCGACCGATACGTAAAGCTGAGCGGTCGCAGTAGCCATCACTTGAAAGGGAAGAAGTTTCTCCTCTCCGGCCTCCAGGACGGGTATGAAGCTCCCATCGCCGAAGACCCGAATGCTATAGGCATCCAATGAGTTCAGGCGTACGTCGAGAGCAGTGAGGCTGTGCGCGCCGAGGTTCTTCAAGTTTACGATCACCCAGCGCCGCCCCGCTTCCAGTGACGCGGGGCTTATTTTGTACTCAAGCGGATATCTCACCGTCATCCACGTCTCCTTCCATCACAATATCTCAAGTGCATATTCAGGTCGTCTTTTCATCATCTGGGGCTGCGTGCCGCAGGCGGCTCGACCCCCTCTTGAACTAGCGGCCCGAGCTACATATCCAAAGGTCGTACGCGGACTACCGGGCGCGGACTACCGGGCGCGGACGACCGGGCATCCAGCACCATGCCGCCGGTCGGATTCACCGGCAGGCAGTCAGGTGCGTAAGCGTGGACGGGGATAGTGTAGCGCCCTCGTCTATTCATGATTATAGAAGTCCGACGGCGTTTCTGGTGACGGGGTGCGTTGCTTTTCGAGTTGTCCTGAGTTGCAAGAGTTGGAAGTGCGTTGGTGTGTCCGCGGCATGCGGCAAGCGGCGGCGGAGCTCATACAAAGAGACAGCGCCGGGGCTTATAGGCCTCGGCGCCGTGAAAGTCTGGAGCAGTGTGTTACTGTGGGTATTCGCCATCCCACAGCGATGCGCAGTTTAGTATCGGAAGATCGCAGCCAAGTCCCCACCGCTTGGCATCTCCGCTGCCGAAACCGCATAGACGGTTCCGCTATTGTGCCAGGTGTGCACGGCGGCGAGATCCAGGAGGTCCTGATTTGTGGCGTTGGGTGCCCCGTCAATCCGCACTTCACCGGTGTCGGGATCGAACGTCCCCCACGTGTGCGCCTCAAGCGCGACAAACAACACATCCACACGCTCGAAGTAGGCCGCCGCGACCACGGTCTTAAGATCGTCGGAAGCCTGCTCGTGATCCTTGCCCGCCAGCATCCGGTAAGCCTCTGCCGCCTCCTGTTTATCTGCGGTGAAGCGAGACTCGAGGATTTCCCAGGCGCGTTGGTGAAGCTCCTCTAGCTCCAAACCAGCGGGATTCGTCTTAATGACTGCATCCTCGATCAGATGGGCGTAGTTGTTCGCCCGACGATAGAGATGTGTGAGGTCATCGCCCCCGGCGAGCAGGAGGGGGATCTCTTCGTCTCCCCACACAGAATCGAGAACCTCGTCAACCTGGCGATAGTAGCGCAAGATATCGTCTTCCTCACTCTGCTCGATCGCGCCGTGGCCATGGAACGCTGCTGGCCGCGCTATTGCTCGTGGATGTCCGCCCGCCCCTCGGGTCCCAGTATGCCATTGCTGAGGCCGTTCGAGATCACGCTCCAGCAACAGCTCACTCAAATGCTCCGGTAGCTCCTCGATCTCAAGCAAGCTCAAGGCGTAGTTCGTGCCCTGATAGACGTCGATCTCGTCTTGGTGAAGCGTCATAAGATAGAATTGTCCGTCACCACTCAGCAACGGCAACAGCGGTTTTACGTGAAAGCTTGACCCCACAACAGTCAGCTCTTCAAAAGAGAAGGGCAACCGGTAAGCATACAGCAGTTCGGCGGACCGGAAGATGCACAGCCCGTCGAGCTGATGCTGCCAGAAGGTAGATTGAGGTCCCAGCTGATTCTGAATGGGCGCTAGGAGACGTTCTGTCTGCCCTTCATCGAGGCCAGCCTCGATCAGTTGGGCTTCAGCCTCGCCTAACAGGTTCTTGAAGCGGATGCGATCTTGCTCGATCTCATTACCCGCCCGGTGAGTGGGGAGATAGATCGAAACGCAGACACCATCTTGAACCTCAGCAAGCCTCAGAAGATCCTCGTGAGGAATCACGCTCATTCCTGAGCCTCCGATTCTTCCGTCTCATCTGCCTCAGGTTCGTCTTCTACTCGGATGTCGAGGCTGCTCTTGCCAGGCAATAGCTGACGGACGCGGTCGCGAAGCCCTTTGTTTTTCACTTCCTTCATCCTGTAGAATCTGCGCTTCCGGCTCTTTCGCTTTTTCCGGCGCAGGTGACCCTGTCCGGCACGGGTCCGCATCAGTTTGCCCTTGCCACCCTTCGTGCGGCGAAAACGTTTCGATGTGGATTTGTGAGTCTTAAGCTTTGGCATTTGGTATATCCTTTCCGACCTCAAGTCTACGGCAGGCCCTCATCTGAATAATCCTTCCGTAAGCTATGTAGGCTACGTTATCGTTAAGTTCATCCGACTATCAATTATATCATGTCGATATAGCTCTACAAGATAGTGGTTACTCGGTGCTCAAGGGCGCGGTTCCAGCAGCCCGCCGCCAGCGCA
>CAZPJP010000069.1:0-18698 GCA_964586915.1 uncultured Anaerolineales bacterium
GCGTCCCGCACAGCATCGCTTCAACCTGGACCAGCCCAAAAGACTCTGTCGAGTTCAGGCTGGGGACCGTGATCACGTCCAGGTTAGGATAGAACGCCGCCATCTGCATGGAGTCCAGGACGCCCAGGAACCTCCACTTGCCCATCTCCTCATAGCGTCTGATCCGCGGCATCAAGCGTTGGGCATAAGCCTCCTCCGCCAGCACGTTTCTGTACTGTCCGGCGAAGAGGATGCGGGCGTCAGGATAGTGTTCCAGGATCTTGGGAAAGGCTTGTAGCAGAATTTCGACACCCTTCTCTGCTGCCAGGCGCGCGGCCATGCCGATCACTGGATGTTTGTCCTCTGGATTGTGCATGCGCTTGAAGGCAGCGACGCCAGAGTCAGTCATCTCCGGGATCTCCACCGGCGGTGGAATGACGTGCAGCTTATCCTGGAATCGTTGCAGAAACGGCGAGTGATTGGCAAAGTCCTGCGTATAGGCCACCACACCGTGGCTTAAGCGTCCCGCCAGGTCGTTCATCCACAACACGACCCGGTTGACAATGCGGTTGAACACACCGGACGGAAGCTTCAGGTCGCAATGGTAGGTGAGCAGCGTTGGCTTGTGGAGAAGTCGCCCGCGAAGTGCCACACCCGCCGCATCAAATTGGGGTAGATGCAGACTGATGACATCCGCCTGGCTTACGTATTTCCACGCTAGGAGACCGAACGTCGGCATAATCACGCCCTTGCTGATTCGGAAGAGCACGGGCGCTCGGACGACTCTGACGCCGTTTAGCGTCTCGCGCCCTGGGAGTCGCCAGTCATAGCGAGAGGTCAGAACGGTGACCTGATGGCCACGCTCGGCTAGGCCGCGGGCCAACCTCTCGGCGTAGATCGTGAGGCCGCTGGTATGGGGCCGATAGTAGGTGAGCACGATCAAGACTTTCAGGGGGCGATCGGGTCTCTCCGCCTGCTCCAAGTTAGCCTCCAATCTGCTAGCTCTCTGTACCCGTGTCGAGATAGGCTTCCAGAAGACCCTTATGTTCTGAGACCCAGCGATACAGTTTGCGAATCCCGATATCAACGTCGACATTCGGAGACCAATCCAGTTCGCGCTGAGCCTTGCGTATGTCGGCGACGAATATCCGCTGATCGCCGGGACGCCAATCGCCGCGCACCACGGGGATCTCGCGCCCCTGCAGCGCCTCAAGCAACGGTCCGAACTCGCGCCAGATGGCGATCTGGTTGTCCGGTCCGCCCCCCAGGTTGTAGATCTGACCAGAAACCCCAGAGGCACCAGAGCCGCGTGTCATCCTCTGGACAGCGGCGTCATAGGCGTCAAGGAGGTCTTCGACATAGAGTACATCGCGCACCTGCTTCCCGTCGCCATAGATGGTGATCGGCTTGTTCAGTTGGACGGCGATGATGAACCACGCCACCCATCCCTGATCCTCTATACCGAACTGCCTGGGTCCATAGATGCAGCTCTGCCGAAAGACGACGGTGGGCAGGCCGTAGATCCGAGCGTAGTCCCGGACGTACTGGTCTCCAGCTCCTTTCGAGCATCCATACGGTGAGTGGAAGTCAGTTGGATAGCTCTCCGGGATGCCATGGGGGTAATCGCGGAGTGCATAACGAGATGCTCTCTCCTCAACGATCAGTCCCTCCAGGCTTCCATAGACTTTGTTGGTCGAGGCATAGAGGACAATCGGACGATTAGGCGAGTAGCGCGCTGCCTCCAGGACGTTGAAGGTGCCCATGGCGTTGATCTCAATGTCCTCCCGAGGCCGTTCGACGGAAGTCGTGACGGCCACCTGGGCAGCCAGATGGACGATCACATCTGTGTCCAGCGCCATAGTGGTCAGCAACGCTGCGTTGCGCACGTCGCCGTGCACGAACCTGAACGCCTCCGGGCCAAACTCAGACCGTAACCACTTGAGGTTGGCGTCGGCGCCCCGTCGCGAGAGATTGTCGTAGATGGTCACCGTTTCGCCGCGTGTGAGGAGACGGTGGGCGTAATTCGAGCCGATGAAGCCGGCTCCGCCGGTGATCAGATAGTGCATATGACATTCCTCTCAGTCAAGTGATGATGCTTCAATCTCTTGGCCACGGCTCACCAGGCTCTTCAGGGACATTCCCCACAGAATCAGTGTCACCGCACCCAGCGCGATGCCAGTCAGGTACGGAAGGGCGTGGATCAGGACGGCGTACGCAAATCCCAGATCCCGTGACACGTCAAACCCCCAATATAGCGCTTCTCGAACCGCAAAATGGAACGAGCCAATACCCCCGGTTGCCGGAAAGACCATGCCAAACGCGCTGGACCACACCGCCACAAGACTCATCAGGATCGAGGTCCCCGGAAGAAAAGCCCGGGCTCCCCACATCATGGTGGCGAAATAGGCGGTCGTGGTGGTCCAGAGGGCCACGGACCAGAGCCCGATGGCTAGCCCGTCCTTCGGCGAGCGCAGGGCACTCAGACCCTCCACTACACTCGCCAGGGGTCGCAGCCACCGCTCTGTGTCGGTGATTCCCAGGCGTTGGAGAACGCCACGGGCCAGACGCTCTGTAGCGACTGGAAAGACCGCGATCAGGACGAAAGCCAGCAGGATGCCAAAGGCCAGTAACCCACTCAGAGTCAGAACCAGGTTGAACGAAAGAAACTCATTGACCTGTCCTTCCGCGAGATAGCCCTGAAGGCCGGGCACGAAGGGAAGCGTCGCCAGCAAGATGAGCACAATGAGCAGCATATCGAGCACGCGCTCCACCACCACCGTGGAGAGCGCGGTCAGTGCTGTTACGGGCCCACGCAGGCTGGCGCCTACGGCGCGCGCTGGATCCCCGGCACGCAGCGGCAGCACGCCGCTGATCAGATAGCCGATGCTGATCAGGCCGAAGGTGTCCTGCAAGGAGAGCGTCCGGCCGAGGAGGATCCGCCATCGCTGGGCCCGAATGACCAAGGTAACCAGGATGAGCACCAGCGTCACGATGGCCCAAGGCCACGCCACCCTGGATAGGGCTAGGCCTACATCCTCGAAGTCGATGCCGCGGAGCGCAATATAGAGGGCCAGCGCGCTCAACAGCAGGGTTAGAACGATCTGGATTGTTCTTTTTCTCACGGCGCTATTATACCATAGCGCGACGCATTGTCTGCGCGCATTGTCTGCGGTTGGAATGCGGTTACACTAGGGGCGTCATTAGCGTACCTGCAAGCAGAGAGGAGGACACATGCTCTTGGCTGTGGATATTGGCAACACCAACGTGGTCCTCGGCGCGCACGACGGGGACTCCTGGCGTCATTATTGGCGGGTTCGCACGGTCCGGGACAAAATGGCAGATGAGTATGGTGCCCTTTTCCGCACGTTGCTCGGAGAGACCGATCTCACGATGGCCTCCTTTGATCACATCGTCATCGCCAGCGTGGTGCCGCCGCTGACAGGGCGAATGGAAGAGATGCTGGGTGAGCAGACGTCTGTCGATCCGCTGATCATCGACGATACGACCGTCACGGGCCTGACCTTTGCCGTGGATAACCCCGGAGAGGTCGGTGCTGACCTGATCGCTAATGCTGTCGCGGCTCACGACCGTCTAGAGGGCGCCTGTATCGTCGTCGACTTCGGTACCGCGACCACATTTACGGCCGTCTCCGCCGAGACCATTCTCTTGGGCGTGGCGATTGCACCCGGCATGAACCTCGCCGCGGCAGCCCTCTCCGGTGGGACTGCACAGCTGCCTCAAGTCCGCCTCGTGCCGCCCCCCACGGCCATCGGGACCAACACGATCCACTCGATACAGTCCGGCGTCGTGTTCGGTTACGTTGGGTTAGTGGAGGGCATGATCGATCGCTTCCGCTCTGAGATGGGTGCGGATGTGCCGGCTGTAGCTACAGGAGGGCTTTCGAGCGTTATCGCGCCATTGGCCCGATGCTTTACCGTCGTTGACCCCTGGTTGACGTTGGACGGCATCCGCATCATCGGCGCCCGAAATCTCTCCTAGGATAAGCTCAGAGGATCTCCTGAAATGACCAGATGTAGACCGGACGGCTGTCCTCTCTAGGCGCCATCTTTCTGAAACCTGCCAGGCACGCCGAGGTGGGGATGAAACGAACGGAGCGTCTCTTCTGGCTCTCGTTGCCGCTCCTGCTGACAGCGGTCGTCCGCGTTGGGTGGCTGTACCTACTCCCGACCAATCCGCTGGGACCCGTGGACGCTGAGGGCTTCCATCTTCTTGCCGTCAACGTGCTGGATGATCGTGGCTTCGCGATTGGCTGGGAGGCCCCCTACTGCCCCACTGCTGTGCGCACGCCGCTCTACCCGCTATTCTTGATGGCGATATACGCACACCTGGGCCGTTCACCTCAAGTTGTGGTCCTCGTGCATGTGCTCCTGGAGATTCTCACTACGGCGTGGGTGATGGCTCTAGCTCAGGAGACTTCTGGACCGCAGGGTTTCTGGCTCGGGCTTGTAGCTGGTCTCCTCTACGCCGGCAACGGTACGACACAGCGCTATACAGGCTATCTTCTTTCTGAGGCGCTGCTCCTGCCGCTGATCACCGCGGCGCTCTGCATGACCGTCCGCCTCTTCAAGCGGGCCTCGCAGCGGCGGGCGCTGTGGGCGGGCGTGTTGTGGGGATTGACGCTGTTGACGAAGCCCAACGTCCAGTATCTGGTCATCGCTGTGGGATTTCTACTGTGTCTGCAAGGAGCAACCGTTGGCCGTGGGGATAGGGGGCAAAGGTGGTCCCTCGGGGCTGTCGTGGTCTTCTGCGGCGCCCTTGTCATCTGTGTGTTGCCGTGGATCGTCCGCAACCGGCTGGTTATTGACCGATGGGTGCTCTCCACCGCGTTCGAGGAGAACGTGTCGCGAGTCAGCGCTGTGGCAGTTCTGGCCGAACGGGTCGGTGTTGATGCGGAGCCATGGACGGAGACATGGGAGCATCTCTACCGCCGCTTCGCAGAAGAGCACGGGCTTTCGGAGTCGCTCCAGACCTGCGAGGCACTGAGCCGTGGACACCGTCGAGTTGCGCGGGCGTCCAGGCGTCTTGTCTTAGGCCACCTTGGTCTCTACCTTCGCGTCCATACACGAGGCGTGGTCAAGAGTCTTCTGGATCCGGGACATCGCTTATGGTATCATGTGCTCACGCGACGCGACTGGTCGGTCACCGGGGTGGTCCCGCGTGTGTGGGATCGGATGGCGTGGTCGCTGATGCGCGGCGCGGTGGGCGATGCCCTCCGCGCATTTTGGACTGAGAGAGTGACTCGTATTCCGCTCACGGCTGCGGCGATATGGTGGTTGCTGTTGATCGGACGGCTTGCGGTATGGTTCCTGGGCGTGCGTGGGACGTGGGGGCTGCGCTCACTGCCGTCTTGCGGCCTCCTGATGCTGGGCGTGGTCACATACCATCTCTTATTGCCCGGTCCAATTGCTCACGACAGATTCTATGTGCCTGCGATTCCAGTTGTAAGTGTGCTTGTTGCAGGGGGTCTGCGGGGTATAATACAGTCCAATGAGACCCCTGCTTGACTGACGGTCTGGGAGGACACCATGATTGAAGTCACATTGGAGACGATACAGATCAGTCTGGTCTCGTCGCATCGCATTGTCGTCCTGAAAGAGCTTGAGTCTGACCGTTATCTCCCGATTTGGATTGGGCCTTGTGAGGCCGAGGCGATCTCGGTGGGGGCTAAAGGGATTGACGTTCTTAGGCCGCTTACTCACGATCTCATCGTCAACACCTTCGATGCCTTTGATGCTGACTTGCTCTACATCCACGTCAACGATCTGGCCGACAACACCTTCTACGCCACGCTCGTCCTCGCGACCGCCGGTCACGAGGTTGAGATCGATGTGCGGCCCAGTGATGCCATCGCCGTCGCCGTGCGGACGGGAGCGCCGATCTACGTTGCTGAGTCAGTAATGGACGAAGCTGGTGTGACGCCTGAGAAGGATATATTGGCGGACGCGCCCGACGGCGAGCACCTCGGCGTCTTTCGCGATTTCTTGAGTTCCTTGGACTTTGATGAGTCGAGGGATAGTTAAGGCGGACCTTGCCTATGACATTAGCTGAGCGGACCGTTCCCCACAATATCGAGGCAGAAGAGGCCGTGCTTGGGGCCCTGCTCATTGATCCTGAAGCGATCTACCGAGTCTTACCGTTTCTTCAGGCCGGTGATTTCTACCTTCAGAAACATCGCTGGATCTATGAGGCTATGATCCGCGTCCACGAGCGACGGGATCCGATTGACTTTCTCACGTTGACGACCGAGCTCTCCCAACAGGACCACCATGAGCAAGTTGGGGGCGATGCGTACGTCCTGCAGCTCATTAACGCTGTCCCCTCGGCGATCAATGTGGAGTCCTATGGGCGGCTGGTCGAGCAGACGGCCGTGCGCCGGCGTCTGCTGGATGCCGCCGGCGATATTGCTCGCTATGCATATGACGAAACGCTGCCGGTCGATCAGGTCGTTGACCACTCTGAAAAGGCGCTTTTTGGGGTCTCTCAGAAGCGCTCAACTCGCGACCTCCAGCCGATTCAAGAGATTGTGCCTCGCTATTACGACCATATCGAGAACCTCTATGCTCACCGTGGGGAATTGATGGGCGTGCCGTCGGGTTTTCGTGACCTCGATCGCGTTTTGGGCGGCTTTCAGAAATCCGATCTGCTCATCCTGGCTTCGCGACCAGGCGTGGGGAAGACCTCCCTGATGCTCACCTTCGCCCTCCGCGCTGCCGAGAGGCGCAAGGTCGTGGCGCTCTTTAGCTTGGAGATGTCTGCGGAGCAGTTGGTGCAACGTCTCGTCGCCCAGGTGAGCAATATCGATGCTCAGCGGCTGCGGCTCGGTCAGCTTAAGGAGGAGGAATGGCCGGCCTTCGCCGAGGCCATCGGCCATTTGTCCGAGCTGCCGATCTATATTGACGATACTCCCTCGATCTCGGTATTGCAGTTGCGTACGAAGACGCGACGGCTAGCCTCCGAGCGGGGGCTCGATATGATCTTTGTCGACTATCTGCAGCTGATGGACTCGGATATGCGCTCCGAAAACCGCGTCCAAGAGGTCTCCTATATCTCGCGTTCGCTGAAAGGGTTGGCCCGGGAGATCGACGTCCCGTTGATGACGGCCTCGCAGCTTTCCCGCGCTGTGGAACAGCGCACGGATAAGCATCCGGTGCTCTCTGATCTGCGTGAATCGGGCTCCCTTGAGCAGGACGCCGATATCGTGATGTTCATCTATCGGGACGAGCTCTACAACGAGCATACCGAGAACCCCAATATCGCCGATATTATGATTGCGAAGCATCGCAGCGGCCCGACCGGGACCATCCAGCTCTATTTCAACAAACGCTTGACCCAGTTCGCCGACGTTTATACTCAGGTCGCGCCCGAGGATTACGGGGCTGTTGCACCCCCTGTGGGAGTTCAATGAGTCCCGAGCCCGAGTTCAGTTTTCCGGGATTTCCTGAGGCGGCGGCGGGGATGGTCACGCTCCCCGAGTCCGTCTTCACTGCGCTGGTGGTACATCTTAAGGATCCCGATGAGCTGAAGGTCGTGCTCCTTTTGCTATGGCGGTTGGCGAAGATGCGTGCCGATGCGGCCCCTTGGGTCACAGCTGATGAACTGCGCACCGATACCGTGTTGCGGAGCGCGCTCGCTGGCGGTGATTTCGAGGGCCGGCTGGCGGCGGCCCTGAGCCGTGCGGTGGATCGAGGTATTTTCCTCAGAGCTTCTTGGGACACCGCGGATGGCGCTGCGGAGATACGCTACTTTGCCAACAGTCCTCGAGGGAGGGCCTCGGTGGAGGCGATGCGTCGCGGCGTGAGCCCTTCTCGCGCCACTGTAGAGGAGCGGCCCAACATTTTCACGCTCTACGAGCAGAACATCGGTCCGCTGACGGCATTGCTGAGTGAGGAGTTGATGGAGGCTGAGGAGATTTACCCTGCCGAGTGGATCGAGGAAGCGTTTCGTGAGGCCGTGCGTCTGAACAAACGCAATTGGAAGTATATCCTTGCTATACTCGAGAATTGGCAAGCAGAAGGACGGGATGAAATCACTAGAGGAGCTGGCCAAAGAGCTGGCACACGCGATCGCGACGCAGACGCCCGACGATACATCGAAGACGCCTACGACCGACTCGTCCGCCACTGAGGGGGCGCCCGATTCAGGGGCGAGCTCCTCGATGGTCGGCGACCCCGATTGTTCGATCTGCCATGGAATGGGCTATGTGCGGTTGGATGTCCCCGTCGGTCACCCGCACTTCGGCAAGCTCTTCCCATGTACCTGCCGGATGGACGACCTTCAGGCACAGCGCAACGAGATCCTGCGCTCTGTTAGCAACCTTGAAGCGTTGAAGCGATTCACGTTCGAGAGCTTCAATCCAGACGGACAAGGGCTCTCACCGGAGCGGCAGCGCAATTTGCGACATGCTTATCAAGTGGCTCTGGACTATGCCCGCAAGCCTGAGGGATGGCTGATCCTGATCGGGGGATATGGTTCGGGCAAGACTCACCTGGTTGCGGCAATCGCCAATCATGTGCTCTCTGAGGGCATGGTCTCTCTCTTCGTGACCGTGCCTGATCTTCTGGACCACTTGCGCGCCGCTTTCGCGCCTCGATCAACGCAAGGATACAGTGAGCGCTTCGAGCAGATTCGAAATGCCCCGCTGCTGATTCTCGATGATCTGGGCACCGAGAATGCGACGCCCTGGGCATTGGAGAAGCTGTTCCAGTTACTAAATTATCGGTACATGAGCCGCTTGCCCACCGTCATTACGACGAATCAGGATCTGGAACGTATCGAGCCGCGTCTGCGGTCACGCTTGGCCGATCCGGAGTTGGTGGAGATGGTGACGATCCTGGCACCGGATTACCGGGCTGGGGGTGTCGAGCGATTGGCATCGGACCTCAACACGCTGCCGTACTATTCCGATATGACATTTGACACCTTTGACCTTCGACGACGCGAGCTGGACAAGGCGGGTGTGGAGAACTTGGCGAGCGGCGTGGCGCTGGCTAGAACCTATGCAGCGGATCCCGAGGGATGGATTGTTTTCCTGGGTAGTTACGGGGTGGGGAAGACACATCTGGCTGCTGCCATTGCCAACGAGCGCGTGCGGCTTGGACATTCTGCCCTGCTAGTGGTGGTGCCCGATCTTCTGGATCATCTTCGGGCGGCCTTCAGCCCTCAAAGCAATGTATCCCTCGACAAACGCTTTGAGGAAGTTAAGCGGGCGCCGTTGTTGGTCCTCGATGACCTGGGTACCGAAAGCGCCACACCTTGGGCCAAGGAGAAGCTCTTCCAACTCATCAACTCCCGCTATGTGGCGCGGCTCCCCACCGTTGTCACCACAGCGTCGCCGATCCGGGAGCTGGACCCCAAGCTGAGCATCCGGTTTATGGATGTCTCCCGTTGCACCATCTTTGAGATCAAAGCGCCTCCGTATCTTGGCGGCTCCGGCGCGGTCGGTGAATCCTCGTCCAGGACGGGTCGCCGTCGTCACTGACTATTGTGTTTTTAGAACGTTTGTGCTATAATCAAAGTGCTGGGCGCGTTCTTACGACAGCGGGCATCAAATCGGAACCTTGTCGGGGATGGGCGTAGGCTCGTCAGCCGACTCACTTGACAGAGCAAGACAGGGAGGCCTACGATGGCAGACGGACGGGAGAAGGCACTGGAACAGGCCGTTGCGCAGATCAAGCGGCGCTTCGGCGATGGCGCTTTGATGCGGCTGGGAGATGCGTCTCATCTCAATGTGGAGGTGATTCCCACCGGGTCCCTGGCCCTCGATATCGCCCTCGGCGTCGGCGGGGTGCCGCGTGGCCGCATCACCGAGATCTACGGCCCCGAGGGTTCGGGCAAGACGACGATCGCGCAACATATGGTTGCGGAGGCGCAGAAGCAGGGCGGCGTCGCTGCCTTCATCGACATGGAGCATGCGATGGATCCGCGCTACGCCGAGCAGTGTGGCGTGGATATCGAAAGCCTCTATATCTCGCAGCCCGATACGGGCGAGCAGGCTCTGGAGATCGCTGAAGCTCTGGTTCGTAGCGGCGCTGTGGACGTGATTGTCATTGACTCCGTCGCTGCCTTGGTCCCGCGGGCGGAGATTGAGGGTGAGATGGGGGATTCCCATCCCGGCCTTCAGGCTCGGCTGATGAGTCAGGCGCTGCGCAAGCTCTCTGGCGCCATCAAGCAGAGCAATGCGGTAATCATCTTCACCAATCAATTGCGGATGAAGATCGGTGTGCTCTTTGGCTCGCCCGAAACCACGAGCGGTGGTCGGGCGCTCAAGTTCTATGCTTCGGTTCGCCTTGACGTCCGCCGCATCAAGTCGATCAAGTATCAGGGCGAGGTCGTCGGCCACACGACGCGGGTCCGAGTGACCAAGAACAAGGTAGCACCCCCCTTCCGCGTGGCGGAGTTCGACATTATGTTTGGCAAGGGGATCAGCCACGAGGCTGATCTGCTGGAGGTGGGGCTGGATCTCGAGGTGTTGGACAAGCGTGGCTCCTACTATTACTTTGAGGACGAGAACTTCGCCCAGGGCCGTGAGAACTCCAAGACCTACTTCGAGGAGAATCCTGAGTTTGCGGAGAAGGTTGAGCGGGTGATCCACGAGCGCCTGGTCGAGCTGGATCGGCTTCCGTTGGTGATTAGCTCCTCTGATGGGGAGGATGAAGAGCAACTGGAAGACGAAGCCTGACCTGATAGGATGGAATTCTTCCTCCACACTTGCACAACGCCGCGGATATTCCGCGGCGTTGTGCGTAGGAGGCGAGCGTCGTATGCTGTCTAGAGAGCGAATGCGAGAGACGTTGCTCGCCCACTCCAACCCATCAGTGCGGGCAACGGCGATGTTGGCGCTCACGGGGCTGTCGCCGGACGATGCAATGGTGCGGGCGGTGCGCACCTCCGCCGCTGCGTCCTGGCCGGTGCGGAAGATCCTGGAGGCACAGTATCCGGCAGGGTACTGGATGCATCCGGGCCTCGGGATCTCGCCTCACTATCGCGCTACGGTGTGGCAGGTGCTCTTCCTTGCGCAATTGGGAGCACCATCGTCGCAGCCGGTTCGCCGAGCAGTGGAGATCATGTGCCGGACTAACCGCGATTTGTCCGGTGCTTTGCGACTACGACAGGGCGTCACGGGACGCTCAGCTGCATTGACCGGTGCAGCACTTTGGGCCGTTGCGAGGCTGGACATGGCCGATGAGGTTCGGTGGCGATCCACTTGGCGGTGGGTGGAGGAACGGGTGGGGGCCCGCGACCTGCATCCAGACGCTGTCGCCTGGCTGGTGCGTGCCGCGGTGGCGTGGGGGCGATCTGACCTCGTCCCTAGGCTGACGGCGCGGCTCCGAACCGATTGGGATGAGCTTGGGAGACTGCCGCTGACTTTCCCTCTGACGCATCGCCCGGATGGCCTCGCCTATCTCCAGGCGTGGGTTGAGGTTGGCCAACCCGAACGTGTCCCGGGAGCCTCCTTGGAGGCGTTAGAAGCGCGACAGCTTCTGTCGGGCTATTGGCCTCAGGAGCATCTGCACGGGCCGCTGTGGTTCGACGCCGGCGCCGTTGGGGCGCCTAACCCGTGGATCACCGCGCGCGTCCTCAGCCTCTTCCCCCAAATGGAGCGAAGGGCTGCTTGACCTGACCGGTGCGCTAGCGCACCGCCTTATTGGAGGACTGAGGCTCGCCTGATGCGACGCGCCGGAGCGGGTTTCCTATGCGGTCACCACCTCGACCTGGAGGTGGTCGAGGATGCGACGGATGGGGGTAAAGATCGTCACCCGTTCAGAGCCTGCGAACAGCAGTCCAACCACCTGTCGGTTCATGTCCAGGATACTCGATCCCGAATCGCCGGGGCTGCTCATCGGACTGGTGAAGACTTGGTCGACAAAGCGCGCCTTGCGCCCACCATAATCGACGTCAACTGTGACGTTGATCTGGGTGACGGTTCCTTGTGTTAACCCCGTTGTCCGTCCCATCTTCTGGACCTGTTGCCCCAGCAGCGGCTCAGCAGCTGCTGCCGGAACGCCAATTCCAAGAATGGCGGGCGCCACGAGTTCCACCTCGTCCGGCAGCGCCAGGGCCGCGTCCATATAATTGAGCGCAGGGGTCTGTCGTACCGGTTGTAGGCGGTGGCTAGACCCGGTGAGCCGGGCCAAGGTGTTCAGAAGCGCCGCCAGGCCCTCGGCTATGGAGCACTCCGCAGGCTGTTCCCCGAAGTCGATGATCTCGAACTCGATGAGGGTTCCGACGCGGTCGTTTGCTGTACCACCGTCGGCCGATCCCGGCTGATAGATCGGGTCACCGATCCGGGCTGCGTTGGTGTCGGCGAGGACGTGGTTATTGCTGAGAATGTAGGCGTGGCCTGCTCGCTGGACCAGCAGACCGAAGGTGCCGGCGGTGATATCCCGGTGCCCGATGGAGATGCCTGGCTGCGCTGGCCTGCGCCGGGCACGGGGATCCTCGGAGTGTACGCGGATGCGGCCTGTTTCCACGACATCGGTGACCAGTCCTGAGATACGCTGAGGAATGAGGTCTTTGGAGGTCAGCTCAGAAGGGGGCACCTTTTGGATGACGGAGACCACGAGGCTGAGCGTGTCGGTTCGTCTGCCGCCGCTGACTTTATAGCCGAGGCCGCATGCGACAACATTCTTGCGCGCAAAAAGATCAGCCACGGCCTGTTGGTAGATTAACCGGGCGTTGTCCAAGATGTGATAGTCCACAGCTCCCTCCTAGCGAAGAGCGCGGGGCCGGTCGATTTCCTCGACCCAGACTCTGACGTCGTCCAGCTCCCGCGGGACGAGATCCTCGGGCTCAAGCTCATTAGCGCTGACTTTGTGTGTCACGCTTACCACGATGCCGGGTTCTCCTGCCATCTCTTCTTCTGAGATCGGATATCCGATGCCTACGCTCAACACATTGGCCTTATTGAGTAGCTCTGCCTCGTGCTTTGCCTTCACCTTGCGAATGTGTTCGAGGCGCTCTGCCATCGTTTGATTGTCTTGTGAGTGATCTGTTTCCGGTTGAGATCTCATCTCTTTTTTGCTCATATCCCCTCCTTGACGTCTCCGCGGGCTTTCTAGCGGTCGGAGCGCTTGATACAGGGCGGTGAGTCCTACGAGGGTCAATCCCATCATGCAGCTCCAAAAGCCCCATCCCGGCCTGACTGGAGCCGCGTGGACCGCGCTGAGCGCCGGAAGCAGCCGGGTCAGCGTGGTCGCGGCGGGTATCGTGGCACACGCAACAATGGCCACGGCCCACCCATGCCGATAACGTCCCATCCGCGGTGCCAGCCAGATCGCGCTAACCGTAGCCACCATCGTCCCGATCGCCCACCAGAAGGGCACCCGCCAACCCGGTGTTCGCCAAGCATCCAGGATCTGCGGATAGGGCGGCAAGGTCATTGCCGCCAGAACGCAACCACAGCACGCGGCGCCGATTCTAACCCCGATCGGCTGTCGGGAAGTCCGGACCGGCAAGAGCGCAGCCAGTCCCAACAAGGGCATGAGCAGCCCCTGTAGGTTGACGCGAAGGGCACCTGTCTCGATCTGCGGAAGCAAGCGGGCCAGCGCATAGAGATCATAGGCGTTCCAGGCCAGAGCTGCGCTCACCGGCTCCCGCGCGATCCACGGCGCGAAATATCCTATCAACGCCAATAACCAGGGTGCTAGCAGGAGGAGCTCAATCAGACGTTCGTCTCTGTGGGCCATACCGACCTCGACGTGCTATTGTCGCGTCTTCGGCGTGTACGATCTTCTGCATACTCATATCGTTGCTGTGACAAGATACCTAGGGCGACGCCAGGATGAAATTGTCGAAGGCGACGACGAGGATCTCCCCTGACTCTACGGCATCGGCAAAAAGCGCAGCCTCACCGGCTTGCTGGAGGGCGCTGTCGGTATCCTGCGCTATCAGCTCTCCGTTCACCCACAGCGAGAAGGTCGTGCGTCGACAGCGCGCCCGCAGGTGGTTCTCTGCTTTGCCAAGCCGGATGACCTCGCTGTATTCTGGCCCTGCAACTGGGGTCGGTTCGCCGTCTGTCACGCGCAGAATCAGGTAGTAGCCGTCGGCGCTGATTCCCAGGAAATAGTGGTTCCTTTCATCCTGTTGGCGGCAGAGCACTCCCATCCAGTTATTCACGGTCCCCTGGACGTGCCGTACATCTACATCGATCGTGACATTCTCGTAGCTATGCCCGATCAGCGGTGAGTAGACGGCTGTGCCCTGGCCCCGATCCTCCAGATAGAGCTCGCCAGCCAGCGCGTAGATGGCTCCCTCCTCCGTGTCGAAGCGCGCCCAAGCTGAGTTAGGAGGGGAGAAATCATCGGCCACAACGTAGGCGTCCGGTAATGGCATGGGCGGGCTGGCTGGCGTCGGCCCGGCACAGGCTGAGATTAGCAGACCTATGCTTATGACGATCACCAGGTGCATAATCGGAGCGCGCCAGCGAGCGCTACGCCCGGGCGACACGCAAACGGAGCAGGTCGGCTGGTGTCGCGTCCACGAGAACTTGACCGGCATCAAGATGACCCTGCTGTTGTCGAGTTAGAACCTTGATGGTCAGTCAACTCTCGACCTGCGGGCGACTCCGTATCCCTCAAAACCTCTCCTTCGTGGCGCAGTGTCTTGCGACAGGATGTCAGATCCTCGTAAGTCGATCGGGGCGGATGGATCGGCAGCTCGATGGAGATCGTCGTTCCCAGGTTCGTTCCGGGGCTATCCGCCCAGACCTTGCCGTGGTGGCGTTGTACCATCTCCTTGACCAGCGAGAGACCCAGTCCCATTCCCCCATGGCGGCGCGTGGTTGCGCCGTCGACCTGGTAGAATCGATCGAAGATGCGTTCCAATTCGGCCTTCGGGATCCCAATTCCTTCGTCCTGAACCCGGACATAGAGGTGCCCGTTCTCCTGGAAGGCGGTAAGTCGGATGGTGCTATCCGGCGGACTAAATTTGAGGGCATTGTCCAGCACCTGGTTCAGCGCGCGCGACATACCTTCGGCGTCGACGGGGACCAGGGGCAGGTCATCCGGAATCTCAGCCAGAATCGCAATCCGTCGGCGGTGCGCTTGTTGCCAGTTGGCGCGAATCGCGGCACGGCAGATAGGCTGGATTGGCTGCAGTGTCAGTTCTAGGCTGCCCACCTCGCTGGCCTCCAGGGTGGTGATCGATTCGACCAAGGCCACGAGATTGTCGGTATACGTTTGGATCGCCTGCATCGCCGGCTTCAGGTCCTCCGGATCGCTGGTGTCGATGACTCCGTCGATGATCAGATCTACATAGCCCTTCACAATGGCCAAGGGTGTCCGAAGCTCGTGCGAGGTGTTCTGAATGAATTGGTTCTTCATCGAATCAAGTCGCTGCAACTGCAAGAAGGCCTCCTCCGCATCGTGCAGGCGCTCGCGGTGTTGTTGCTCCAACAGAGCCTTGTCGATGGCGATTGTGATCCGGCCGGCCAGCATCCTCACGATCTGAAGATCCTTCTCCGACCACGGCTTCGCGACAGTGTTGAGCAGGAACATGCACCCGACCAGGCTCCCGCGAAGCCAGAGCGGCATGCTCAGAAGCGCCTGCACCGCCTCGGCCTCGGCCCACGCCACGACCTGAGGCGGTGTCGTGAGGGCGTGATCCAATGCTATATGCCATCCCGGTCCGTGCTCCTCGAAAACGGCCTGATCGCATTCCCAACTGGATCGGATGAGGTCTTCGGTTCTTGTCGGGTCCTTGAGGCCCAATGTGTAGACGGACTCCGGTCGACCGCCTTGAGATGAAAGGATAATGATCCCTTTAGTAAGCCCTAGTAATCGCAGGGCGTGACTCAGAATCGTGCTGATAACGTCCTCTGGCCAGTCATGCATCCCCAGGATCTTCTGGTCGATGTAGGCCAGCGCCATCAGTTGGTCGCGTTCTTTGCTGAGGGACTGGTAGAGGTAAGCGTTGTGCAGAGCGACCGCCGCCACGGGAGCGAGAGTCTCAAGTACGTCCAGATCCCCATCCATAAACGCGTTAGCGCTGGCACTGCTGACGGTGACGAATCCCACCAGGTCGTCATCGACCAGGAGCGGTGCGGCCATCTGCGAGCGCGCCCAGGCTGGTCCGGGCACTTCGTCCGACCCTTCGTACGGTGCTGTATCCTGAACCAGAAAGGGACGACGGTTGTCTGCAACCTCGCGTAGAGTCTGGGATGCCTGTAGGGAGTATCCTGTCTCTTCCTGGGCGAATGGCACCGCTGACGCTGAACAGCTATATGCATGGGCTATCCGTACCTCATCGCCACTGACGAGCCTGATGTCGGCGCCATCACACTCGATCAGGCTCGTGACCGCCGCCAACACCGGGTCCAGGACGGTCTCGATGTCGGCGGAGCCTGTGAGCGAACTCATCACTTCACACAATGCTTCGTCGAGGACGAAGCTGCTCGCAGCTATGGCTTCTTGGTCGTCGGTGAACAGCCCCGACTCGCCGGTCCGCGCGCCGTCCAATTCTTGCACCGCGCGGCGAAGCAAGGCTGGGAAGGACGTCATCGTTGCCTCCTCCGGCGTGAGCAGCGCAAGCTCAGAACAGTGTGTCGCGGAGACAATCCGATCATGGTCCTCGGGCGGCGCGATCACCACATACGGACCAGACCAGCCCATAGCCGTCAGTTCGGTGATCCAAAGGTCGATGTCGGGATGGCCGACCATCAAGATGGCGTCTGGCGCCGGCTTGTGTAGGAGGTCACTGGTTGCGTAGGGGTAAGGGACGGGGCGAATGTGCATGCCCTCATCGCGCTCCAGAGCCTGCGTGATCTTCAGGGTCGTGTCATTCTGGGGGCTGACTAAGACTAGCCTCATATCCTCGTCCATCGCTGTGTCCGTGGTGTAGCGCGCCTCAAGTTAGTGAATCCAAGGGACTTGATGATACTGCCGGTCGGCCGTCGCCGCTCGATCCCCGCCGCTCGCTATTGTAGCATAGATTTGGGCTAACGCAGTTAGCGCTGCGTGCGAGCGTAGCTGGCGTGCCGTTACCGCGGCGCCGGCGATTGGGGTCTTATAGCTTGGTCTGTGTTTGAACTGAGGTGTACTGGGGATGCTCTAGGAACCTTCATTTCGCGTACGAGCGAGAGATCCGTGCGTCTGTGGCTATTGTGTGATACGGGCACTGGCGCCCGACGTTCCCGGTCACTCTGCTGCCAAACAAACCGAGGTGCAGGCGTCGTCTGATGGCGCCGCGATATCCGGGGGTATAGAACACGGATGCTTGCCGAATTCTGGGATCGTGGTAATATAGTGTCTACATGCGGGAGTCCTGGACACAGGTCCGCGCCCATGGCCCGCTAGCTCAATTGGGAGAGCAGGGGTCTCTTAAACCCTTGGTTACAGGTTCAAGTCCTGTGCGGGTCACACTTCAAAGTAGACGGGGGCATTGCTTATGCAAGCCCCCGTTCGTGATGTCAGTGAGGGCTGAGCATCTACCGGCGATATGCCAGAGCTAGCTTCTGCGCTGCCGCTAGCTGCTCGAAATCCTCGCAGGCCACTTGGATCAGCTCACCGTGCCTCCCGCCCCGGAACGCAATCGTGGTGGCTGAGGTCAGGGTTTCGTCGACGAAGACGTCCACGTCGTAAAGCGGACCGAACGGCGGCATCGCGCCGACATCACAATCCCCGAACAGGCCCTTGAAGTCACTTTCCTTGGCTAGCTCCGCACGATCGGCACCGAGCTCTGTCCTCAATCGGTCGCAATCTACGCGCGTGTCGGCAGGCACGACTGCCATCACTAATCTGTCATCCACTTTGACCATCACCGTCTTGATGAACTGCTTGCCCGAGACGTGCGCAGCCGCGGCTACGTGTTGTGCCTCGTAGGCGTGCTCATACGGAATCGTCTCGTATTCAACGCCGTGCTCATCTAGATATGCCTTCACTTGTGGTGTGGGCATAGTGACCTCCTTTGAGACTGACTCATTCGAGACTGACTCATCTGAGACTGACTCGACCCAATCCCAACAACGCAGCGGCTCTCGACGGTGACGCGAGCATGTGAGAGAGGTTCGGAGAGGTCAACGAGGCTGGAAGGCGCGTTGTTTCCTAGCCTCATCATACAGCTATTCGCACTCGCCTGCAACCCCCACAAAGAGACTTTCGTTTGTTTCCGCTTCTTCTGACCTGAACCGCACGCCCGCGGCGCGGTGAGGCGATCAGGGTGGCGTCGCAGATGTATTTCTGCCAATGATCTTTGTGGTCCGGAGCTGAACCAGGAATATGTCGTTTACTGCCAGGACCAGGCCGAGCGTGCCTTGGAGGCTAAGGCGTTCCCCTGCCAACGAACAGAACGCACGCCTACCCATACTGATGCAGGTGATGACCACTGGGGGCATGGATCCCTCACGGTTGATCCATCGACCTAGCAAGGCAGCCGCCGCATTCGCGCAGTCCGTCAGCCCCAGAGCTCTTCTTTCCCACATCGCTGCCGACGAGAAGTAGACGAAAACACCAGAGACGAAGACAGCCGATTGCACTAGGTGAGGAATCGACCGCCCTTCGTCAGCGTGTAGGAGACAAAGCCAAGCATGGCCAGCCGCCGCGAGTCCTTGCCGCTAAGCGCGCGCATCTTCCTCCGGTGTCTGGCTGCACCGGGCACGAGGACGAGGGGGGCAATTGTGTAGCGCAACCCGGCGACGCTAAGCGAGCCCGTGGCGCTCCTTGACTGCCATCACGACTTCCTCTGCCCGTTGGCGCACTTTGGCT
>CAZPJP010000070.1:0-13658 GCA_964586915.1 uncultured Anaerolineales bacterium
CAGCTGCGCTTACAGCAGAAACTGACAGACATACAACCTAGAAAGTGAAAAAGGTGCCCTATGAGCGAATTATCTGATCGACTTGAGAAGTTGGCAACCCGTGTTGAGGCTATTTGGAGGCGTCTTTGACTTACCTAGCCGAATCCAGGAGCTTGAGGCGCTAGAAGAAAAAAGCGCTAACCCAGACCTGTGGAATAATCCCAAGCAGGCTCGACAGATATTACAGCGCCTCTCCGCGTTACAGGAAGAGGTCGACTATTGGAAGACGCTGAGGCAGGCGATAGAGGACGCCCTCGAGCTGGAAGCTTTCGGGGACGAGGAGCTAGAACCCGATCTAGAGAAAGAGGCCGAGCGGCTCGAAAAGGAGCTTGAGGGGGCCGAATTTAGGCTGATGCTCTCCGGGCCACACGACCGCGGGAATGCGATCCTCGCCATCCACGCCGGGGCCGGAGGAACCGACTCGCAGGATTGGGCGAGTATGCTGCTGAGGATGTTCCTGCGATGGGCGGAACAGCGTGAGTACAAGACCGAAGTCCTTAATTCGATGGAGGGGGAGGGCGCCGGCATCAAGAGTGTGACGGTTGCGATCAACGGGCAGTATGCTTACGGCTACCTCAAATCTGAGCGAGGCGTCCACCGACTCGTCCGACTGTCCCCCTTCGACGCTTCCCATCGACGCCACACTTCCTTTGTGCTAGTGGAGGTGTGGCCCGACCTGGAGGAAGAGGCCGAGGTCGAGATTGATCCCAGTGATCTCGAGATCGAGACATTTCGGGCCTCCTCAGCCGGCGGACAGCATATGCAGAAGAATGAAACCGCCGTCCGCATCACGCACGTCCCATCCGGAATTGTAGTGGCGTGCCAGAATGAGCGCTCGCAGACCCAGAACCGTGAGACAGCGCTCAGGATTCTCCGAGCTCGCCTGCTGCAGATTCAGGAGGAAGAGCACCGCCAGCAGATCGAAGATCTCAAAGGCGAACATGTCGAGGCCGGTTGGGGAAACCAGATTCGTTCTTACGTCCTGCATCCTTACCAGATGGTGAAGGATCATCGCACAGATCACGAAACCGGCAACGTTGATGCCGTGTTGGACGGTGATCTGAACGGGTTTATGGAAGCGTATCTGCGTCACACCATGGGCACTGATTAGGCGTCCGTAAGCAGGCGAGGTGCGATGGATGAGGCGCACAGAGCGGTCTTCTCACACGATCTTAAGGAGGTATACGCATGGCCGCCAAGCAGAAGAGCTCGAGCAGAGCCTCACGCCAACAGAAACCTGGACCTAAACGAAGTCCCACCATCCCGGATGCCAGCCGGCGCCTTTCTTCGCGCGTCTCATCTTCGTCCTCGAGCGGGAAGCCCGGTAAGGGAGCGCACAAAGATCCACGTCGCGAAACGACGTCAACCCAAAACGAAACCGATGCAGCGGCCTCTCGCCTGACGACCGCCCGCACCAACTGGGAACGGGTCGCGGGCGCTGTCGCCCTGGCCTCCGTCTCGAGTGCGCTGGAAAACGTCATGGGTGACATTGACACGGCGGCTCAAAGCCTCGCTGAGTTGCGATCTCGCGGCTACCGCTATGGCGGAGGCTGGGAATCCCAGCTGGAGACCCTGCGTGCGCGCTGGCCTCAGCAGCGCGCACAGTCACTGAGACTGCTTGAGAGCGAGCGTCGGGCGCTGCAGAATGGCGTGCGGGATGTCGAGCTTCTCCTGCAGCGGGCGAATCGCGATGCCGGCTTGATCGACCACGCAGAGAGCCGCATCACCGCCCTGCAGAACCACGTCAACCAGGCCGAGCGACGCGTGCGAAAGACGTTTGATGGCGTCGAGCAGCAGACCCACACGCTGCAGAGTGAGATTAAGCAAGCACAGTTTCTATTGGATGCCCTGGACGCCGCGTCGTTTCACCTCCTTCCCGACGAGCACGGCATCTCTGCGTGCGAGGCGATTTGGGTGAGCGATCCGGCGGAGCCTGAAGGCCTACTCTACCTGACTGACGCGCGCTTGATCTTCGAGCAGAAGCAGGAAGTCGCGAAGAAGAAGATTCTCTTCATCGCCACCGAAAAGGAGCTGATCCAAGAGCAACTCTGGGAATCCCCCATCGGGGCGGTAGAGGAGCTGGAGGCAGAGGACAAAAGGGCCTTTCTGCGCCGCAAAGAGCTCTTGACCTTTAGATTCAGTGAGCGAACGCGTGAGACGCCCGGTGACGTCACCCTACAGCTGAAGGGTGCGGATAACGAGACCTGGCGCAGCCTTATCCAAAGGGTGAAAACCGGGCAAATAGAGGCTGAGCTTTTTGGATCCGCGGCGCCCGAGGAGCATCTCGCTTCCGAGATCGAATATGAGGCTGCCCAACCCGAGAGGACGCTGCCCACCGTCTGCCCAAATTGCTCGGCGCCACTCCCGCCGATCTTTAAGGGGATGAAGCAACTTGAGTGTGACTACTGCGGGGTCCGGGTTAATCTCTGATGATGGACAGCAGCAGCACCTAAACCGACTAAGCTATGGACTTGCTGCGAGACGTCGCGGCCTACATCGAGCGCCATCACCTCATCGAACCCGGCGACCGGATCGTCGTGGGCGTATCCGGTGGTCCAGACTCCGTGACCCTCCTGCACCTTTTGAGCCGTCTTTCGCAGGACTACGGTTTCACCTTACACGTCGCACACCTCGACCACGGCATCCGCGGGGAGGCATCTGCCGCGGATAGAGCCTTTGTCGCCAATCTGGCTGAGGAATTGGGCCTGCCGGCAACCACAAGGTCGGTCGACATACCGACGCTGGCAAAGCGCGAGCGGTTAGCGATTGAGGAGACAGCACGGCGAAGACGATACGGCTTTCTCTGTCAAGTTGCGCAGTCCGTAGGAGCGTGCCGTATCGCCGTCGGCCACCATGCAGATGATCAGGCCGAGACTGTTCTGATGCATCTGTTGCGCGGAGCAGGGCCGGCTGGCCTGAGAGGGATGCTGCCGGCTACACGACTGCGTGACTACCGGCTGCTACCGGTGAGTATCAAGCCTCCTACCGATATGATGCTGATCCGACCGCTATTGAGCACGCCGCGCGCCGAGATCGAGGTATATTGCCGCGAAATGGGGCTAACAACGCGCTTCGACCGCTCCAATCTTGACACGACCTACTTTCGCAACAGACTTCGGCACGAGGTGCTACCCTATCTGGCCGAGATCAACCCGAGAATCTCCGAGCGCTTGTGCAACCTTGCTGAGGTCGTGCGCGCAGACTACAAGTTGCTCCAGGAGTTTGTCTCCGTCGCTGAGGACATGCTGTTGATCGCATCGCACTCCGATGCGCTGGTCTTCGACCTGGCCCGCTGGCGAGAACAACCCCTGGCGATTCAGCGCGCCTTGGTGCGGCGATCGGCGTACAAACTGCGCCGCACGCTCCGCGACGTCGACTTCGATCACGTCGAGCAGGCCGTAGACGTAGCTCAGCGCGGTCAGACAGGCGCTCAGGCGATCTTGCCCCGAGAGCTAGTTTTGACCGTAGGGTATAGCACACTAACGATCGCCGAGGCCGGCGCGCTCCATCTGCCATCCGAACGCCCTTGGTTGGAACCCGGAGAGATAAGGTCGGTGAAGATACCTGGGGTGACGCTGTTGCCGCGTGGCTGGTCGCTCCATACCGAGGTGGTAAAGTACTGGGACATCGAGGCCATCAGAGAAAATCCCAATACGCTTGTTGCCTGGATCGATGCCGCCGCACTGGGGGAGAGTCCGTTTCTGCGCACCCGGCAGGAAGGGGACCGGTTCAGGCCTCAAGGGATGCAGGGAGCTGAAGTGCGCCTCAGCGATTTTCTCATCAACATCCAACTCCCTCGGGACTGGCGTGAGCATCTGCCCCTATTGATTTCTCGAGCGCCCGGATCAGAGAACGAAGGCGCCGAGGCGCGCATTCTCTGGGTCACCGGCATCCGGATGTCAGAGGAGGCCCTGGTCCGCCCGGAAACCGAGCGCGTGGTATACTTCCGATTCCGAGGCCCCTGATCGTCGGGCCTCAGCAGAGATTACGAGGCGTTGGGGTTGAGAGACTTGACGTGAAGATGACGAAACACTTAGTTCTGGTAGCTGGCAATATCGGCGCAGGTAAGACCTCCCTAGCGGAGCGTCTGGGCGGCAAACTGAGCTGGCATGTCGCCTATGAATCTGTCGACGATAATCCCTACCTCGGCGATTTCTACGCCGATATGAACGCCTGGAGCTTCCAGCTTCAGGTGTTCTTCCTGGGCCATCGAGCCAGGCAGCACGAGGCTCTGGCAGCTCTCCCGTATTCTGCGATTGCCGATCGTAGCATCTACGAAGACGCTCACATCTTTGCGCGCGCACTCCACGCGCTCGGCAATATGACCGACCGGGACTATCAAGCCTATCGGGACCTATACTCACTGGTGGTTTCGAAGCTGCCCCACCCCGACCTCCTCATCTATATTGAGGCGAGCGTCGCCACACTGCGCAGACACATTGAGCAGCGTGGACGCGAGATCGAGGCCAGCATCACCGATGATTATCTGACCCTACTTGGGCGTTACTACGACGAGTGGATTGGCGGATTCGACCTTTGCCCGGTTCTGACCGTGCCCGGCGACGATCTCGACTTCGTCCGCTACCCTGAGCACCTGGATATCATCGCCGATCGCGTGCACGCCAAACTAGCGGGCAAGGAAACAGTCCGGTTTCCCAAGACCGAGGAGTTATATGGCAGCTGAGCAAGGGGAGCCACTGACCGAGCGCGAGCTCGAGATCACGGAGCTGGTGGCAGAGGGGCTGACCAACCGGGAGGTCGCTGAGCGCCTCTACGTAAGCCACAACACCGTGAAGGTCCACTTGCGCAATATTTTCGTCAAGACCGGGGTTGCCTCACGCACGGAGCTCTCAATGCTGGCGGTGCAGGAGGGATGGATCACGGTTCCCGGCATGACAGACGAGACCACCTCGGCATCTGCCGAGTCCAGTGGCGGTGCCGCCCGCCAACCGGTTGTGGGAGAGGAGTCAGGCACGCAGTCCTGGCTCCCAACGTGGCCCTGGCAGCGGTGGGTGACCGTCGCTCTTGGTCTTTTGTTGGCCATTGCCGTGCTGATTCTTCCCCAGCGCAGGTCGACGCCGGCTGCAGCCTCTGGTCCAGGCAATATCTTCGGCTCCTCCTCTACCATAGCGCAGATGTCCGAGCTGGCCGCGGAGGACGGCTGGCAGGAACTGGCGCCACTACCCGTTCGGCGCGCCGGCGTGGCCGTCGTAGCCATTGACGAGCGCCTCTACGTTATCGCCGGTATGACCGACAGCGGAGCCAGCGACCGCGTGGACATTTACGATGCCACCTCCGACGAATGGCGCGAAGGAACCGCCCGACCGGTGGCGCTCTCTAACATCAGCGCTGTGACGCTGGAGAGCGAGGTCCTGGTGCCCGGCGGTTGCGACGGCGACCTGACCCCGAGCGCCGTCAGCCACCGGTATCAACCCAACCAAGACATCTGGACGGAGGCCGCACAGCTTCCCACGCCTCTGTGCGCCTATGCGGTAGCGGTGTATGATGAGCGGGCCTTCCTCTTCGGGGGATGGGATGGTGAAGCCTACCGTGCGCTCGCGTATGTCTACGATCCCCAGATTGACGAGTGGGAGGAGCTGGCGCGCCCCTCGCAAGCCCGCGGGTTCGGCGCAGCCGCCGCCTTAGCCGACCGCATCTTCTACCTCGGGGGATATGATGGAAACCGAGAGTGGGCTACATGTGAAGTCTATTTCCCCGAAGCCAATACGTGGGACACGTGTCCGTCGATGCTGCAGCCACGCGGAGGCTTGGGCGCCGTAGCGATCGGGGGCAGGATCTACGCGATCGGCGGCGGATGGCAGACGCCCCTCGGCTTCAACGAGCGCTACACACCCGCCACGGATCAATGGAGTGTGATGGAAACGCCGATTGCGGGTGAATGGCGCAACCTGGGTGCAGTCCCGTTGGGGACATCCATCTACATCGTTGGAGGCTGGAGCGGCACGGACTTCCTGAACCGCACCTATGCCATCGAGGTGATGCCCTGGCGCGTTTTCATCCCCGGCGCCTTCCGCTCTCCCTGAATCATACGTTCCATGTCCGATATCTCGGATGAGCGACCAGCGGGACAGAGGAGGTTAGGCGCGATCGCACTGGCGCCAGCATCTGGCCTGGGCTAGGTGAGCTGCAGGCCGGGCTCAATATCGAGATCCCACCCTGCGCGATCGCCGGACCGGTAGCGGTAGAAACCTGCGGCGGCGATCATCGCCGCATTGTCCGTACAGAGAACCTTCCGCAAGGTATAGACAGGCAGCGGCACTTTGCTCCGGGCCGCTTCCCGCAGCGCCGCGTTGGCCGAGACACCGCCAGAGAGCAGCACAGCATTGGCCCCAAACTCCTTGGCGGCCCGAGCTGTCTTCTCCACAAGGACATCCACCACCGACACCTGAAAGGATGCGGCCATGTTTGCGTAGAAGCTATGGGGCACCGACCCGGTGTACTTCTGCAGAATTCGGAGCACCGCGGTCTTCAGCCCACTAAAGCTAAAGTCATAGGTACCCGGAAGCCAGGCCCTAGGGAGATCAAACGCGGTCGGATTGCCCTTCTGAGCTGCCTGCTCAACGGCGGGTCCACCCGGGTACCCCAACTTGAGCATCCGCGCCACCTTATCGAACGCCTCACCAGCAGCATCATCCAAGGTTCCACCGAGTCGCTCGTACTGCCCATGGTCGTGCGCCAGCACCAACTCTGTATGCCCCCCAGAGACAATGAGCACGAGCAAAGGGAACCGCAGATTGCCGTTGGCACTTCCCTCGGCTCCTGTCTGCAGCCAATGCGCGTAGAAATGGCCCTCGAGATGGTTCACCGGCACGAGCGGCAGCCCTTTCGCCAGGGCAGCGCCCTTCGCAAAGTTCAGGCCGACGAGCAGCGAACCAGGTAGGCCAGGGCCATAGGTCACAGCGATCGCGTCGAGATCATCCCAGCCAATATGGGCTGCAGAGAGCGCCTGGTCCACAACCGGGATGATCGACTCGACATGCATGCGCGACGCCATCTCGGGGTAAACACCACCATATTGAGCATGAAGCTCGGCCTGTGACGCCACGACATTGGAAAGGATCAGACGCCCCCCTTCCACCACCGCAGCCGCGGTCTCGTCACAGGACGTCTCAATACCTAGGATCCGCACCGTCATAGGGCCAATTCCTTTCGCCGGCTTCCTTTAGTTAGCCGACGGGCACCACAAGCTCGTAGGACATATCCGTAAGATCATGGACTGTACCATCCTCTGAAATCCAGAGCACGTCCTCCACGCGACAGCCCATGCCTTCCTCGGGATAGTAAAGGCCGGGCTCCGTCGCGAAGAGATGTCCCTCCGTAAGGCGGGTTCCGTTACTGGGATCATCTTGAAACCGCGGTGCCTCGTGGATATCGAGTCCCACGCCATGTCCGATGCTGTGAACGTAGCCGTGCTGCGTGGCGGGATCGTCTCCAATAGTGGGATGTCCTCGCTGGCTGAAGAACTCGCAGGTCAACTGTTGATAACGTCGCGCTTCCTGACCGGCTTGTACTTCGGCTTTTAGCATATTCAAGCACGCCACCACGTCGCTATGCAACCGCTGAACAGGCTCCGGTGCATAGCCCAGACAGAACGTCCGGGTCAGATCATAGAAGTATCCACCACCGATCTCCCGGGGGAAGATGTCAAAGACGATGGGCTCGGCAAGACGTATTGGAGCCTCCGGCGTGCCGCGACTGTGAGGAATCCCAGCGTCCTTACCCGTGGAAAAGATGAAGCCCTCGGGATCCTCTAGCCCCTGCAGCGCGACAAGGCGAGCGATCTGGCGATGCACATCGCCGACCGTCAGCTCATTCCCGTCAGCCTTCTGCAGGATCTCATCGGCGCCCACAGCGTGGGACTGCAGAAACGCCAATGTCTCCTGCACGACAACCACGGTCCGTCGCCCCACCTCGCGGATACGCGCCACCTCTTGCACATCCTTTGTGGCCCGAGCCGTCCGGATGAGGTCGTCCTCAACCTCGCCCACGATCTCTACGTTGGCTGCCGCGGCATTCAGCGCCGCGAGAAACGCATAGGCATACCCCTGATCCAGGTAACCGTAACAGCCGAGCCGGCCGTTTATCCCCAGATCCTCAAAGATACGGAGATAGTAGGCCACCGATGCTGCGAGCTGATCCCCACCGTGCTCTCTGAGAAGCTTACTGTACTCGTAGCGGGTCGTCAGGACCACCGGATAGCCCGCAGCGGCTGCCGTGGCCCGGTCCATAGGCCCGACAATCAACGTCGGCGTCTCTCCGCGCTTCTTGATAAAGACGGCCTGAGTCACGTGGATACCGTCGAGGACGTAAACCAGAGGAGGGTTACCCAATACTTTGCCCCGCACCAGAATGGCGTCCAGGTCCCGGGCGGTCATTAGCTCATCAAGATCACCCTTCATCAAGCACCTCTCGCAGTGTACATGGATGTCGACACGGTGTCAGCACCCTTCTGTGCGATCAGCTAGCACCTGCGCACAGGAGGTCACTCGCCATTGTGCCACAGGCAAGGGAAAAAAGCAACGCCGAGGCCACAAAGATGCACGTGTCTAGTATCCACCGCATCGACTGCCCGGCCCAAGATACATTGCGGAATGGGGCAATTCTAGGTATACTCTGCCTGTGACGTCTGCGGAAGAACTGTCAGGAGACCCTATGCCTAAACCCTTAGTCGCTATCGTCGGACGCCCGAATGTGGGTAAGTCGACGCTCTTTAACCGGATCGTCGGGGAACGCAGGGCTGTGGTCAGCGAGATCCCCGGCACGACCCGCGATCGCATCGTGGCCGAAGCCGAATGGAATGGACGCGAGTTCCTGGTGATCGACACAGGGGGCATTGAGATTCAACCGCCCAGCGTCGACGCCGGACAAAGGCCCCGGGACACTGAGCCACTCCTGGCGGATTCAGAGGCCTTCATCCCGTTGATCCGGGCACAAGCGGAGCTGGCTATTCAGGAGGCCAATCTCATCGTCTTCCTCACCGACGCCAAGGACGGACTCACCTCGGCGGACCGCGAGGTCGCGAACCTCCTTCGCAGGTCGGAGAAACCCATCCTTCTGGTAGCGAACAAGGCCGAAAGTGAGGCACGCGAACAGACCGCTTTCGAGTTCTACGAACTAGGAATGGGGGAAGTCTACACAGTCTCGGCAATCCACGGCTATGGCATTGGCGATCTGTTGGATATGATTGTCGACACAATGCCTCCTGTCGAGGAAGAACCTGAGCAGCTTGACGACGAAGCCATTCGTATCGCGATCATTGGTCGCCCCAATGTTGGCAAATCCTCCCTTTTGAACCGTTTGTTGGGTCAGGAACGGGCCATCGTTAGCCCCGTCGCGGGCACGACGCGCGATGCTGTCGACACCGAGTTGGAGGTCGACGGCCAGCGCTTTGTGCTCATCGACACGGCAGGTATCCGCAGGCGGGGCAAGGTGGAACCCGGCGTGGAGAAATGGAGTGTGCTGCGCACATCCCGCGCTCTCAAGCGCGCCGACCTTGCGCTGTTGCTCATTGATGCCAAGGAGGGCATCACCGCTCAGGACACTCACATCGCCGGCATGACAGTGGATGAGGGGGTAAGCGTCGTCGTCTTGGTCAACAAGTGGGACAGCATCGACCCCGAGCTGCGCCAGTACCGTCCTGACTTTGAGACCCAAGTTCGGAACGAGCTCAAATTCCTAAGCTTCATCCCCGTCCTGTTCATCTCCGCCCTGACTGGATGGAATGTCCAGCACGTGCTGCCCACCGCCGTGGATGTGGTGGAAGCTCGATACCAGCGGATCCCGACCGGGCAGCTGAATGAGATCATCCAGCAGGCGGTGCTTGAGCACGCACCACCCAGCAAAGGCGGACGGCGGTTACGGATCTTCTATGGCAGCCAGTCCGATGTCGCCCCGCCTCGGCTCGTCTTCTACGTGAACGAGCCGAGACTCGTGCATTTCTCGTATCAACGCTTCCTGGAGAACCGTATCCGTGAGCTCTACCCTTTTCCAGGCACGCCGATCCACATGACGTTCCGCGGTCAGCAGACACCCAGAAGCGACAGGTCATCCGAGTAGCCTAGCCGTCGCGGAGCGGGTGGGCCCTGAGCGGATCCGCGCCCGACGCAGCAGGATGAGCTACCACGAACGGCGGAGAGGAAGACCAAGCTATGCGTCAGTCGCGCCCTGAGCTTCGGATTGAGATTCAGAAACTAAGCAACAGATTTATCGCGATCACATCCCGAAGTGACGGCCAAGAGATCCTAACGCGGGAGTTCCAACACACCACAGGGAGCCTGGCGCTGGCCTCTTTGCTGTCGGTAAATCCCAGCGAGTGGCCTACAGAGCAACATCCTCTTCGAGCGCCGCGGCTCGTAGCAAAATCCAATCGATCCCGTGTGGTGACCCACGGACGCCAGCTGTATACGTACCTCTTCGGCAAAGGCAGGAAACTGCGAGCCTACATCGCAGAGCATCCAGAGTACGAGCAGTGTCAGCTTGCGCTCTCCTTGGCCGACGAGGCACGCTCACTTGACCGACTGCCCTGGGAGTATCTGCACGACGGCGACGACTTCATCTGCAAACCCGACCGGATGATCCTCACCCGGCGACCTTCAGGCATGCGGACACTGACCCCCGCGCCGGCCGCCACGCCGCTGCGGATCCTGGTCGTGATTCCGAGTCCCGAGGACCAAGCTCCCTTCGACGTTGAATCCGAGCTGAGAACCTTACAGCTGGCAGTGGACAGAGTTGTGAGCAACGGATCTCTCGAGGTCACCATAGTCCCGGACGCGTCCACCTCCGCGCTTCTTGAGGCCGTGCAGGCACAACCTTATCAGGTCGTACACTACGTTGGACACGGGATCTATCCGCTCTCACAGCATCAGGGCTATCTCAGTTTTGAGGACGAAATCGGCCGAACTGAGCTCGTCAGCGGCGCACAACTGCCCCGTTTTCTACGGGGGTGGCCGCCGCGGCTCGTCGTGCTCGCGGGATGTGAGAGCGCGCAGGTTGGCGTGCTAGATGCCTTCGCCAACGTCGCACACGGTCTCCTGGAACGGGATATCCCGGCAGTGCTTCTCGCACCCGCCAACCCGGGCGCCACGACTGCGACGGCCTTCTACACCGCGCTCTACGAGAGCCTCTCAGAAGGCGAGGCGGTGCTCGACGCTTTCCGGGAAGCACAGCTTGTGCTCAACAAGACAGACTCCCGCGCACGGGATCCAGAGCCGCTCGATTGGGGCACTTACAGCTTTTACTATCGCGCTTCCCAGCTACAGCTCGTCCGATCGTCTCAACAAGATCGCGAAGCGAGCCTCGCGGACGCCCCCGCTGTCCGGTCCCCGTTACTTGGGAGAAAAGAGGCGCTTCAAGCTGTGCGCAAGGCCCTCAAAGCAGACGCCCACACATTCTACATACGGGGCAGCGACGGCGTGGGCAAGCAGGCCTTTGTCTCCTATCTCCTCGCGCACATCAATCCCAAACCAAGCGCGACGTTGGTCGTGCACTGTTCGCACGTTGTAGAACCCCTGACGATCCTGGCCAGGATTGCCGAGTTCTGGAGGTCGGGCCGTACAAACGCGGAACACAAAGCTGCTGCGCTGTTGCTCGATGCCGACCGAGATCCCTTTGAACGCGCAAAGGCAGCACAGGCCCTCGTCGCCAAGAAACGCTATCTCTTTGTCTTTGTCGGGCTTGTGGACCTAGACCCTCGAGGCATCGAAGCCGGAGTTGATGGCGGCCTCGAGGCCTCAGGCGGGAGGGGCTATGATATCCTCAAGGCTGTGTTGCTCGGGCTGCTAGCCGAGCCCGGGAGATCGCTATTCTTCTTCACGGGCACACAGCGCTGGGCCGACCTCGATTCATTGGAGACGAGCAAGCGCCGGGAGATCTACTTACCGCTCCTATCCTTTGTGTGGGCCATTGAGGCGATGCGACAATGGCCTGCGTTGCGCAGAACGACGCTGAGCCAGAGAGAGACCGTCTATCAGCACTTGGGAGGCCACCCTAAAGCACTCCAGTTTCTCAACGGATGGTTGAGCCTGGGTCAGGACCTCGATGCACTTTTTGGCACCACGTCGTCTCCAAGGAGATCGGCTACTGATTGGCTCGCCGATCTGAGTGAACAAATACTCAACCTTCTGGACCCGGGCGAACGCGAAGCATTGCGGGTGCTAACACTTCTGAGACAACCCTTCACGGCCAAAACAATCGCCGAGCTCACGCCGATCACGATCGCATACGCCGGCCCGCTGGTCGACAAGTGGTGGAACCTGGGGTTGATCGAACCTGTGGCGTCTACAGGCGCGGTCGCCATCGATCAAACAGGTGACGGGGATACCGAACGGCGGTTCGTCCTTCAGGCTACGGCGTGCCGCGTCATGGTATCACGACTCAGCCCCGCCGAAACGCAGCAACTGCACGTCAGACTTGCCGCTTACTTCGGCGCTCCCCTCGTCGACGCCGCGCGCAGGCATGTTGTTAGTCGCAACATCACCGACTGGTCACACGAGAGAACGGAATGGCTGGCCAGAGATGCGAATGGCGTACTAGGGGTTTGGCTACGGCAATCACAAGAGCCCGCTCAGACCAAGGGCCTCGTGGGCCGGGCGCTGGCCTGGCAGTATCATCTGATGGAAGCCGGTCGGAGCGAGGCGGCTGTCCAGATCATCCAGGCCATTGCGCCGGAGCTTAACGATGAAGGACAACAGGAGCTCTCGCGACTGTTGCTCCAACGTGCCATCCAGCGCTCCGGCACATTCACCCAGACGCGTGACGTGGACACGCTGGCACGGCTGCGCCTTGAAGAGGGACATCTTGCGGCAGCGCTCGGCGTTTATGAGGATCTCTACCGCTCCCTGGATCCGGAGCGCGCGCGACTTCAGCGCGCACGGGTCCTGATGCGAGCCGCAAACGTGCAGCGGCACTTGGGAGATGTCGAAGCCGCTATCGTCAACTTCAAGTCGGCTCTGAAGATCGTCCGCAGTGAGGGTGATAGGGAAGGTGAGGCTGAGTGTCTCTATCAACTCGCGGCTGCGCATCGGGCGATTGACGAGCCCAAACAAGCCCTGGTTTTCAGTCAGGCCGCTAGAGAGCACTATGAGGCTCTCGACTACCCCTATGGCCTGGCTACTGTGGAGCAGGAACAGGGACGTATTCTCACGGTCCTGGGTAAACTGGAGAGTGCCATACAACGTTTTGCCTCAAGCCTGAGCCTGTGCCGCAGGCTCGATGATCGCCAATGCATCGCGGCAAACCTGACGGAGATCGGCCTGCTTTTCGAAAGGCTCGGACGCACTGAGATGGCGATCCGCGTGATCGAGGAAGCGCTAGAGCAATACGAGTACCTGAAGAGCCCCGAGCACGGCGAGATCTTGACGCTCCTCGAGCAGTTGAGGATGCGCAAACAACGGCTTGATGAGGCAATCCTGAAGTTCCGCGAATCGAAGCGCACAAGCGCCCCACCCGATCAGCAGGAAACGGGATAGGTCACTATCGCCCGATCTCAAGACTCGCGACGTGGACGCGATTCTCGGGGAGCGGCTCACCGTCATCATACAAGACTACGCGCGCACCGCGCAGAGCATCATAGAGTCCGACATATACGTCATAGCGTCCCG
>CAZPJP010000070.1:13758-17970 GCA_964586915.1 uncultured Anaerolineales bacterium
ACGCGCGCACCGCGCAGAGCATCATAGAGTCCGACATATACGTCATAGCGTCCCGCTGGCGCATCGTCACGAATCCTGAGCGTGTGCGGATCAAGGACAATCTCGCCCGGGACCCAGGTCATCGTTGGGGCATCTCCCCGCGCAGGCCACGCGTCCGACTGCGCCCATACCTGATCGTCGGGACCAACAAAATGCACGAAGGCTGTGTGAGCCACATCAACTGTCTCAAGCGCTCGCCAGTAGAGCGTCAACGTGACTGACTCGCCAGCTCTGACGGGCTCTCCGGGAAGATCGGCCCCCAGCAGCTCCACGAAGTCACCCCGCGTGGGCTGGAGCTGAACCTCAGGAACCTGAGGCATGATGAAGCTTCGCGTCCGCTGCTCTACGTACACATCGCCCAGCGCGATAGCGTCCGGCGTGGCACCGGCCTCACCGCCACCGAGGCGTGATCCGGTGCCCTGGGCCCAAACCCAAAGGGTGCAGTGCCCTTCAGGCAAGGAGGGTGCAATCCGTGGAGCAAACCGGAGTATATAACGATGGCCAATCGGCCAGATCGCCGGATCGCCAATCGGCCAGGATATAGCACCAGCGGCGTTGACCTCCTCGCCACACCTGAGCTGCCAGGATATGCCCTCACCGGGGTCTCCCGACACGCGCTCCACCCCCAGCGCGAATTCAACACGGCGCCCGGCCAACACCTGCGTCGGCGGGGGATCGAAACCGATGACACGCATGCCCGACCACTGGGTATCCGCCGCACCAGGAAGATCAAGGGTCTGGGCTGGATAGCGAGGCAGCATAAGTTGGACGTCCCCGAGCACAAGCTGGGTGCCTCCGAAGCGACCATCCGCAAAGTTCAGACCCATCCATCCGTCGGCGCCCGCGACGCTCAACACAACGCGGTAGTCCCCGGGCGGCAATTCCGGAGGCAGAAGAACGTAAGCTTCTCCATCGACGAATCGACCGGTGGGCCACTCCGGGGCTGCCCACCCCAGATCGTTGAGAGCCTGGCGTCCTCCCTCCGCCCATATTATGTCTGGGAGGCCCTCCGCCGGCTCGAGGGCAAGGTAGATGTCGAAGTTACCCAATTGCGCCTGGGGCGCCCAGCGAAGACGCACCGTCAGTGGATCCGGCGCTTGAGCGGGCGACGACCAGGTCGCTTCTACCAGGTCGAGAACCCCTGCGAAGCGGGCCAGGTAGGGGGCTGACGCAGCCAGCGGACCCGTGGCACGACAACGTTCGACCGCGAAGCCTGCCACAGGCGCGGTGGGAGTGCAGGTCAACGCGCCCGTCTGCTGGGCCGTGGCGATAACCCTCGAGAGCTGTGCATCTATCAGAGGATAGCATTGCGGGGCGCGAATCCACGCGAACGCTCCCTCCTCCGCGACGTGCTGGGAAAGCCACGCCTGCACTCCCACCGTCGTGGTGAGAGGTGGCGCGGCGGTTGAAGGGAAACCAGGCAGCGGGCCCGGGATCACATAGGGCACTGACGAGGGTGAAGCCTCGGCCCCGTTAGAGACGAGTGTGGTTTGATAGCGACCGGCCACATAGAGCTCATCCAAGACCTCAGTCCTCAGCAGCCATACCCCTTCGCCGTCCGAAGAACTGGCGTCGATCACCAGATCCGTGCACATCGCGCGAGACTCATCCCACGCCCACGTGTCACCGCGGAAAATCGACGCGGTTCCGGGCACGTTTCGGGACATCAATGTCACCGTCTCCGGGGACGACATCAACCGGTTCGCCTTGTGCGCAGCCAGTCCCGAAGCCTCTCCCCAGCCGAGCGGCACGACCCGTTCCGCCAGCCACGGCCCCCCAAGCACTGGCGAGGCGTATTGAAGCGGAACCAGCGCCACCAGGGACCATGGGAGGAGCAGGGAAGCGAGCAAAACCAGGCGCCACCGCCGTCTCACTCCCCGCCACGAGAAAGCCGCGACCAGGGCAAGCAGGGAAGTCACCGTCAGAGCATAACGATCGAACTTCTTCGTCGCCAGGCTGAGAGCCCCCAGATAGACAAGAACGGGGATCCACACCCATCCAATCGCTGAATTCCAGGACATCGGCGTGCCGCGCGTGCGTCTGCGCCAGAGCATCACACCGAGCAACACCGGAGGCGTCAGGCGGAAAAGCAGTACCGCGGGATAGAACCACGGTCCAGGGTCCGCCCGCAGCTCACCGGCAAAGAAGACCGGACGAAGGCCTATGCCCTCGTGATAGGTGATCGCGCCAAAGAGCGTCTCGAGGGCCGCCTTGGGCGCCTCCCAAGCGGGAGGATAGAGTGCAAGCAGGAAGACGAGGGTGAGCAGACCGACGACAGTGACCTGGACGACCCGGCGCCACCAAGGCCCCCTCTCCCACACCAAGATGGCGAGCGCCAGACCGGGCGCAACGAGCAAGCCAAGCATCTTGGTCAAACCGGCAAGGGCCAGACACAGGGCCGTGCCAACCCACGAGGCAAGCCGCGGCGCCGAGAAACGACGCGGTGAAGGACATCCGGCCTGGTCTCTCAGAGGCAGCGCGAGGACGACGGCCAACAAAGCGAAGGTCGTCTGGAGCGCGTCTGTGTGCAGCAGGCCACTATGGCCTGCGAAGAAGGGGTCGAGCGCCAGAAAGAGCACCAGGAGTCGTGACGCTCGCTCGCCAAGCCTGCGACGGCCGATCAGATAGGCAACGACCAGGCCTGCCGAGGTCGTGACCGCCACCAGCACCCGCCCAGCGGGCAGGAAAACGGCAAGATGCTCGAACGCCGATGCGTTTTCCGGTGCGAGGGAGACGATACGTCGAATCCAATCGAGGTGAACCGCTGCACCAGGACGGAACCGCATGGTCAGCCATATTCCGATGGCGCCAAGGGCCATCGTCGTTATGCCGGGATGTCCTGTCTGGGGAATGGCCTGCAGATCGCCACGTTCGAGGGCGTCGAGCAGTCGCGCGCTTCGAAGAACCCAGATGGGCTCGTCAGGGGTCACATAGAGACCCAGGGGCACCAGCCGTACGAAAAGCGCCACGATGAAAATCGCGGCGCCGATCCTTTGTGTTTGGCTTCGCTTTCCGCTCGCGGATTGGCGCTTCACCCCGCTCCTTACTCCTCGCGGCGGATCGTATAGATGGGTTTGTTCTGCACCTCGAAGTAGGTTCGCGCCTGCAGCTCACCGAGCAAACCCATCACCAAGAACTGTCCCCCCAGGATCATCAGCAGAATTGCCAGCGACAGGAGGGGTCGATTGCCGATATCAGCCCCCGTGACCAACTTATAGATCGCCAGATAGAGCCCCAGCCCAAAGCCAATCCCGCCGCTGACGAGGCCGGCCAACCCAAAAAGCTGCATAGGACGGGCCATGTAGCTCAGCAAGAACGAGACCGTGAGCAGATCGAGGACGACACGGACCGTCTTCAAGAGATTGTACTTTGAGGCGCCATACTTGCGGGGGCGATCGTTCACCGCCACCTCGGCGACGCGGACGCCCAGACTTGACGCGAGCGCCGGTATGAAACGGTGCAATTCGCCGTATAGGTTTACGCCCTTAGCGACATCGCGATGGTAGATCTTAAGGGAGCAGCCGTAGTCGTGGAGCTCGACACCGGTAGACTTGCCGATCAGCCGATTCGCGATCATGGATGGAAGCCGCCGCGACAGGAAAGGCTCCTTTCGATCCTGACGCCAGCCACTGACGATATCGTAGTCCCCCTCTTCAGCGACCTCCAGCATCCGCGGAATGTCCGCAGGATCGTTCTGACCATCCGCATCCATCGTGATCACGTAGACACCCCGGGCCAGATCAAATCCGGCAGCGAAAGCCGCCGTCTGACCAAAGTTGCGCCGGAACCGGATAATCCGCAACCGCGGCTCGCCCGCCTTCAGGTCTCGCAACACGGGAACGCTCTCATCGCTGCTGCCGTCATCGATGGTGATAATCTCATAAGAACGCCCGACATCTCGCAGAACGCCGGATAACTCGGGGACGAAGTGACGGAGATTATCCGCCTCATTGTAGATGGGCAGGACCACGGTAAGATCCAGTTCGGCGTCCCCCGTATGCGGATGCGTCATGTCCCCTCTCTGCCCGATGGTCAGCGCGAGCCAGAACTCGCAGATGTGTAGCCCAACGTCAAACTCAGGCGTGTTCTACCACGAAAGGGACAAGTTGCAACCAGAGAGCGATGCGGAAGCTTGACAGGCAGACCATCCAAGCTATAATGCGCGGGCAGACA
>CAZPJP010000071.1:0-17892 GCA_964586915.1 uncultured Anaerolineales bacterium
CTGGACGACGAGCGGGCGCGGGCCGTCATCGAGGCTGCGGCGGAGAAGGCCCGCCCTTCGATGGAGAGCGGCGACAAAGCGATGGCTATGGGTCGAGGGATCGCCTTTGCCCAGTACAAGAGCCGCCAGAGCTACGTCGCGGTGGTCGTGGATCTGAGCGTTCACCGGGAGAGCGGCGTCATCCGTCTGACCCACGCGGTGCTCGCCGCGGATTGCGGGCAGATCGTCAACCCCGACGGCCTGAGCAACCAGCTTGAGGGCGGGTTCACCCAGGCCGTGAGCTGGACCCTGCGGGAGCAGGTAACCTTTGATCGGCATGGCGTCACCAGCGTCGACTGGCACAGCTACCCGATTTTGCGCTTCCCCGATGCGCCGGTGGTCGAGACGGTGCTGCTCAACCGGCCCGGCGAGCCCTGGCTGGGTGTGGGCGAGGGCACCCATGGACCGGTCCCGGCAGCCATCGCCAACGCCGTCTTCGACGCGGTGGGCGTGCGGCTGCGCCGGATCCCCTTCACGCCCGTGCGGGTGAGGGCGGCGGTGGAGGCGCCGTGGCGTGGCAGGGATGGCGGATAGCCTAGCGAGGACGGCCTGGCGGCCGCCTGCCGCTGGTTCGTTTCTCGTGTATACTAAAAGAGGTGCGTACTCTTGCCCCCTTTTGAACGTCAGAAGGTGAGGAGGCTGATCTTTGTGTTATCGAGAGGTCGACCGGCAGCGTGAATCGTTGTTCCGAAAAGGTTCTTACTGGAGGGGGCTCGCCCTGCTTCTGTTCCTGAGCGGCTGTGAGGTGCGCGCGCTGGACCCAGCCGGGCCCGCGTCAGCCGCCATTGCCCGCCTTTGGTGGGTGATGCTTACCCTCAGTGTCGTCGTCTTCACAGGAGTGATCGCGGCGCTGGTTATCGCGCTCTGGCGGCGGCGGGCTCGCCAAGACCAAGACAGCCGGCTGGGTCGGCGCCTCGTGACCTTTGGTGGGGCTATTCTACCTGGGCTGATTGTGTTGGGCCTTATGGTCTACAATACATATGTCACTGTCGGCCTGGAAGAGCCGCCGTCAACGCCGGGTGTGACGATCCGGGTGGCGTCACACCAGTGGTGGTGGCACGTTGATTACCTCGATTACGACTTTGCGGTCGCCAATGAGATCCACATCCCCGCGGGGCAACCTGTTGGCCTGCGGCTGCACTCCGTGGACGTCATCCACTCCTTTTGGGTCCCCGAGCTTCAGGGCAAACGCGATATGATGCCCGATCACGTCGGCAGACTGTGGCTGCAAGCAGACAAGCCCGGCACCTACCGCGGTCAGTGCGCTGAATTCTGCGGACTGCAGCATGCGAAGATGCAGTTTCTCGTCATTGCTCATAAACCCGAGGCGTTTGAGCAGTGGCTGGCGCAACAGCAGGTGCCTCCCCCCGAACCCAGCGAGGATCGCGCGCTCCGCGGGCAGGAGATCTTTCTGGACTCCGGCTGCGGAGATTGCCACACCGTCCGTGGATCAGAGGCGGCCGGTACGGTGGGTCCTGATTTGACAAATCTTGCCAGCCGGCGTGAGCTAGGGGCTGGTACGTTGCCAAACACGCCCGAGAATTTGGCGGATTGGATCGTCGACTCACAGCAGTTCAAGCCGGGCAATCAGATGCCGCCTGTGCCCCTGTCTGACCAGGATCTGGAGAATCTGATCGGTTACCTAGAAACCCTGCATTAAGCGAGAGCGCCTGTTTGGTCCTTCATAAGCGCCACGCATCGAAGCGATCGGGGACCCTCTGAGACTAACGCGTTAGGAGAGAAGATGGCCACATCCGCTCTGGAGTCGTACAAGATCGATGCTCGCGGATCTACCGCAGTCGCTGTGCTGAGCACTGTGGATCACAAGACGATCGGGACGCGCTGGATCGTGACAGCGTTCACTTTCTTCGTCTTGGCAGGCCTTTTGGCGTTGACGATGGTGACACAACTCTCCCAGGCCGGACGGGATGTGCTCTCGGCGGAAACCTACAATCAGTTCTTTACGATGCACGGTATCACGATGATGTTCTACTTCGCCGTGCCCATTATGCTGGGCCTGGGGATCTATTTCGTGCCTTTGATGATCGGCGCCCGTGAGGTTGCTTTCCCGCGCCTCAACGCCTTTGCCTACTGGGTTTATCTTTTCTCGAGCGTGGCCCTGTGGATCGCGCTCTTGATGGGACGCGCCCCTGACGCCGGGTGGTTCAGCTACACACCCTTAGCCGGTCCAACGTATTCCCCGGGTATCAACGTGGATCTCTATGCGCTTTCCATCTCCTTTCTGGAGGCCTCCAACCTGACAGCGGCGCTGATTCTCATCATCACAATCTTCAAGATGCGTGCGCCCGGCATGGCGATCAACCGAATGCCCGTCTTTGTTTGGTCCATTCTGATCGTCTCCCTTATGATCATCTTCGCGATGCCGCCCCTGATGTTGGCTACAATTATGCTCGCCCTAGATCGGATTGTCGGGACCCACTTCTTTCAGATTGCAGGCGGCGGTCACTCCTTCCTCTGGCAGCATCTGTTCTGGTTCTTCGGTCATCCAGAGGTCTATATCATCGCCATTCCTGCCTTCGGGATGGTCTCGACGATTTTGCCCCCGTTCTCGCGTCGCCGCTTGGTCGGCTACTTACCTGTCGTGCTCTCTCAGGTGCTCATCGGTATCATCAGTTTCGGATTGTGGGTCCATCATATGTTCGCCGGGGAGCTTTCGGTGTTGGCGATGACCTTCTTCGCTGCTGCCAGTATGTCGATCGCCCTTCCCAGTGGGACGCAGGTCTTCTCGTGGATCGCCACGATATGGTTGGGGGCAAAGCCCCGTGTGAAGGCTGCTTACCTGTGGGCTGTGGGCTTCATCCCTCTCTTCGTCATCGGAGGCATCACCGGCATTATGGTGGCGGCACCCCCCTTCGATTGGCAGGTGCATGACAGCCATTTTGTGACGGCCCACTTTCATTACGTTCTGATCGGCGGATCGGTTTTCCCTTTGATCGGCATGCTCTATTATTGGTTTCCGAAGATGACCGGCCGACTCCTCGACGAGAAGCTGGGGCGGTGGAGCTTCTGGTTGGCTTTCACGGGCTTCAACATCGCGTTCTTCACCTTGCACTACACGGGGTTCCTCGGCATGCCACGCCGCGTTCACACCTATATGGAAGGCCTCGGTTGGGACACACCTATGACAGTGACCTGGCTGGGCGCCCTTACGCTGGGAGCTGGCTTTGCTGTCACGCTGGTCAACGTTCTCAAGAGCGTGCGCAGCGGGGAGCCAGCCGGCAGCGATCCTTGGCAGGCGGGCACGTTGGAGTGGGCTACCTCCTCTCCCCCGCCGCCGCATAACTTCGACGCCATTCCCCCGGTGACCAGCCGGATGCCGCTATGGGATGAGGTCGACGAGGACGCGCAACTCGCCGCCCGCGATCTGCCCAAGGAATCCCGCATCACCGTAGGGACCTCAACGCTGGATGCCGATCCCGAACAGCGGTTGCTGGTGGCCGGCCCTGCCCTGGAACCGCTCCTTATGGCCGTTGGCGGTGTCGTGGCGTTCTACGGCGCTCTGATCAGCCTCTGGCTGGTGCCCGTCGGCGCGCTCATTGTGTTTGTGGCCATCGTGCTTTGGAACTGGCCTGGGCGGAATCGTGAAAAGGAGCAGGCTCCATGACCCTCGACTCACAGCAGGCAGAGCTTGGCATCGCAGAGCTGCCGCTCAACCTGAATGATCGGCGCGCGCCCCTCTGGTGGGGGATGGTTGGCCTCATCACCATCGAAGCCGTCCTCTTTGCCAGCCTGATCGCGAGCTACTTCTACTTGCGCTTCTACGCGCCGGAATGGCCGATCGGGGGAATCTCTCGGCCCAGTTTGCTGCTGCCGTCGATCGGCGCCCTGATTCTGTTGGCGAGCAGCGCCCCGATGTTGTGGGCGGACGCGAGCATCAAGAGGGGCAATGTGCGCAATCTCAAGGCCGGCCTGGCCCTCAGCTTCGTGCTCGGTGCCGCTTTCCTGACGCTCAAGGCCGTCGAGTACAGCGGCTACGACTACAATTGGGCTACCAATGCCTATGGGTCCATCACCTGGACGATCGTGGGTTTCCATTCGGCGCACGTCCTCACGGTGCTCTTGAAGGTCGCTGTCGTCTTCGCAGCGGCGACGCAAGGCTACTTCAGCGCAGAGCGCAACCTTGGCGTGCGGATCAACGGGCTCTATTGGCACTTTGTCGTCCTTGTGTGGATCCCGCTGTTCTTCACCCTCTATCTTTCGCACTACGTATTCTAGGGTGAGGAGAAAGGAGTCACTGTGACCGAGGAACGGAGCGCGGAGCCCGAGGGGTTTCGGCTATGGTTCGGGACTTTCGGCGCCGCGGCGGCCTGGTTCCTGCATCTCGTCGTGGTCTACGTCCTCGTGCCCGTCACGTGCGCGGTCGGGGGTCCAGCCGTCATGTACGTAGCGTCCGTGGTCCTGGTTGGCGTCGCGGTCTCTGCGGGCGCGGTCGCCTGGCAGTCGTGGCGACGTATGAGCGAGGAGGAGCGCGGCAATCTCATCGGTGAGATGGAGGGCAGCCGCAAGGGGTTCATGCTCTACGGCGGTCTCCTGGCCAGCGGTGTGTTCCTTCTGGCTATCCTTCTTGCGATCATACCGATCTTCTTCCTGAATCCCTGTACGATGGAGGGCCGGATCTGATGCGCATCGTGGGCGGCTCTCTAGCGGCCACAACAACGCTTGCGACGACGCTCGGCTTCTTGATTCCGCTCGGACTTGAGCAAATTGGCCTCGATCCCGCAGCGAGCGCTGATCCCATCATCACGACGATCAAGGACATCACCGGACTGCTCATTTACTTTGCCTTAGCCCACTTGCTGCTGGGTGCTATATAGCGAGAAGTCAGTGTGTGAGGTCGCGTCTGTGAGGCATCGGCGACGTGCCGTGGCGATCTGCCGAGACTATCTCAGCCTCACCAAGCCGCGCATCGCGGCGCTCCTTCTGCTGACGGCGCTCGTCGCTATGTTCCTGGCAGCGGACGAAAGCCCGTCCCTACAGCGTGTGTGTCTGACGATGTTGGGCGGTTATCTGGCTGCCGGTGGGGCGGGGGCGGTGAACTGTTACCTCGATCGCGATCTCGATGGGCAGATGGCGCGGACCCGTCAGCGCGCCATCCCGTCCGGCAGGATCGAACCCACACAGGCCCTGATCTTAGGCACCCTGCTTGGGCTGCTCTCCGGCGCGATCCTGTGGTTCGGCGCTCATCCCGTTGCTGCCATCCTGGCGGGGTTCGCCTTTACTTACTACGTGCTGGTCTATACGTTCTGGCTGAAGCGGCGTTCGCCCTGGAATGTGGTCATTGGCGGGTTGGCCGGAGCGATCCCTCCGCTCATCGGGTGGTCCGCGGTGACTGGCACGGTTTCCTCTGCGGCGTTTGCCCTCGCCGCGATTGTATTCTGTTGGACACCGGCTCATTTCTGGGCACTGGCACTGTTAAGAGCGAAGGAGTACGCGCGAGCCGGCGTCCCGATGCTTCCTGTCGTCCGTGGCGAGGATGTCACGCGCCGCCAGATATTGGCCTATGTTGGACTTACGGTGTTGCTGACGACGCTTCCGATCGTCATGGGCACGATGGGAACCGTCTATATTGTGGGGGCCGCCGTTCTCGGTGGATTGTTCCTCTACCTGGCGGTCCGTGTGCTCTGCACTGCGGAGATCCAGGTTACACGGCGATTCTACATTTACTCCCTAATCTATCTCGCCACGCTCTTCCTAGTTATGTTGATTGATCGTATCGGCTCTTGATGAGCGCAGATCAGGTGACGAGCCCTCTCCGAGCACGAGGTCGGAGAGGAAAGTGGCGCTCTCCGGGTGTCACTGGAGTTGAAGGGCGTGCCCTGCAAAATGGATCCTTAGCGCCCAGATGTTTGCTCTCCTATTTGGCCCGGCGTCACACGTGGTTGCGGAGCATCAGCTCTTTGGGGTAGGGGTTCAGGTAGGTCTGAACGTGGACCCAGTCGGGGACGGTGTGGCGGGCCAGGTGGTGCTTCAAGAGTGTGATGGGCACGATCAGCGGTACGAGCCCCTGCCGGTAGTCCTCGAAGAGGCTCAGAAGCTCCTGCTTATCCGCGGATGAGAGATCGTCCTTCAGGTAGCCCATTAGGTGCTGGAGGACGTTGACGTGACGGCCCCGCGTGGCCAGGATCTGCATCCCGGTCATATAGCCTGCATAATAGGCGTCGACCAGGTCCTCCCAGGGCAGCGTGCCGGCCCGCGCGACCAGGCGACCGAGCTCCTGGTAGTGCGAGGGGCTGTGGGCCATCAAGGCCAGTTTGACCGAGGAGTGGAACCTCACCAGGCCACCGGGCGTAGGGTCTTCGCTGAGCAAGCACGTCCACCGTGCGTGGGCGAAGAGGCGCTCGATGAAGTTCTCACGCAGCGGTAAGTCATGAAGGCGGCCCTCTTCCTCCACCGGGAGGTGGGGGAAACGCTTCATAAAGGCCCCAGCGAACAACCCGCTGCCGGACGCGCTGGGCACGCCGTTCTGGTCATAGACCTTCACGCGCCACGCACCTGACGAGGGGCTGCCTTTCTTGAAGATGAACCCGTTCAGGTCCATCTGCGCCAATTGGTCCAGCTTGCCCTCGGCCCAGGTCATCATCCGCTCCGTCTGGTCACGTCCTGATTTGGGCATAACTAACCGGGGGCTCTCGGGGTCGCCGATCAGCCGCATGCTCTCCCGGGGGATGGGCAGTCCGCACTCGACCTCGGGACAGATGGGGACCCACTCGTCAATGTACTCGCCCAGCACGCCGGTCACGTAGCGATCGTGCTTGTGCCCACCGTCGTAGCGGACGTGCTCGCCCAACAGGCATGTGCTCACGCCTAGGCGAATGGTTGGTGTTCCTGGACAGACCTTATCCCTGTCTGGCATCTCAGCTCTCTGCGCAGCTACAGCGCCTTGATCTCCGTCTCCTGGCGCTTTAGCCATTTCTCGATGTTGACGAGCTCGTCCCGCGCCTCGCCCCAGTGATTCTGTTGCGAGCGGATGAAGCGCGTGTAGGGTGAGATCGCGTCCGTGATCTCCTGCAGGCTACGCGCCACCTCAGCCTCAAACTGCGCGGTCAAGGTCTCCATCAGTGTCTCGCGGACCTCGCTGATCTTGGTGCGCAGCTCTTCTTTATGCTGTTGTCGCTTGCTCGGGATGACCAGCAGCCCGAGAACCGCCATCGTGCTGGCTGCCACGATGCCGCTGACGTCCAGGACCGTGGTGGACGCGATCACGGTGATCAGCGTGCCCAATCCCACGGCGCCCACCTCGACGAGGGCGGTGCTGGCTACCGCGCGCTGCAGCGACCCCGCGATGCGCCGGGCCTCCGCTGAGCGGTCGTAGCCCTGCATCGCAAGCTGTGCAGAGGTGCTTACGTCTTCGATGAGCTCTTCACGGCCGAGGTCGAAGGTGCTCGGGATCTCGCCCAGGACGTGATCTGCGTGCACTTCTTTCCGCCGCCGGACGTGCTCCATCACCATCCGCCACAGGTTCTCGTCCCGCTTGACCAGCCACTCCGTGATCTCATCGACCCGTGCCTCTATAGCTTCCGGCAGATCGGCGACGACCTCCTCGCGGAATTCGGTCTCGAGTTTGCGGCGGTCCAAAAGATCGAAGAACCGTCCCAGCCGCATCGTCTCGTCGAAGAAGGCCATCCCGCGGTTCTCAAAGACCTGCAGCTCGCGGTCCACGTCGGAAAGCCGCAGCCGGAACTCGCGCGCCATCTCGTCCTGATAGGTCTTGAGTTGCTGGGCGATATTGGCCATCACAGCGAGGTCATCCGCCAACAGCGCCATGCGCTCGTCGATGATCCCAAGATATTTGGACGCTAGATGTAGCCCCACTCGCAGGGGGTTGAGCAGCTTAAGGCGCACGCGCTCCGTCTCATCCAACCGGTCGGCGACGTAGGTCTCCAGGGCCGCGATGCGACTGCGGGCAAGTTGGTCCCGATCCTGCGCCTCTTTGGCACGCAGGGCCGTGCGGGCCGACACCGGCAGCACCTGGGGCGTGAAGCCCAGTAGTCTCTGCGCGCTTTCGGCGATGAACTGCTCAATGTCGTTGAGGTCCGTGGAGGCCTCCAGGATATCGATCTTGTTGAGGACGATGACGATCTTCTTGCCCCACTCGCGGATGACCTGGAGGAAGGCTCGCTCGCTCTCGGTGAACGGACGATCGACCGACGTCACAAAGAGCACGAGATCGGATCGGGGGATAAACTCCCGCGTCATCGCTTCGTGCTCGCGGTAGATCGCGTTTGTGCCCGGGGTGTCGACGACGGTGATCTCCTTGAGGAGTGGTGCGGGGACCGTGTAGACATCCACATCCGCCTCCACCGCCACGCGCTCTACGCTTTCACCGTGTTTGAGCAGGTGGATCCGCGTCGTCGTCGGCGTCACACCCATCTCTAGAAGGGGCTCGCCGAAAAGGGCGTTGATCAGCGCGGACTTGCCGGAGTTGAACTCACCGACGACGACGATCAGGAAGAGCTCGTCGAGTTGGCGCACCGACCGCTCCAGAGCAGCGCGGTCCTCAGGGGTCGCCGGGAACTGCGCCATGGCGACCTGAAGGCGGGTCAGCCAATACCGCTCGATCCCCAGGATGGCTTCTTCAGTCTCATCAAGAATTCTTGATTTCATTGTCTGGTCACCGGCACCAAGTATGGGCCTATCCGGGGAAAAGGCAAGAAGATGCGAACGGGCAGCAACTCACGGTAGTCGATTTACGAATTCATCCACGCCGTCCAGCCACGGCTCCGGACACTCCTCTTGAGGTACGTGCCCGCATTCACTGAGCACGACGAGATCCGCATTGGGCATCTCCTGCGCCAGGCGCACACTCTCCTCGGTCGGGACGATGCGGTCGTCATCCCCGGTGATCACCAGCGTCGGCAGCGTTAACTCCTCAAGACGAGCCGGCAGGTCGGGGCGCCGCGAGCTGCTGGTCAACTCCCAGAGCGCGCGATCCCAGTTCTCGGCCATCAGTGGTCGCTGATAGCCCTCCCAGAACTCGGGTGGGATCTTATCGGGATCGTGCCAAGCTGAGCGTCCGAACTCGACGCCCCAGTCGCGAATGCGGCGCGCAATGAGGGGGCCAAGGTGTCGCATCTGGGGTGTGTTCAGAAGGGGGCGGATAAGCGCGGGCGTACCGCCTCCTACATAGACCGCGGCATCGACCAGGATCAGAGCCTCGACACGCTCGGGATACGCCAGCGCCGTCAACATCGCAACGGTGCCGCCAGCCGAGTTCCCGACCAGGATGGCGGATTCTACATTCAAGGCATCCATCAGGCCCACGGTCAGGCGCGGCTGCGCCGCGTAACTGTAGGGGTTGTAGCCGGGCCACGCCTCGGTATCGCGCAGCGGGCGCTCCGTCAGGCCGAAGGCGGGGCGATCGAAGGCGATCACGGTACCTTTCTCTGCCAGCGGCGTCATGACCTCGCGCCAGGAGAAGGTGCTCGCCCCAAATCCGTGGAGCAGCACCAGGACGGGATCTCCCTCACCCTTCTGTTTGTAGTGGAGCGTGATCCTCTCAACCTCGACAAAGTGGCTGTCGGCATCGGCGAGCTGCTCCGGTGGGACCGTGTCCTCCAGCGGCGGCACGGGAATCAGGAACGGGCCGACCAGCAGCAGAGCTAGAACGATCGCGAGGCCTATCAGCAGGAATCGCAGCCACGGCTTCAAGGTGCACCTCCGATCTGCGAGCATCTCAGCGCCTCGGGACTCTCGCTGCCGCCGAGCTGCCCGAGGAAAGACGTTGTGGCGTCTACGACTTCCGCATACTGTTCGGACTTGGAGATCGACGCGGGGTTGTCACCGCGCTGCGCACCATAGTCGCCGAATTGCGCGTGGTTGCCACCGTCGATTGCGACCCAGCAGGTGTTGGTGGGTAGGAGTGCTTCCGAGTCCGCGCGTTCCTGCGCGGTCATCAGACCGTCCTGCATCGCATAGATGGAGAGCGCCGCCAACTCCTGATGCTGCGAGAGATCGTTCGACGAGGCCGGATACGCCGCCCACAGCACGAGGCCATCGACGACCTCATGATGTTTATCGGCATAGCGCGCCGCCATCGCGCCACCGAGCGAGTGTCCGCCCACCGCCCAAGTCACCACCGCGGGATAAGCGGCGATCACACCATCGGCGCGGTTGGGCGCGAGAACCGCCAGGTTCAGCGGCATTGGGACCACGACAACGAGATGTCCACGGACCGCGATGGCCCGCGCCAGGGGCGCGTAGGATCTCGGATCGACCCTTCCGCCGGGATAGAGGATCAAGCCAGTCGTCGGATCGACCGCGGTTGGTTGAAACGTGATCCAGCGATCTCTCACCACCGTCACGCTGTCGTCCGAAGTTGATGCTGCTAAGGCTGCGTCGCTCGGGCCGAGGGGCGTGCTTCCCCAGAGAACGAAGCCGCCAAGGAGAAGCAGTATGAGGAGCAGTGAGCCCGTGAGAAGCCTCAGCCAGATACGTTTCCTCGTCTTCATTGCAATCTCGCCTCTCGGATTGTGACGAAATGGCTCTACCGCGCTCGCTTGTAAGCCGCCAGCGCTCGCTCTCGCGCCTGCTGATGATCGACGATGGGTGCTGGGTAGTCGGCGCCAATCCAGCAACCGCACGCCTCTTGAACGTCCTCGGGCATGGTCCAGGGCTCGTGAATGTACTTCTTCTCCACGTTCTCCAGCGCCGGTACCCATCGGCGGATGTAGTTCCCCTGGGGGTCGTGCTTTTCGCTTTGGAGCAGGGGGTTAAAGATGCGGAAGTAGGGTGCGGCGTCGGTTCCCGTGCCGGCAGACCATTGCCATCCCCCGTTGTTGGCTGCCGGGTCGCCGTCGATCAGGTGCTGCATGAAGTGTTTCTCTCCCCACCGCCAGTCGATTAACAAGTCCTTAGTCAGGAAGGAAGCAACGATCATGCGCGCGCGGTTGTGCATCCAGCCGATAGCTTCGAGCTGGTGCATCGCGGCGTCGACGATCGGATAGCCGGTCCGGCCCTCCTGCCAGGCGGCAAAAGTGTCGGGATTGTTGTCCCATTGCATATCACGATAGGTCTCGCGAAAACTATGGTCTCGGACCTCAGGAAAATGGAAGAGAATAGAGATGTAGAACTCGCGCCAGATCAGCTCATCGAGCCAGGTCTGGGCGCCTTCGCGCGCCTCGTCGGTCTCGGCTGCTGCCTTAGCCTCAAGCGCGGCCACGGCGGCTCGTCGCGCGGAGAGCATCCCGAAGCGCAGGTAGGGGGAGAGGCGTGATGTCGCATCCAAATCTGTACGATCCCGTCTGGCAGCATAGTGGTTGATCGCCTCTTCCGTGAACGAACTCAGGCGCTCCAACGCGGCCTCCTCACCGGCTACAAAGGGGACCGACGCCGGCAGTTGTGGCGATTCGGGGATCATCTCCGACGCAAGGCCCTCAGGCGTCTTGATCCGTTCCGGCGGCTCGGTGAGCTCCCCGGCGTCCGGCAGCGGAAGGTCCTTCCATCGGCGGCTGTAGTAACTGTAGACAAGATAGGGATCGCCGTCGTCCTTGAGGATTGCATCGTACGGATGGATGGTGAGCCCTTCGGTCAAGCACAGCGGCAGCGCCTCAGCGACTCGGGCGTCGCGCTGACGGGCGTAGGGCGAGATGTCGGCCTCGGCGTAGATCTCGCTGGCGCCGGTTTCATCTGTTAAGGTTGCAAGAACCGATGCTGGCTCTCCTCGCCGAATCACCAACCTGCTGCCGCGACTGCGCAGACTCTTGTCGAGAGCCCGCAGCCCATCGAATAGAAATGCGCGGCGCTTAGCACCGACGTAGGGTGAATCCAACAGGATAGGATCCAGGATAAAGAGAGGCACGACGGCCCCATGGTCATCAAGGGCCTGCCTCAGGGCTTGATTGTCGCTCAGTCGCAGGTCTCTGCGTATCCACCAAATCGCGGTTTCCATCGTTCACCCTCCCATTGGATCCAGTTCCATCTCATTGAACCAGATCCTGGCATTCTCCGTGTGTTGCGTGTCTCTGAGGTGAATACCCTTATTCAAAGCCCTCACCGTTGACAAGAAAGGGCAGCCGGGTAGAATCGCCTCATGCGCTACGTCTACTGGGTTATCGATCGGATGTTGGCTGGGCGACCCGGTCCTGAGCTTCGTCCTTGGGATCCGGCGGAGCTCTACGCGGGCGGGATCCGCGTGGTGATCTCCTTGTCCGCTGAAGAGCCGGTTGACGATCTTACGCCCTACGGTCTCGTCCATTATAGGGCGGAGTTCCCGCCGGTGAAGCTCTATTCTAGGGGCATGCGGAAGGCCTTTGTCTATCAGGCGCTGCCTGTATGGGCCTTCATTCATCAGCAGATGAAGGCCGGTCAGCCCACCTTGGTGCATTGTCACGCCGGTCAGGACAGAACCGGGGCGATCCTGGCAGGCTACTTGATCACCTATCAAAATCAGTCTCCGGAGCAAGCGCTTGAGCAGGTGCGGTCCGTTAAGCCCGCGGCAATGACGGCTGAGGGCTACGCGGACGTTCTGAAGCTGCTAGAAGCCGGCACGACACCTGATCCCAAGACCCTTCTCTAGGACGATCCTGGGCTAACGAAGATCCCGCGGCGATCGGAATTGGGCCAGTGCGGTGTCCCGCCAGCGATCCCTCATTCCAGCGGCGGTGTGTAGCGACGTAGCGTGCGCTCGAGCGTCTCGACGCCCTCCGTCAACGTCGCCCCGAGGAAGAGGCCCTGAACGCGGGCCCGCCATTCCGGCTCCTCGTTGAAAACTCTGCCGCCAAAGCCGAAGATCGGGCGCCCTCGCTTGGCCACATCCGGGAAGTGCTCAGGCCAAGAAATCAGCGCCTCCGCGGGCTCTTCGGTCATAGCTACCAGCACGACCGAAAGCGGATCGACCTTTTCGACGAATCTCGCCAAATCCGGAAGCGGAATGGACTGGCCCAGATAAGCAATGGGCCACCGCCGGCGACGCATAAGCGCCCCGAAGATCATCAGGCTTCCCTCGTGATACTCGCCCGGCGCACACGCCAGGACCGTAGGCTGTACCGAGAAGGTCGGCGGGCCCGTGCGGAGCCACACCGTGAGGTGCCGGCGGAGATAGCTCGTGGCCAGGTGCTCTGTTCCAACGGTGATCTTCCCGTCAAACCAACCTTCGCCGATCTCGGTGAGCGTCGGCCGGATTAAGTGGAGCATGATCTCTTCAGGCGAATAGAGCACCAAGGCCTCGTTAAAGAGCGCGTCGGCGCGCGCGATGTCATGTTGTGTCAATGCGTCGAACAATCGCCGTTGGAGGAGCTCTATATAGGAGTCGACATCCGCCTCCGGGTCCGGGCCGCCCTGCAAACTTGGCAACGGAGATTCACTGAGCCCGCTCGGCGGCTCGGGGAAAGCACCTTCCTTCTCCAAGGTCCGCAGAGCGCGAACCGCCTGCCGGGTTTGCATCCCCTCGTCGACGCGGGCTTTGACCCAGCGGATCCGCTCGATATCGTTTTCGCTGTACAGTCGGTGACCGCCTTCGGTCCGCGCCGTATCAGGAAAATCATAGCGCCGTTCCCATACACGCAAAGTGGCGGCAGGTATGTCGGTCATTCGCGACACGACTCCAATGTTATAGATAGGTTCCTGCTGACTCATTTTGCCCTCACTTTGTACCTATGCTTTGGGAATATAGTTATTAAGTCGCGCTCCTCGTCCCAAAGTCCTGCGGGGCTCGACTGTCTGAACTTCATATCTATGATACCATAGGCTTTACCGTATGTCAAACATAAGTCGTCAATACATATGCGATATATTGACAATTGAGCGCGGGCATACTATACTTACGTTGTTCGCCGCTTCGCCCGATGGGCTGGTGAGGCAAGAAGCGCACGGTGGCAAGGAAGGCTTTCGGCTCTGGAGGTTTGGCTATGACAGATAGATTCGCTGATGATCGCGTCGCTCTGGGGGCCACGGGCATTGAGATTCCCCCTATGGGCATCGGTGCGTGGGCATGGGGCGACCGATGGATCTGGGGATACGGGCGTGGCGCGTACACCGACCGCGACCTGCGGGAGGCCTATGAGGCCGCTCTTGAGGCCGGAATTGACTTCTTCGATACTGCGGAGATGTATGGGCTAGGGCGGTCTGAGAAGCTCTTGGGGCGATTTATGTCGGAGACCGGGACGCGCCCGTTGATCGCGACCAAGTTCGTGCCGTTTCCGTGGCGGTTGACGCGGTCCTCGCTTCTTCGTGCCTTGAAGAGCAGTCTGAAACGCCTTGACCTGGACAAGGTCGACCTGTATCAGATCCACCTCCCGCTCCTGCCAGTGCCTGTCGAGACGTGGGCCCATGCCCTGGCCGACGCCGTGGAGGCTGATCTGACGCGAGCGGTCGGCGTGTCGAATTACGACGCGCAGCAGATGGGGCGCACACATGCGACCCTGGACGAGCGCGGCGTCGTGCTGGCGTCGAACCAGGTCCACTATAGCTTGCTTCATCGAGAGCCCGAGCGAAACGGCGTCCTGCCGCTTTGCCGTGATCTCAACGTGACCCTGGTCGCCTATAGTCCGCTGGAAATGGGGATCTTGACGGGGAAGTACACGCCCGAGAACCCGCCCGGCCAGCTTCGACGGTGGCAGTACCCACCAAATTATCTTCGCGAGGTGCAGCCGCTGATCCAACGGATGCAGGAGATTGGCGAGGCTCACGGCGGCAGGACGCCGGCCCAGGTGGCCCTGAACTGGACCCTCTGCAAAGGCACGGTTCCCATTCCCGGCGCCAAGAATGAGCGCCACGCGGCTTCCAACGCCGGAGCCATCGGCTGGCGGTTGACGGAGGATGAGGTGGCGGAGCTCGATGCTGTCAGTGACGAGGTAGCGCGCCGAACGTGATCGGAGCAGATGCGGGGTGGCCGGGCTCCAAGGGTCTAGGGAATAGTGTCATCAATCCCCAGGCAACCAGAAGCAGATTGTCAATCCGCCGCCCGACGTGGGCTCGGCCCAGATCCGACCGTGGTGAGCCTGGATGATTTGATGTGCAATGGCCAGCCCCAATCCCGAGCCGCCGGTGACGCGGCTGCGGGAAGGCTCTCCCCGCCAGAAGCGCTCGAAGAGCCGTGGCAAGGCCTCCTCTGGAATACCCGGGCCGTCATCGGCCACACAGACGGTGACGCCATCGTGCTGGGTTCTCAGAGAGATACGCACATGCCCTCCGGCAGGGACGTAACGCAGGGCATTGCTAAGGACGTTATTGAGCACCTGCGTCAGCCGCGCGTAGTCGGCGGTGACTGTCGGCGCCGCTGCTGCAGATCCCATGACGTCCCGGGTGGCCTTGGTCTGCTCGGTCACGAGCGTCAAGGTCAAGCGATGCGCCTTGAAGGTGTCTTTGTGGGCGTCGATCACGCGCCCGATAAGCTGGTGCATATCGACGGGCTGCTCGTCGAGTTTCAGCTGCCCAGCATCGGCCAGCGCCAGGGTCCGCAGATCCTCGACTAACCGGTTGAGGGTCTTGACCTGATCCAAGGCCGGCTCGATATTGTCGGGCGTAGGGGGAGTAATGCCGTCGGCGAGGGCTTCCAGGGTGCTTTGTAACACGGCGAGCGGGTTGCGGAGCTCGTGTGCGATGTCCGCCGTCTGCGCGCGCCGCGCCGTTTCTGCACGCTCCAGGCTGGCTGCCATCTTGTTAAAGGTTGCAGCTAGCTGTGCGATCTCGTCCTCACCGCTGACTACCGCTCGGGCATCGAAGTGGCCCCGCGCGACGGTCTCCGCAGTCTGGCTCAGCGTTCGAACCGGCGCTACGATGCCGCGCGTCAGCAGCCCGGCCATCAGCAGTGCGGCGAGAAAGGCCACGCCACCGCCCAGAGCCAACGCCCAGCGCAACCTTGACAGGAACTCGACGGCCGGAGCGTCCAAGGAAGCGGGCGTGCCAGCTTGTCGGTCGAGCGTCAGATAGCCGATGGTCCTATCCGCGAGGATCAGGGGCAGGGCCGCGTCAGCTTCGGATGGCGTCAACTGTCCCTCTGGTGTTCCGTTGGTACGGGCGATGATGCGCCGCTGCGCGTCGGCGATGCGATAGTCGATCTCGCCATCACCAGCGTTTTCGGGAGCCCCGTGCCGTCCCCGTCCCTGTCCCGGCGTCGCGAGCTGCGGGAGCTCCGCTTGAAGGCCCTCCCAGCTTCCTTGTTGCTCATAATAGGTGACCAACGCCTGGGCCAGCATCTGCGTGCGGCCGCTGTAGAGCATTGCATAGCGGCGGAACGCCGTCTCCGTCTGGTAACCTGCCAGAACGGCGACTGTGGCAATGGCAATGAGAATGACAATGGCAAAGGCCAGCAACCACTTTTGGTAGAGATTCATAACGTGCGCCGCCTCAGACGCCTAATCCTCAAAACGGTAACCTACGCCTCGGACGGTACCGATGTATTTGGGGTCCGTGGGATCGTCCTCGATCTTCTGGCGTAGATTTTTGATGTGAACGTCGATTGTCCGTTCGTAGGCTTCGAAGGCGACGCCCTGGATGGCTTCCAGCAGCTCTGACCGGGAATAGGCCCGGCCCGGCGCGCTCATCAGGACCGCGAGCAAGTCGAACTCCGTGGGGGTCAGGTCAATCACCTCGCCGCTCTTGCGGACTTCACGTCGCCCTCTGTCGAGCGTCAATCCTCCTTCCTCCAGCACCTCGGGCGAGGACGGCGTACTCTGCGTGCGCCGCAATACCGCGCGCACGCGGGCGACGAGCTCCCGGGGGCTGAAAGGCTTGGTCACGTAGTCATCGGCGCCGAGCTCCAGCCCGAGGATACGGTCCATCTCCTCGACCCGAGCGGTCAGCATAATGATGGCCACATCGGGCTGCTCCGCTCGGATGCGCCGCGTGAACTCGAGCCCGTCCATCTTCGGCATCTGGAGATCCAGGATGATCAATGCAGGCTTGTGCTCGCGTGCGATGAAGAGCGCCTCCTGGCCGTTGCTGGCGGTCGCGACCTGATAGCCCGCTTGTTCCAGATACCCGCGCACTACCCGCACAATCTGCAGCTCGTCATCCACCACAAGAATTCTCTCCGCCATAGCGCCCCGCCCCCGCGTTCCGCTGCTCTCTCTATCCCAGCGCGACGTCGAGGATCATCATCACGGCAAAGCCCAACATCACCCCCAGGGTTGCCAGATCCACGTTGCCCTCCGCGTGCGCTTCTGGGACGAGGTCCTCCACCACGACGAAGATCATTGCACCGGCAGCGAAGGCCATCGCATACGGTAGGATTGGCCGAAAGAGCAGGACCGCCGCCGCGCCCAACACGCCAGCCACCGGTTCTACGATCGCTGATAGCTGGCCATACCAAAAGCTCTTCGCCGGCGAGACAGCGCTGGTCCGCAACGGCATTGCCACCGCGATGCCTTCGGGGAAGTTCTGGATTCCAATTCCCAGCGCCAGCGCGAGACCCCCGGCGATTGAGGCGCCGGGGATACCCGCACCCGCAGCGCCAAAAGCTACGCCGACCGCAAGCCCTTCGGGGATGTTGTGGAGGGTGATCGCCAGGACCAATAGCGTGATGCGTTGCCAGGTTACCCTCAACCCTTCAGGCTGGTCCTCCGCAATATGCAAGTGCGGCAGGATCCGATCCAGAAGCCGCAGGAATGCGCCGCCGAGCAGGAATCCGATTGCGACCGGCGCCCATTGGGGCAGCGTGCTCTCCGTCGACATCTCAAGCGCTGGCGCCAGCAGTGACCAGAAGCTGGCGGCGATCATCACACCCCCCGCGAACCCCAACATCACGTCCAGGACGCGGCGGTCAATTTCCTTTGTCATAAAGACCGCCGAAGCGCCCAACGCCGTCAAAAACCACGTAAACAATGTGGCGAAGAGCGCCTGCACAACGACCGGGAACTGCGCAAGAAATGTGATCATGATCCCTGCCTTTCATAG